>NZ_JAQQXT010000039.1:0-1101 GCF_028595345.1 Roseateles albus | reverse complement strand
CCCAGGGCCTGATCGGGCGCGAGATGTTCGCCATCGACGGCGTCAAGCTCCCCAGCAACGCCAGCAAAGAGCGCAGCGGAACACATGAAGAACTGCGCCACCGGGCCGATCGGCTGGACAAGGCTGCCGACAAGATCCTGGCGCTGCACCAGGCGCAGGACAAGGCGGGTGCACAGGAACCCCTGGAGGCTAAGCGGCAAGCCCGCATCGACGATCTGCGCCAAGAGGCGGCACGCACGCGGGACTTCGTGGCCAGCAACCCCAAGCGTTTGAACAGCAAAGGCCAGGAGCTCAAGTCCAATATCACCGACCCCGACAGTGCCAAGATGGCCACCAACAAGGGCGTCATCCAGGGCTACGCAGCCCAAGCGGCTGTGGACAATGCCAACCAAATCATCGTCGCAGCCGATGTGGTGGGCTCAGGCTCCGAGCAAGCCATGCTGGCGCCGATGATCGAGCAGGCGAAACCGTGGAGCGACGCCAACACCTTGTTCACCGCCGATGCGGGCTATCACAGCGATGCCAATGTGCAGCAGCTGCATGACAGCAACACCCCCGCGCTGATCGCCGACGGCCAGATGCGCAAGCGTGACGAGCGCTTTGAGGGCCGAGATAAACACAAGGCAAAGCCTGATCCTCTGTATGACAAGCAAGCCACCGAGCAGCCCCCAGAAGGCAAGCACTTCCGGCCCAAGGACTTCCGCTTCAACGACACAGACAACACGGCCATTTGCCCGGCGGGCCAGGTCTTGATCAGTCGAGGCGGCATCCACACCTCGGCCAGTGGTCAGCCCTACCAGACCTATATCGCCAACGCGACGGACTGCGGCAGTTGCGCGCTACGCCAGCAGTGCATCAAGAGCCGAGGGCAAGATGAGACGGGCCCAGTGCTGCGAGGCCGCCAGGTCAGTCGCTTCCTGCCCAAGGCGCCAGACCCCAACCATCCCAGCGAACGCATGCGCCAGGCCATTGACTCGCCCCGGGGTCGCCAGTTGTACAGCCAACGCCTCGGCACCGTGGAGCCCGTATTTGCCAACCTGCGCCACAACAAGCGATTGACCCGGCTGAATCACCGCGGGCAGGCCAAGGTCACGGCGCAGT
>NZ_JAQQXT010000038.1:0-1160 GCF_028595345.1 Roseateles albus | reverse complement strand
CGGACACCTGAGCTACCATCAACCCAGGCACTTGCGCGCGCCCAAACTGTCCGCGATCAGTTTGAAACGCTGTCCACCATCACGCTGAAATGACTGTCCGGGATCGCTGAAATCCGCACCCAAGCAATGAACACGCGGCTGGTGAACTCCGGGCCGTTGTCGGTTCGCACAGCAGCGGGATAGCCCCTGAACCTGGCGGCCTGATCCAACAAGCGCGTCACGTACAAGCCGCTGATCCCATAGTCGACTGCGATGTCCACTCACTCGTGGCTGTAGTCATCGGCCACGGTCAAGCACTTGATGCGCCGGCCATTGGCCAAGCTGTCCGATACAAAGTCCATGCTCCACACCTCGTTGACTTGGCGAGCCGTGCTCAGCGGCGTGCGCTCGCCGACCGGGCGTTTGACCTTCTTACGCTTGCGCACGGCCAGGTCGGCTGCGCTGTACAGCCGATACACCCGTTTGTGATTGACGCCCGGAAACTCCGGACGCAGCAGATCGTGCACGCGCCGATAGCCGAAGCGCCTGCGCACATGCGCGATCTCCACGATCTTGGTCTTCAGCGCTTCGGTCTGAGCGCTGGGCACCGGCGGATGCCGGTAGCTGTCTCGGCTTAGCCCCACAAGCCCGCAGGCGCGGCGCTCAGACAGCTGATGTTCTTCAATCAGCTGTTTGATGGCCACTCGCTTGGCCTGCGGGGCTATCTTTTTACACCGAGCACGCTTTTGAGTGCGTGCATGTCCAGATGCGCTTCGGCCAGCAGGTGCTTGAGCTTGGCGTTCTCCGCCTCTAACTCCCTCAACCGTCTGGCCTCAGACACCTCCATGCCGCCGAACTTGGCGCGCCACTTGTAGAAGGTGGCATCCGAGAAGCCGCTCTTGTGGCAGATCTCAGCCACCGCCATGCCGGCCTCAGCCTGTTTGAGGAACCCAATGATCTGTTCCTCGGTAAATTTACTCTTTCTCATGTCCGCGATTCTCCTGAAAAGCGGACCCCTACTACTTTTGCTTGGTACGGTAGGGGGGGAGCAGGTCAGTAGTCGGACCTGCAAAATTCGTTTTGCCGAAGCAAGCAACTGAAGCAGTTCCTGGTGAGGCTTGCCGTTATGGTGCGAATTGATGTCGCCAAGCCTTCTGGTGTGCCATCGGGCCGCCCAGCAG
>NZ_JAQQXT010000037.1:0-1735 GCF_028595345.1 Roseateles albus | reverse complement strand
TGCAAGGGCCGCGATCGCGCAAAACTGACCCATGTATCGACACTGTCCTGCTCAAGGCTGAGCGGGGAATCAGGAGTGATTAACGTGGGCATGTTGGCCAAGATCAGGAGAATGCACCTGAGGGATGGGTTGTCCATCCGAGAGATCAGTCGGCGAACCGGGCTGAGCAGGAATACGGTGAAGCAGTGGTTGCGCCGCGAAGGCGAGACTGAGCCGAAGTACCCCAAGCGCACGCAGACGAGCGTTCTTGATGCGTGGGCGGAGCATCTGGAGTCGGCCTTGCGCACCGACCTGCATCGACCGGTGCGGGAGCGGCGCACAGCCAAGGCGCTATTCGAGCAGATTCGGGCACTCGGCTTTGCCGGCAGCTACCCGCGGGTGGTGGTGTGGGTGCGGCGATGGCGCGAGCAGCAGGCCAATGCACCGCGGCGGGCGGCCTTCGTGCCGATGAGCTTCGAGCTGGGTGACGCGTTCCAGTTTGACTGGAGTTGCGAGTACCTCTTCGTCGGCGGGCTGCGCCGTCGGCTGGAGGTGGCGCACACCAAGCTGGCGAGTTCACGCGCCTTCTGGCTGACCGCCTACCCGACGCAGAGTCACGAGATGCTGTTCGATGCCCACGCCCGGGCTTTTGCGGCCTTCGGCGGTGTGCCGCGTCGCGGCATCTACGACAACATGAAGACGGCCGTGGACAAGGTCGGCGTCGGCAAGCTGCGCAGCGTCAACATTCGCTTCCAGGCCATGTGCTCGCACTATCTGTTCGAGCCTGAGTTCTGCAACCCCGCCTCGGGCTGGGAGAAGGGCATCGTCGAGAAGAACGTGCAGGACAGGCGTCGCCAGGTCTGGCGCGAGGCCGCCGAGCGGCGCTGGCCCGACTTCGCCAGCCTCAACGAGTGGCTGGCTCAGCGCTGTCGCCAGTGCTGGGAGGAGAACCACCATCCGGAGTGGCCGGCACTGACGGTGGCCGAGGTCTGGCAGGACGAGCAGGCACGGCTGATGCCCTGTCCCAAGCCCTTCAACGGCTACGTGGAGCACCAGGTGCGCGTGTCGGCCACCGGGCTGATCCATTTCCAGCGCAACCGCTATAGCGTGCCCACCCGGCATGTGAACGCGATCCTGAGCTTGCGCGTCTACCCCGCGCATGTAGAGCTTGTGGCCGAGGGCGTGCAGGTCGCGCGCCATGCGCGCAGCTTCGAGCGCGACCTGACCTTCTACGACTGGCAGCACTACATCGAGCTGGTGGAGACCAAGCCTGGCGCGCTGCGCAATGGCGCCCCGTTCAAGACCATGCCCGAGGCGCTGCAGACCTTGCAGCGGCACCTGCTGCGCCATCCTGGCGGCGATCGCGTCATGACGCAGGTGTTGGCCGCCGTGCCGGTGCACGGACTGGACGCGGTGCTGGTGGCCGCGGATCTTGCACTGGAGGCCGGGCGGCCCAGCGCCGAGCATGTGCTCAATGTGCTGGCCCGACTCAAGGACGGCCAGATTGCGCCGGTCGAGACCAGCACGCCGAGCCTGAAGGAAGAGCCCCGCGCTGATGTGCAGCGCTACGACCGACTGAGGGAGACACGCCCATGAGCACCGAGATCGTCACGCGCCTGAAGGCACTCAAGCTGCACGGCATGGCCGCCAACTGGCCCGAGCTGCTCGCGCACTGCCGACATGCCGCATTGGAGCCCGAGGCGCTGGTGGACCAGTTGCTGAAGGCCGAAGGGGCCGAGCGGCAGGTGCGCTCAAT
>NZ_JAQQXT010000036.1:0-3446 GCF_028595345.1 Roseateles albus | reverse complement strand
CCAGGTAGTTCAGTGCAAAGGCAAAGCTGCCCGGCACGATCTGCTCCGACAGCACCACCGGCAACATCAGCGCGTGGCAATCACTGGGTTTGTAGCGCGGCACAAGCAGACTCCTGAATTGAGCCTGCACATTTTAAAAGTTATGCAGCTAAATTTGAATCGGGGGTGACCCGACTGGGGAGTTTTTTTACAGCCTCAACGTTGAAACTGAGCCATTGGGAGCGGCTGGGCATGCAAGGTCAAGAATGAAATGGGGACCGGAAGTAACCAGCCGTTGCGAGGCAGCTCGAACGCAGGGCTCGACCGCACTCTACGCAACCCACAATAGCAGCATTGCAATTGAATTCGCCAGGGCGTGCGGGACGGCAGCCGCCAAGAACCCTTGCCTCAAGGATGTGTGGCGCCAAGCAATGTAGCCACAAGAGAACACAAAAAATCCCCATACGGTTCCGAAGAACCAGAGCGCCCCGACCAGCCCGTGCAAGCCGCCCCACAACACAGCCGAAAAGGCCGCACACACAGCAGGATGTAGTGATGTGGATGACAGCACTTTGAGCAGCCCAGCGAGCATGAACGTCTCGACAATAGGTGAAAAGACGACGGCACCAAAGACGTTGCCCAGCGTGACATCAATCGCAGGCGCCGAATGGGCTGCGGCGTTCAGCCCTGCGGCTTCAGCTGTCAAGGTCGCCAACAAGACGAGGAATGCCGAAGGAATGAGTGCCAAGGGCACTAGGGACAGGCAGTACTTCCAGAGCGACACCTCTGGGTGGAGCAAGAATCCGAGCAAACGGCGCATTGCAGTCTCACGTCTTAATTGATCAGCCAATTGTGGTGGGCTTGCAGATGACCCAAAAGGAGATGTCGCGGCAAATGGCGACACGCCTCGAAGGGTCTAGTTGAATGATGGGTTATGCGGCACTCTTGCCAAGCGCAAGCTCGGCAGCGAGGCGGCTAAGGTTCTGCTCGTTCGCTGCGGCGACGAAATCTGCCAATTGCCTGTAGTGCTCTGCTGTATCGAAAGTTTGGCGCCACATCACCTTCGTGCCCTCGCCATGCGGCAGAAGTTCGATGGTGAGAACAAAGTGATGCCCATTGAGGTGTTCGATCTCAAAGAGTTGATCCTGGACGAGACGTACGAAACGGTTTTCGGTCGGGTAGTCCGTGCCGTCTGGCCCGTGCATCGTCAACCGCCAACTGCCGCCTGGCACGAACTCGTAGGCGTGAATCGTGTTTGTAAATCCATCGGGACCCCACCACTTGGCAATGCAATTCGGATCGCGCATGGCAGTGAACAACTTAGCCGGGCTTGCTGGGAAGAATTTGGTTCTGATGTCCGATCGGATTTCGATGGGTTCCATATGTTCTCCGGATGGTCGGACGGACTGTCTGTCTGTGCCGCCTAACGTTGAAGCCGAGGGGCCACAGCCAGTTGGCCGCGCGGACCTGAAAATATACAGGTAGCCTCGCGCGGCCAGTTGGCGGAGGTCCATTCGAGCACCAGCTTAGGCATCAGCGTCAAGCAGCCGCTCATAGCAAATACTGGTTGGGTCGTTGGCGTACTCGCCGAATGGGGGAATACGTTTGAATTCCATCGACTCATAGAGAAGCATCGCTGGCAGCTGCTTACTGCCGGTTTCGAGGACTAGCCGAATGTAGCCAAGCCGCTTGGCTTCGCCCACGAGATGCAAGAGCACTGCGCGAGCCAAACCCTGGCGCCGGTGCTCGCGATGGACATAGATCCGCCGGAGCTCGGCATCCGTCATACTGAGCTGGCGCACTGCTCCGCAAGCGAGCGGGCAACCGTCTATGTATGCAACGACGTAAACGCCGCGCTCACAAAGGGGTTCGTTTGTGGCGAATTTGGTGGCGCCGACAAATAGTTCCGGATACAAAGCGCGTGCGTCAACCGATGCCTCGTTAAGCAAGCTCAAGGCATCTGCGCCTTGCGGGTCGACATCTCGAATGACAAGGCTCTTCATGGATGCCTCACGTTTGAGCTGGCAGAGGGCCACTCGAGCGAACGGTTAGGCGCCATGCTCTACCTCCCGCTCGTTCACGCTTAGCCAAGGCCAGCGTTGCCTGTAGCTTGCAACCTTGCGAACGAAGAGATCCGTTTGCGGAACCATAGGGTTGGCTGTGAGCGTGCCCGCGTATACGCCAGCCAATCCATAGGGAGCGTGGCACTCCCTGGGCCTGACACCAACACAGGTTTCCTTAACGAGGAAGCGCTTGATGCCCTCCTCGGCCGAGCTGAGTGGGGTGTACGGTTGCCCAAAGAAGTCGGGGTACCAGAGGTGAACGCGGGCTTGGTTGGCCACTTCAACAGTAATACCAAGGTCCATGAGTACCGAATCCACGTGCCGCTGGGCCTGCTCCTCGCTCTCCTTGGTCAGGTCACCTGCGTCGAAGTAGAAGATGTCGTAGTCCTTGATGTTCTCACCGGCTTGCCTCGACGACTTTACATTCCAGATGGTCTGAAACAAGCAGCCTGCAACGAGCCACGGGTTCGGTAGCTCAAGGCGTTGCCAGCGAGACAAGATGGCGCGATTCGCCTGATTCGCGGTGACGTCTTCGAGAAAGGTGGTTTCCATGGCGCATAACGTTTGAGCTAACTTGCCCGCGGCGGCAAGGCACCGAAGGGTCAGAATTAAATGAGGCCCGCAGCCGGTGTGACGTTGCAGGCCCGGTTGAGCGATGGGCTAACGTCGAATTTGAGCCGCGAGCGGCGGCTGGGCACGGAAGGCCCAGAATGAAATAGGGGCTTGAAGAGACCTGCCGTTGCGAGTCGGCTCGAAAGACCGGTTAGGCCTCACCTGCTGGCCTCGACCATCTGATGCGCAAGGGCAACACCACAGCATCCATCTCACCAGTTTCAGGCTCGATACCGACTTCTTCAAATCCAAGGCTTGAGTAAAAACGTTTCGCCGCCTCGTTGTCTGGTTTATAGCAAATGTGGATGTTCCGCGCAGTGTCGTCTGCGCATATCTCCCGAAGGACGAACTCTAGAGCCTGCCGACCGTACCCGCGCCCTTGAAATCCCGCATCGATCATCAATCGCCAAATTTCATATGTGCCCGGTTCGCTATCACTTTCATCTGGCGTGCAGTACAAGACAAAGCCGATCACCCGCTCGTCACCGTAGATAGCATGGGTGCGAAGTGATGTATTCAGGCTGGCCTCGGCTATTGAATAGGAGTTGCTCGCGAGGTACTCGTATTGGTGATCAAGCAACCGAAGATCGACGACATCGTCTAAGTTCTCAAGCGTGATCTTTCTTAAACTGATCTTCATATGAGCATTGGTGCAGCGTGTGTTGTGACGCCTAACGAGGCTGTCCAAAAACCCAAACTGCGCATTCACAACCACCGCTGGATGTGCGTGTTAGTTTTCGAGTTCGCATTTCAGGACTCATCGATGAATTTGTCTGTGTAAGCCGAAATTTT
>NZ_JAQQXT010000035.1:2341-4085 GCF_028595345.1 Roseateles albus | reverse complement strand
CAACTCGGCTGAGAATTGCGGCTGCGCCGCCTTGTCCGCCGCAGCGGTGGTCTTTGTCTTGCGTGGCATTCATGCTCCTTGTCGACATGCTATGCCTTACACACAAAATTTCTGACAGGCTCGTTGAAGCTGTGTATCGAATGATCTTCGATACACAGCCCCTGACCATCAAATTAGCGGGCCATTGCGCTTGGATTCTTCATCCCCAAGCAGGCGAAGCTCGATGAGCGCCTCGTGATGGTGTGCTGGCTCTTCGACTGGTTTTGCTGTCGTTGCAGCACTGTCAGCCAAAAGGTTGGTGCTCGGCGGCGCCAGCAAATCATTGAGGGCAGGTGAGGTCTTACTGGCTTCTTCGCCTAGCTTGCCGTCCTTCGCGAACCACACGTCGGACATTTGATGCGTTGCCCCGTCACTTGTCTTGTAGCCAGATACCAAGCCAATCAAATTGCCGTTATCAATGGCCGTGCTCGATTTGGCGTTCAAATCCAACTCGGTAATGCCTAGATCCGCCAAAGTCTTCAGTTCACCAGCATCAGTTTTGCCGTCATGGTTGACGTCGACCCAGACCCTGAGCTTGCTGAAATTAGTGTCATGCGCATCAAGCTTGCCGTCGTGGTTGTTGTCCTCGGCGGCCATGGCCAAATAGCCGTTAGCAGCGTGCTTGCCCAACCCAAGTTGCGTCCCGGAACCGAACAACTCGGCACCGCTATTGATCACACCATCGCCATTGCGATCCATTGCCAGCAAGCCGTCGCCGCCGGAGGCCCATCCATACTTGTGCGCGGTCCCGGTGGCATTCAGGTCGAAACTGACACCTTCGGCTGCGGACAAGGTCTGGATGCCATTGCCGTCCAAATCCAGCATGATGGGCGTCGTCAAGAAGAGTGCGTCAAGCTGCGCACCGGTCATCGCCCCCATAGCGGCGGTGTTGGCAACCAACGCCGTGGACTGGGCCATGTTCAACTTTGCAATATCGGCCACTTCAAAACCGGCAATCTGGGAAGTCGTGAATGCAGTGAGCTGGTCCGTGTTCAGACCTGCGACCTGTGAAGTCGTGAGGGCAGTGATGTCAGCCGAACTCAGGTGAACAAAGTTCGCTGCTGAGATTGCACCCAACTGAGCAGAACTCATCGCCGCAATCTGGCCGGTGCTGAGCATCACGATGTCATCAGTCTGTAGCCCTTTTATCTGAACCGTCGTCAATGAGCCAAACTGTTGCGTACTCAAAGAACCAACTTGGACGGCGCTCATGGCCTGGATCTGATCACTGCTGAGTGCCTTCAACGTCGAGATGCCCAGTGCGCGGAAGTCCTCTGTTCCAATCGCGCCGAAGTCAGCGGCATCAATACCGACAACCTGTGTACTGCTCAGCACACCAAACTGAACACTGGTAAGTGCGCCAACTTGATCCGAACTCAGGGCTGCAAATTGCAATGAATTCAAACCACTGATTGCGGAGGTCGTTAGCATGGCCAAATCGGAGGACTCTATTGCCGCCATTTGAAGGGAGGTCAGTCCCTGGACTTGCGCGGAGCTCAATACACCTACTTCACCCGTCGTCAGCGCTTGCAGATTGGCGGTGCTGAGCGCGCCGAGCTGCGCACTGGTGAAGGCGCGGATGCCGGCCGAACCCAGCGAGATCACATCGTCGCTGACCAAGCTGGCGATCTGTGCGGTCGCGATCGAGGCGATCTGGGCTGAGCCCAGTGCGGCAATCTGCCCGCTGGTCAAAGCGTTCAAGTCA
>NZ_JAQQXT010000035.1:0-2241 GCF_028595345.1 Roseateles albus | reverse complement strand
CATCTGCGTCGTGGTCAAGCCCACGACTTGAGACGAGGTCAATGCGGCGGCTTGAGCCGAGCTCAGCGCTTGCAGATTGGCGGTGCTGAGCGCGCCGAGCTGCGCACTGGTGAAGGCGCGGATACCGGCCGAACCCAGCGAGATCACATCGTCGCTGACCAAGCTGGCGATCTGTGCGGTCGCGATCGAGGCGATCTGGGCTGAGCCCAGTGCGGCAATCTGCCCGCTGGTCAAAGCGTTCAAGTCATCGCTGCCCAGACCGGCTACTTGCCTGGTGCTCAGGCTGGCCACTTGGGTGCTGCTCAAAGCACCGATCTGAGCGGAGTCCAGAGCGGCCAGTTGGTCGGTCCTCATGGCTGCGATCGCACGGGTCGACATGGCCAGTAGGTCTTGCGTCTCAAACATCGCAAATTGCGCAGAGCTGATGAAACTCACAGGACCAGTACCAAGCGAGCCTACTTGCTGGGTGGTCAGCGCCTGGATTTGAGCGCTGGTGAACGCAGCCCAATCCACGGAAGTCAGACTTGCCAGGGTTGACGAAGACAGCATCGCTATCTGCGCGGTATTTAAGCTTGAGATGAAAGAAGCCATTTTTGAGCTCGCTCAGTAATTTGGTTGCTTGACGCCGAAAGCTCGGCCCAGAATGAATCGACGAAATGGAAGCAGGAATGCCGCTTCATTCGCCTCAGCTTTTTTTGAGTTTCTGTCTAACCAACTCATATGTATCTACTGTGATTCATTCAAGTATTTATCTTCACTCTCTCAACGACCGCACAAAACTTGTCTAGTCCTGACCTTGAATTCGCAAAACGCCGACAGTTGTTGCTCGGAATTCCGAGGCAAAGGCTTGAAAAGATGAGGAGCATGGATAACGCCTTATGCTCGCTGGAACAGAGGGCGCTCGAAGGCACCCTCTCAGGTTAGAGCAGCGGCCCGTTCAAACGATGGTTTTCCTCGTCTTCAATCAACTTGCGTTCCAGCAGGGCGTGATGCAACTCACTCGGCTTGTCGCCCATCGATGGGGCTATATGTTTGCCATCATCCTGAACCAGCAAGTTCTCGCTCGGAGCCGCTAGCAAGTCAGTCAATGCAGGTGAGGCCTTGCTCGGCTCCCCGTTTGGACTCACGTCCTTGGCGAACCAGACGTCGGCCATTTGATGAGTTCCCCCGTCCGCCGTCTTGTAACCCGAGACCAGTCCGATCAAGTTGCCGTGGTCAACGGCCGTACTCGACTTGGCTTGCAGATCCAGTTCGGTTATTCCCATATCCGCCAGCGTTTTCAACTCGCCGGTATCGGTTTTGCCGTCATGGTTGGCGTCCACCCAGACTCTGAGCTTGTTGAAGTTGGCGTCATGCGCGTCGAGCTTGCCGTCGTGGTTGCTGTCTTCCGCTGCCATCGCCAAATAGCCATTAGCAGCGTGTTTACCAGAGGCTAGTATTGTCCCGGAGCCGAACAACTCGGCGCCACTATTGATCACCCCGTCGCCGTTACGGTCCATCGCCAGCAAGCCGTCTCCGCCAGTTGCCCACCCGTACTTATGCGCGGCACCTGTGCCGTTCAGGTCAAAACTGACACCTTGTTCAGCGGACAAAGTCTGTACGCCATTGCCGTTCAAATCCAACATGATCGGCGTAGCGAGGTAGAGTCCATCCAGTTGTGATGCCGTCATCGCACTCAATGCTTCCGTCGTGAAGGCAACGACCTGGTTCATGTTCAACTTGGCAAGATCCTCGGTGTCAAATCCCTTGACCTGGTCAGATGTGATGCTATGGATCTGCTCAGTGGTCAGACCGGCCATTTGGGAGCTTACGAAGGCTTTGATGTCTTGTGATTGAAAGGCACTGAACTGCTCCGTACCAAGGCTTCCTAGCTGTGCCGAGCTCAAGGCAGCAATCTGAGCCGACCCCAAGGCATTTATTTCTTCCGTAGTCAAGGTGTGGAGTTGGCTAGTCGTCATCGCTCGCATTTGTGCTGAGCTCAGAACACTGATTTGAACCGAGTCCAACGCTTCGAACTGTGTGGTACTCAGGCTTCCAATGGCTGAACTAGAGAGGGCCCGCAGATCATCAGTCGCAAAGTTGGCCATCTGCTCGGTCGTCAAACCGGCGACTTGCGCACTCGTCAGGGCCGCCATCTGAGCGGTGCCCAGGCCGGTCAACTGCACGGTGTCCATGGCCGTGATCTGTGCGGCGCTCAAGCCTCTCAGACCGGCTGTGCCGATGGCGGCCAGGTCCTCACTG
>NZ_JAQQXT010000034.1:0-5709 GCF_028595345.1 Roseateles albus | reverse complement strand
TAGCCTGACGATGACCTACTTTCACACGGGAATCCGCACTATCATCGGCGCTGAGGCATTTCACTGTCCTGTTCGGGATGGGAAGGAGTGGGACCGCCTCGCTATGGTCATCAGGCTTAACTGGTTGACTGACTGTTTTTTTCAAACAATCAATCCAATTTGTAGAGTCGTGCAGTATAACTTATTAACTAAGGTATTGCACTTCGAATCAGCTTCTATTTTGATTGCGTTAACTCGGACTTCTTTGAAGAACGGTATAACTTGTACTTTTCTCAAATATCCTTGATCTACCCAGTGATTGATTTTCATCTTTCACGAGCTGTCAAAGTTATAGGGTCAAGCCTCACGGGCAATTAGTACTGGTTAGCTTAACGCGTTACCGCGCTTCCACACCCAGCCTATCAACGTCCTGGTCTCGAACGACCCTTCAGGGGGCTCTAGGCCCCGGCAAGACTCATCTTGAGACGAGTTTCCCGCTTAGATGCTTTCAGCGGTTATCTCTTCCGCACTTAGCTACCCGGCGATGCCACTGGCGTGACAACCGGTACACCAGAGGTGCGTCCACTCCGGTCCTCTCGTACTAGGAGCAGGCTCTCTCAATCTTGCAGCGCCCACGGAAGATAGGGACCAAACTGTCTCACGACGTTTTAAACCCAGCTCACGTACCTCTTTAAATGGCGAACAGCCATACCCTTGGGACCGGCTACAGCCCCAGGATGAGATGAGCCGACATCGAGGTGCCAAACACCGCCGTCGATATGAACTCTTGGGCGGTATCAGCCTGTTATCCCCAGAGTACCTTTTATCCGTTGAGCGATGGCCCTTCCATACAGAACCACCGGATCACTTTGTCCTACTTTCGTACCTGCTCGACTTGTCAGTCTCGCAGTCAAGCACGCTTATGCCAATGCACTATCAACACGATTTCCGACCGTATTTAGCGTACCTTCGAACTCCTCCGTTACACTTTGGGAGGAGACCGCCCCAGTCAAACTGCCCACCATACACTGTCCCCAATCCCGATAAGGGACCAAGGTTAGAACCTCAAACACACCAGGGTGGTATTTCAACGTTGGCTCCAAGCAAACTAGCGTCCACTCTTCAAAGCCTCCCACCTATCCTACACAGGTCTGTTCAAAATCCAATGTAAAGCTACAGTAAAGGTTCATGGGGTCTTTCCGTCTTTCCGCGGGGAGATTGCATCATCACAAACATTTCAACTTCGCTGAGTCTCTGGAGGAGACAGTGTGGCCATCATTACTCCATTCGTGCAGGTCGGAACTTACCCGACAAGGAATTTCGCTACCTTAGGACCGTTATAGTTACGGCCGCCGTTTACTGGGACTTCAGTCAAGAGCTTGCACCCCATCATTTAATCTTCCAGCACCGGGCAGGAGTCACACCCTATACGTCGACTTTCGTCTTTGCAGAGTGCTGTGTTTTTAATAAACAGTTGCAGCCACCGATTCTCTGCGGCCTCATTCTGCTTCGAGAGTAAATCTCTACACATACTAGAGGCACACCTTCTTCCGAAGTTACGGTGTCAATTTGCCGAGTTCCTTCTCCAGAGTTCTCTCAAGCGCCTTAGAATACTCATCTCGCGCACCAGTGTCGGTTTGCGGTACGGTCAATTACAAGCTGAAGCTTAGTGGCTTTTCCTGGAAGCAGGGTATCACTCACTTCGTCTGCAAGCAGACTCGTTATCACGCCTCATCTAAGCCCCCCGGATTTGCCTAAGGGGCATGACTACACGCTTGAACCAACATATCCAACAGTTGGCTGAGCTAACCTTCTCCGTCCCCACATCGCACTTGTAATCGGTACAGGAATATTTACCTGTTTCCCATCAGCTACGCATCTCTGCCTCGCCTTAGGGGCCGACTCACCCTACGCCGATGAACGTTGCGTAGGAAACCTTGCGCTTTCGGCGAGGGGGCTTTTCACCCCCTTTAACGCTACTCATGTCAGCATTCGCACTTCTGATACCTCCAGCAGTCTTCACAAACCACCTTCACAGGCTTACAGAACGCTCTCCTACCACGTGCAATAAATTGCACATCCGCAGCTTCGGTAACTGGCTTAGCCCCGTTACATCTTCCGCGCAGGACGACTCGATCAGTGAGCTATTACGCTTTCTTTAAATGATGGCTGCTTCTAAGCCAACATCCTGACTGTTTTAGCCTTCCCACTTCGTTTCCCACTTAGCCAATTTTGGGGACCTTAGCTGGCGGTCTGGGTTGTTTCCCTCTTGAGTCCGGACGTTAGCACCCGGTGCTCTGTCTCCCAAGCTGTACTCATCGGTATTCGGAGTTTGCAATGGTTTGGTAAGTCGCCATGACCCCCTAGCCATAACAGTGCTCTACCCCCGATGGTAATACTTGAGGCACTACCTAAATAGTTTTCGGAGAGAACCAGCTATTTCCAAGTTTGTTTAGCCTTTCACCCCTATCCACAGCTCATCCGCTAATTTTGCAACATTAGTCGGTTCGGACCTCCAGCACCTGTTACGGTACCTTCATCCTGGCCATGGATAGATCACTTGGTTTCGGGTCTACACCCAGCGACTAATTCGCCCTATTCGGACTCGATTTCTCTACGGCTTCCCTATTCGGTTAACCTCGCCACTGAATGTAAGTCGCTGACCCATTATACAAAAGGTACGCAGTCACCTTGCGGCTCCTACTTTTTGTATGCATACGGTTTCAGGATCTATTTCACTCCCCTCCCGGGGTTCTTTTCGCCTTTCCCTCACGGTACTAGTTCACTATCGGTCGATTACGAGTATTTAGCCTTGGAGGATGGTCCCCCCATATTCAGACAGGATTTCTCGTGTCCCGCCCTACTTGTCTTACGCTTAGTTCCACACCGCAGCATTTTTCATACGGGGCTATCACCCGCTATGGCCGGACTTTCCATTCCGTTCTGATATACACGATGCTAAAACGTAAAGGCTACTCCAATTTCGCTCGCCGCTACTTTCGGAATCTCGGTTGATGTCTTTTCCTCGAGCTACTGAGATGTTTCAGTTCACCCGGTTCGCCACAATGACCTATGTATTCAGTCAGAGTTACCGCTCGCGCGGTGGGTTTCCCCATTCAGAAATCTCCGGATCAAAGCTAATTTGCCAGCTCCCCGAAGCTTATCGCAGGCTATCACGTCTTTCGTCGCCTGTAATCGCCTAGGCATCCACCATATGCACTTAGTCACTTGACCCTATAACTTTGACACCGCTGACTGCAGTGTCGGTCAAGAACTCGTACAGACCCGTTTCATCGGTCCGTACGTTATTTGAGTATTTACGCGTTACGCCGTCCTTCATATCTAAACAATTTCTTGCTCAGTTGAAGTCTATGTTTGACGCAATCAAAATGTTGCCGACGGCACGGTGTCCAATTCCCTTTACAAAGAAATTGAACTTTCCGTCGACAACGCTGATTCGACTCTACAAATTGTTAAAGAACACAGCCAGTTTGAACTGACAAACCAGAACAACCGCTGAACTTCACAGTTCGCGGATACTTTGGTTTGTCATCTCAATGAACGAATATCTGATGCTGAAGTGGTGGTGGAGGATAACGGGTTCGAACCGTTGACCCCCTGCTTGCAAAGCAGGTGCTCTCCCAACTGAGCTAATCCCCCCCGGTATACCGTGGTGGGTCTGGCTGGATTCGAACCAGCGACCCCCGCCTTATCAAGACGATGCTCTAACCAACTGAGCTACAGACCCACGTGTTATCCACTCGTGGCCTGCGGGTCTGAAGCTTCCCTGTTTTCTGCAACTGTTAGGCTAGCTCCACAGGCTCACTTCTTCTATTCATTCACTGTTGTGATACAGCCGATAAGTGTGGGCGCTTAAATCTGAGTACATGTGGATCTCGCTCATGCTGAATTACAAGTAACTCAACCGTGGCTCGACCATTTCTAGAAAGGAGGTGATCCAGCCGCACCTTCCGATACGGCTACCTTGTTACGACTTCACCCCAGTCACGAACCCTGCCGTGGTAATCGCCCTCCTTGCGGTTAGGCTAACTACTTCTGGCAGAACCCGCTCCCATGGTGTGACGGGCGGTGTGTACAAGACCCGGGAACGTATTCACCGCGGCAAGCTGATCCGCGATTACTAGCGATTCCGACTTCACGCAGTCGAGTTGCAGACTACGATCCGGACTACGACCGGTTTTCTGGGATTAGCTCCCCCTCGCGGGTTGGCAGCCCTCTGTACCGGCCATTGTATGACGTGTGTAGCCCTACCCATAAGGGCCATGATGACCTGACGTCATCCCCACCTTCCTCCGGTTTGTCACCGGCAGTCTCATTAGAGTGCCCTTTCGTAGCAACTAATGACAAGGGTTGCGCTCGTTGCGGGACTTAACCCAACATCTCACGACACGAGCTGACGACGGCCATGCAGCACCTGTGTGACAGTTCTCTTTCAAGCACTCCCAAATCTCTTCAGGATTCTGTCCATGTCAAGGGTAGGTAAGGTTTTTCGCGTTGCATCGAATTAAACCACATCATCCACCGCTTGTGCGGGTCCCCGTCAATTCCTTTGAGTTTCAACCTTGCGGCCGTACTCCCCAGGCGGTCAACTTCACGCGTTAGCTTCGTTACTGAGAAGAAACCCTCCCAACAACCAGTTGACATCGTTTAGGGCGTGGACTACCAGGGTATCTAATCCTGTTTGCTCCCCACGCTTTCGTGCATGAGCGTCAGTACAGGTCCAGGGGATTGCCTTCGCCATCGGTGTTCCTCCGCATATCTACGCATTTCACTGCTACACGCGGAATTCCATCCCCCTCTACCGTACTCTAGCCATGCAGTCACAAATGCAGTTCCCAGGTTGAGCCCGGGGATTTCACATCTGTCTTGCATAACCGCCTGCGCACGCTTTACGCCCAGTAATTCCGATTAACGCTTGCACCCTACGTATTACCGCGGCTGCTGGCACGTAGTTAGCCGGTGCTTATTCTTCAGGTACCGTCATTAGCCCACTGTATTAGAGCGAGCCGTTTCTTCCCTGACAAAAGCGGTTTACAACCCGAAGGCCTTCTTCCCGCACGCGGCATGGCTGGATCAGACTTTCGTCCATTGTCCAAAATTCCCCACTGCTGCCTCCCGTAGGAGTCTGGGCCGTGTCTCAGTCCCAGTGTGGCTGGTCGTCCTCTCAGACCAGCTACAGATCGTGGCCTTGGTGGGCTTTTACCCCACCAACTAGCTAATCTGATATCGGCCGCTCCAATTGCGCGAGGTCTTGCGATCCCCCGCTTTCACCCTCAGGTCTCATGCGGTATTAGCCACTCTTTCGAGTAGTTATCCCCCACAACTGGGCACGTTCCGATATATTACTCACCCGTTCGCCACTCGTCAGCTTAACCTGTTACCGTTCGACTTGCATGTGTAAGGCATGCCGCCAGCGTTCAATCTGAGCCAGGATCAAACTCTACAGTTCGATCTTGTTTTACTCAACGGAATCGACTAAAACCTTGCTTACCTAAGTACGCATGATTCCAATCAAATATTTCCGTGAGCGTTTAAAGTCAAGAGACTTGAATACAGTCGCCTGCATTCAGTACTCATCTTCAAACGCCCACGCTTATCGGCTGTGAATTATTAAAGAGCTCAAGTGTCCGGCCTAGGCCTAACTTCTTGTTTTTGCTTGGCTACTAACGCATTCGCTAGCAGCGCAGAAGCGGGATTATGACTGATTTT
>NZ_JAQQXT010000033.1:0-6036 GCF_028595345.1 Roseateles albus | reverse complement strand
GGCGAGTCGCTGCGCAAGAAACAGGACCTGGCATGAGCACCAAATCGAACAACGCAAGGCCGTCTGGGCCAGCCCAATTCAGGCTGATCGCGGACACCTGAGCTACCATCAACCCAGGCACTTACGCGCGCCCAAACTGTCCGCGATCAGTTTGAAACGCTGTCCGCCATCACTCTGAAATGACTGTCCGGGATCGCTGAAATCCGCATTGGGTGGAGTGAGCTGCCATCCGTCGTGTCGAGCTGAAGGACCGCTCTCAGCCCCTGCTGCCACCCGACCAATTTCGGCTTTGGGCACGGAGTAGCCACGAAGTCAGGGCACCCTAAATGTGGCAGCCTGCGCCAGGCCGACAGTTCGAACAAGCGCCGCATAGCTGACGTTCGGGTCGCCGACCGTTTTGGTCAACGGCGGCTTACTGGTGATGTTGCGGCGTCACGCTCCCGACCCGTTGTTGACATAGTGCCGGTGGATCTGACTTCCGCAAAGCGGCTCGTGGATCTCTGTGACTAAAGCCCGGCGGCAATTCCTTAGCCGCTAGAGCCCAGATCGAATGCGACTCGGCAATGCCTTCAACCTCTTGCCCAGTGCTGGGATTAGCGCTCCCGGATCACTGGCAGTGCTTGAAGTAGCAATACACCCAGTTGCGCGCATTCTGTTTATGGTTGTAAACTTCACTCCGTTTACAACCATAAACATGTGCCATGCGAATAAGTGACGCTGAACTACCGATCATGGAAGCGCTGTGGGAGCGATCCCCCGCTTCGTCTGAAGAACTCTTTTCACTGATCGGGGAGGCACAGGGTTGGCAATACCCGACCTTGCGCACATTGGTTAACCGACTGCTCACCAAAGGGGCTATCGAGGCGGTCAAGGAGGGGCGACGCAATGTCTACAAGCCGATTTGGTCACGCGAGGACTGGGTAAGCCAGCAAAGCAGCCACCTCTTGGACCGCCTCTTTGGCGGGCGTCTTTCCGCATTGGTGAGTCATTTCGCGCAGCAGCAGCCATTGACCGCTGAAGACCGCAAGGCGCTGAGTAGGCTGATCGGCGAAAAACGCGATGACTAAGTGGACCGTCGCTGGCTTGCTGGTCTCAATGGGCCTTGCCTTGGCGCTGATGCTGATCCTTCGCCCGGTGATGCTTCGCGGTCTTGGGCCGCGAGCGCAGTACCTCTCTTGGCTTCTGGTTCCCGTCTTCACCCTGGCAACCATGCTCCCAGCGCTGCCGATTCCACTGCCTCTCGTTTCCCCCGAGGCTACGAGGGTAGTGTCCGTGACGCATCGAAACGTGTATCAATTGCTATGGCCAGCACAAGCCCAAGGCAGCGCCTCGAAGGAGACCAAATTCGCAAGTGTCTCCTGGCCCGTCTTGGTCTGGTTTGCTGGAGTTGGCGTCCTGGGGGCTGCAGTGGTATTGCAACACCGCCGCTGGAGTCGTCAGCTGATTTGGGAAGGGCAATGGGGGCGCTGGTCACTACCTCCGGGCAGCAGCCCCAGTGTGGTCGGCCTGCTGCGGCCGCGCTTGGCCTTGCCCAGCGACTTCGAGCAGCGCTTCAATGAAGCTGAGCGCGCCGGCGTACTGGCACACGAGGAAGTCCATGCAAAGCGGCACGACAATCTGTGGAACCTGATCGCCACGGTGTTCTGGGTCGTCAATTGGTTCAACCCCTTGGCATGGTGGGCCTTGCGCGCCTTTCAGCGAGACCAGGAACTTGCTTGTGATGCGGCCGCATTGGATCGGCGTGATGAGGCTGCGCGTGCTGCTTACCGGGATGCGTTGCTCAAAGCCTTTGAGCTCAGTCCATCGTCGGCCCTGTCGAAGGGCTGGCGATCCGCACATCCGCTGATTGAACGTTTGCGATGGGTACAAGCTGGGTTTACTGAGCGCACATGGCTCAGTGTTGGCGCCGTGTTGGTGGCGCTTACCGTGCTCAGTGCGCTGGCTTACACCGTTCACGGCGGTGGGATCTGGCAAATCTGGGAGGGCGAACGACCCATCCCTCAAGAAGGCCATGCCCAAGCTCGTGTCGAGACTCAGTCTCAGATTAATGGCGACCAGTGGGGCTCTAGCGTTGCCTATTTGGCCGTTGGGCGTGATCGCAACTCCCAACAACAAATGTCCCATACCGAAACACTCCTAGGCCGCGAAGTCTTCAGCGTGCACCTCAGGTTGGTTCAGACAGACGACCAAGCACCTGTAGCCATGGTTCAGTTGAACGAAATACTGAGTGCCTCTGCCACCAGAGGCACCGTGCCCGAGGTGCGTTACGTGGACATCCCGGCAGAGCTGTGGAAAGGAATCGAGCTCAAAACCCAGTCCGGCGACTTGGTTCGCCTACGAGTGCGGTTCCAGATCCTCAATGACCCGAAGCAGGGCATCTGATCTGCAGGCTCTGGGGAGGTCGTCACGCATCTAGAAATGGGAGGGAATAGAAATGTCAGAAGGTGCTGAGGGGGGTACGCTGAAAGCGGCCAGCGCAGTCAGGACGGCCGGTGCCGAACAGAGATGGCGCGGGACCGAGTGGGCGCATGTAACTATTCAACTCAATCGAGCAAGACGCAACTGGCGACGGTTTCCAGCGTCTTCACTTGTTCAGCAATGGCTGCCCGAGCGGATTCATAGGTGCATCACTGCGCTGGAAGGTCGCTTGACGGCTTGGCTCATCCAACGCTCCATGCATCGGCTGAACGACAAGACTCGCGCGCGACGGGATGATGCTTTGACGCCTGGGGAGCAACTGCCTTTGTCGGTTGCACTCGACATGGGCATGTCTTCGGCAGAAATTGATATGAATGTGGCCATGAGCGGAGGCCACAGGCAGACTTCGGATATCGCGGGGGCAAAGCAAGGCGGCGATTCACCAAACCTCAAGTTGGCCGAGACCGTCGCGAAGCTTCAGGAGCGAAACAGGGAGCTACAGATGCAGGTTCAGCTGGATGCCCTCACTGGCCTTCGCAGTCGTAGAGCGCTGGATCAAGTTCTGCAAATGACGTGTGGCGGGCAAGCGGCTGGCGCGGAGCAGTGTGCAGTAGTCTTCCTTGATATCGACCACTTCGGCATCTACAACAAGCGTCATGGTGACGACGAGGGAGACCACGCCTTGCGCAAAGTGGCGAAGATTATTCGAGCCACGGCTCGACAAGGTGATCACGTCTTCCGAAAAGGTGGCGAGGAGCTTGTTACGGTGCTGCCAGGGGCAAACGGGCCCGAAGCGCGACAAGTCGCCGAACGAATGCGGGCGGCAGTCGAGGCGGCGGCCATCCGACACGATGGTTCGCCTACAGCGCCCGTCATCACAATCACTGTTGGTGTGGCTGACTCCCATCTTGGGGAAACGGCAACGCTGGACCAACTGATGAACCGCGCAGCGAAGAAGGCCATGCAAGCAAAGATTGAATCTCAGCGAAACCAGGTCCATGTGGCCTGACCGACGAAACCTCCCGGCCTGCGCCAGGCCCACAGTTCGAACAAGCACCGCATAGCTGACGTTCGGTTGGCCGGCCGTTTTGGTCAACGACGGCTTACTGGCAGATGAGGCGGCCTCACGCTCTCGGCCAGTTCTTGTCATTCGGACGCGCAGTGGTGGCGGCGGTACGGTGCCCATACCGGTCGTTACCCGGCGGGCAACTGTGACGTCGAAAAGTCGGTTGAGGCCCTTCAAAATCAAGACCTGATCCTCGTCTCTTTTGCTTGATTGCAAGACCTGACCCTATTGCCACTCTTCTGGACTTGTGGGTAATTTCACCTGAAGCTAAACTTGTGGCTATGAGCCTAACATCTAAATCCCTCCCAATGTTAGCTGCTCTTTTGATATCGGTCCCATCCGGAGTTTTTGGTAAAACGATTGCAATCAATATCGGTTTTGATTTTGATTCTCCAGGAGCACCTCCGGAAGGAAATCTGGATCACTTACTTGGCGTCCCGAAGGACATGATCCAATTTCAAAAGATTCAAAAAAGTGCGAATATTTCTGATGTGATAAACATCACCGAAAAAGACTTTCGTGAATATCCAAACAAAAAGGAGTTCCTGAATTTCTTGAAAAAGAGAATTTCGCCCGGCGATCGAGTGCTTTTCAATTACAGCGGTCATGGGGTGGCTGCACCTCGACATTCTGGTGTCGTATTAAAGAGTCCAAAAGAAATTGCTTCCGAAAATTCAGAATTTGTTTTTCTTGATCGAAGGTTCGCAGAATGTGTTAGCAATAGACCAAATCCTTTCCTTGAGGAGCCGGTCAAGAGCAGCTACAAGGCGTGCTACGCAGAAGGTGTTACCTCATTTGACGGGCAGACCCAGCTTTGTAAGGCGAAGCCTCGCAATTCAGAGGCCTGTGTAAATGCTTTTGTTGAGAATTTGAAAGTCACTGATAAATGTAGAATCTCCGCCAGCGGCGAGGTAGGGCTTGGATTTCCCTCAAAAGATTATCTATATTCCCGATTCTATAAGAATGTAAATGGCTGCTTTGAGGACTTTGCCCTCTTGAGCTCTGACTTGGAGGACCTCTTCAAAGACAACGAAGTGCTGATGCACGTCGATGCTTGCATGTCAGGCGTGCTATCAGGGTTCAAGGGAAAAAAAATTGTTATCGGAGCATCATCTGGAACACTGGAGCTTTCGTCTGATTCTAGAGACGGTGGAATCTATACCCTAAGCAAAGCCAGGGATTTGAGTTCGAATCCTTGTGCGTTCGATAAGAACAAAGATGGAAGAGTAAGCTTGACTGAGTGGTACCAACATTCTCCAGACTCATTTTTAATGTCGAGGGAAAAAGAGAATTTTTCGCCAGATGGAAACAAAACAAAAAATATCAAGGAAGCAACTAGAGAACGCTTTATGAATTCAATCATGGTGTCCAAGGATGTGATTGAAGAGGAAACTGAACCAGTTGTAGTACCGAGTTATGATCCTAAAAAATGCAAAACTATGGCGCAAGTGGAGAAAGAGGTTAAAAAAACAAAGTCCAAAGAACCAGTATCAACTCCATCCAAAGAGCGTGTGAAATGAGTTCATTGAGATCTCTTGTTTTCATTCTGTTTTGCTGAGTTTTTTATACTCAGAATCCCGTCCTTCAGTTTCGGATAATATTTCCTTTGCTCCAATATTTAATCTTCGGGCTGGGGTCAAGTCTTGCATTACGGCATTGACCTATCATCGCCGTATCGCTCAAGGCTGCGCGCAAAGACTGCGGCGCAAGCATCTGTCGTGTCACTTGTCGGGATCTCAAATATGCGGGCAAGACCGCACCCTTTGGTGAAATTGCCAAGCTTGTACGATGCCCGGAAGTGAGAATCAGGAGAGACCTTACAGCCTGGGCGGACGTCCATGCAATTGGAATACCAGGTAGCAATCCCCAGCGGCAGGTATGGGCACGGAATTGCCGCGCTGTCGGTGGCCCAGGAATGTCCCGGCCTGAGCCAAGCCGGCAGTTCGAGCAACCGCCGCATAGCTGACGTTCGGTTCGCCGACCATTTTGGTCAACGGCGGCTTACTGACGATGTTGCAGCCTAACGCTCCCGGCCAGCACCTGTCATTCGGACTCTGAGTGAGGGCTGCGGCTCGGTAACCATTGTGGGCAACCAAAGTGCCGACATCAAAGTCAATGAAGCTTGTCAAGCGGCCGCTGGTCGAGCGCTTTGTAAACGATCTTTGGGCGATGGAGCCGCCGACCGGCAAAGGGCGCTATTACAACGGCCTGCTGCAGTTCATGGCCCTGCTGCATGTGTCCCGGGCGCTTTCAAGCTCACTGAGCCGCGCTGATCAAAGCACCCTCGCCGGCCGGACCGGCCAGCTTGCGGCTCAGCCCATCAGGCCGCGGCGCCCATGCGCTCCGCCAGCGTTCCACAATGGCGCCGCAACCATTCACAGAATGCCTGCGCCGCCTCTGAGTCGCTATGGCAGAGGAGGCCGCAATTGGTCGGACCTGCAAAATTCGTTTTGCCGAAGCAAGCAACTGAAGCAGTTCCTGGTGAGGCTTGCCGTTATGGTGCGAATTGATGTCGCCAAGCCTTCTGGTGTGCCATCGGGCCGCCCAGCAGC
>NZ_JAQQXT010000032.1:0-6174 GCF_028595345.1 Roseateles albus | reverse complement strand
GAGCTTCATCCAAGGACGAGAATCAATCCCAATCTACTGACGCAGGCACCTTGGGGTAGCCTCTAGCAGTGGGTCAGTATTGCGTGATCGCGGTGGGTCAGTTCGATGCAATCGCCAACATGCGCACTCTCGTGCGGACCACAAAGCAGTCAAATTAGCCAGTGACGACCCCGGTGTCATGTGCCCGCCGTTCATTCTGAAGAATGGTGCGAGCCAGGCCACGACCCGTTGCTCCATTTGGCGAGCGACTGGCGCTGTGGCTGGGTGAAGCAGGTTCTGATTGAGCGAGGCGTTCCAGAGCGTAAGTGCCCAAGTTATCCATGGTGTTGGCGGGTCCATGTGTGCAAATGATGTGACCTCGCCCAGGCGTGCAGCAGCACCCAGAATGCTAGGTGCCAGCGAGTTCAGTGCAGTGGAGGCCCCTATCCCTAGCTCCGGTAGCTCTACCGGGAGGTCGAACACTGGCAGCTTTCCAAAATCACGGTGCATCAACTCAACGGCCTGATGCAATCCATCCGAGTTAACGGCGAATTCTTTGTCCAAGTAATTGCCTCTTTTGCTATCTGAAACTCAGTTTATCCGCCAACAAATAGGCTCGGCCGTGCACGGTTCCACCGACTGAAATCAGCCTTCCAGCGTCGAGCAGCTTCTCGCAATGGGCACCGTGCCGGCGCCCACTCTGCGCATCCGAAGGACAAGAACTGACCGGGACCGCGAGGCAGCATCATCGCCCGCAAGCCGATGTTGACCAAAACGGTCGGCGAACCGAACGTCAGCTTTGCGGCACCTGTTCGAACTTTCGGCCTGGCACAGGCCCGGCCATTTCGAGGGCGCTGACTGCGAGGCAACTGGGTGCCCGTAGCAGTCGCTCGATCTGGCGCTCAAACTCACGAAGGGGCGTCATGGCGTTGTGATCCGACATCAGCTCGTCGAATCGGCGAATTCTTGAATCGCCGTGCAGGCCTTGTCGAGCGAGTCCTCGTCCATCGCGTAAGCGATGCGCAGATACGGCCCCAGCCCGAAGGCACTGCCTGGCATGACGGCGACACCTTTCTCGTCCAGCATGGCCAACGCCACATCTTCGTCTGATGTGAGCAGGCGCCCCGCGGCGCTGCGACGCCCGATCAGCCCCTCGCAGGACGCGAAGGCATAGAACGCGCCTGCCGGTTTCGCACAACGCAGACCACGGATGCGATTCAGGCGGGTTGCCACCGCATCGCGTCGGCGCTCGAAGACGGCGCGGGTGTCCTCCACGAAATCCTGCGGCCCGGTCAGCGCGGCCAGGGCTGCATGTTGCGAGATGGAACAGGCGCCTGAGGTCTGCTGGCCCTGCAACTTCTCCATGGCTTGCAGCAACCAGGCCGGCCCGGTCGCAAAGCCGATCCGCCAGCCGGTCATGGCATAAGCTTTGGAGACCCCGTTCATCGTCAACGTGCGCTCGCGCATGCGGGGTTCTGCCTGCACCATCGTGGCGAAGTGTGCGCCGTCGAAGATCAGGTGTTCGTAGATGTCGTCGCTGAGCACCAGCACATGGGGCTGGCACAGCAGCACCTCGGCCAGTGCCTGCAGTTCTTCGGCGGTGTACACCGCGCCGGTAGGGTTAGAAGGCGAATTGAGGATGAGCCAGCGCGTGCGCGGCGTGACTGCATCGGCAAGGGCCTGCGGCGTCAGCTTGAAGCCGCTGGACTCGCTGCAGGCGACGACGACAGCCTTGGCGCCGCACAACTGCACCATCTCCGGGTAGCTGACCCAGTACGGCGCCGGAACGATGACTTCGTCTCCGGCGTTCAGCGTGGCGGCCAGTGCGTTGTAAATCACCTGCTTGCCGCCGCTGCACACCAGCGTGTCCTGCCAACGCGTGTCGATGCCGTTCTCAACGCGGAACTTCGCTGCAATCGCCTCGCGCAAGGCACGCAAGCCGGCCACCTGGGTGTACCTGGTGTGGCCATCGTTGATGGCGTCGATGGCCGCTTGGCGCACATGGGTCGGGGTGTTGAAGTCCGGCTCGCCGGCATTCAGCGAGATCACGGGTGCGCCGGATGCTCTGCGTTCGGCCACGCGGTCGATCATCCGGTACGTTGCTGACGGCTGCGCGGCCGCGAGATGGACATTCAAACGCTGCGTCGTTTCGTTCATACGCTCGCCCGCCATGCCGAAAGCCCGAGCAGGTCCACGGTCGTCTCGCCGCGGGCCAGTCGTGCCATGAAGTCAGCTTCCTTCTGTGACCTTGCTTCACCAGCCGCCAGGATGTCGTCGATCCTGGCACTTGGAAGGACGACCACACCGTCTTCATCGGCGACCACCAGGTCGCCGGCGGCAATCTGAACTCCGGTCATCAGGATCTGCTGGCCGACCGATGGCACGCTCGCCTTGATCGTGCCGCACACGGAAATGCCGCGCGAGAAGACCGGGAAGCGACGGCGCGCCATCGCCGCGACGTCGCGCACGCCGCCGTCAATCACCAGGCCCACGATGCCTGCGGCCTCAGCGGCGACGGTAAGCACCTCGCCCCAATAGCCCGCCAGGAAGTCGTCGGTGGTGACGACGAGCACGCTGCCCCGCGGCGCCCGCTCCACTGCAAGGTGAATGGCGAGGTTGTCTCCAGGGGAGCAGCGCACCGGGTAGGCCGGGGCAGCGACCGCAGCGCCAGTCCACACCGGACGGATTGCAGGGTCGAGCGCACATGGCAGACCGGATGCTTCGTAGAGGGTTGATGCGCCGAGGGCGAGCGCAAGGGCGCTCTGGGATGCGTGGCTCATGCGTTCCTCGTCTGCAGCCGGTGGTAGCCAAGCCGCGCGCGGGCTTCGCCCAGCGTCTGCCCTTGCGCGATCAACTCGCGGATCTGCGATTCCGCGGCCTCAATGCGGTGCGCCACCCCTGCCACCTCGGACGCCCTTGCGCGCGGTACGACGACCACGCCGTTGGCGTCGGCCACCACGATGTCCCGGGACACCACGCGCGCCGTGCCGATGGCCACCGGCTGGTTCACGGCAAGTACCTCGACACGTTCCTTGCCTGTGCGCATGAACCGGCCGCGAGTGAATAGCGGATAGCCGTCCCCCAGCGCCTTGGCCACGTCGCGGCAGACGCCGTCGATCACGGTGGCGGCAATGCCACGCAAGCCCGCGTACTGGGTCATGATGTCGCCCCAGACAGTGGCGTCGGTGCGACCATCGTTGTCGATGACGATCACGTCGCCTTCGGCCACATCGTCGATGAAGTCACCGACCGTGCCAGCGGGCTGACCGCAGCTCACGTATTTGACGGTGAAAGCCGGGCCGACCACGGCGCCACGGTATTCGGCCAGCGGCATGATGCCCAGGCACTGGCCCGGAATGCCGAGCTTGTCCAGTGCATCGGAGACGCCCGGCGTGTCCAAACCCTCGAAGAGGGCGACCAATTCGCGATCTTGTGCGTTCATTTCTCGTGAGTTCATTTCGGGGCTCCCGAGTTGATGGCTTCGAATTCCCTGTCGTGCATGACGTCTTCGACCGAACGACCGGCACGAACGGCCTGGGCCATGCCGTCCTGGCGTCGCGCGATTCGCTCTGCCAGATCCAACACCTCATCGATACGTGATGCCGGGACAAATACCGAGCCGCAGCGGTCGGCGATCACATAGTCCCCTTCCGCCACAGTGACGCCCGCCACGTTGATGGGTTGCCCGGCATTGAGTTGCACCACGCGATTGCGTGCGCTGACCATCGTGGCACCTCGCCCGTATATCGGGTATGCAATCTGCTCATTGGCGTCGATGTCGCGGCTGAAGCCGTCGATTACCGTGCCACGGATGCCCTTGACCTTGGCCGCGTTGGCCAGGATGTCACCCCAGCAGGAGACACCGTCGATGCCGCCAGTAATCACCAGGATCCGGTCGCCGGCGGTGATAGCGGCGATCACAGGCGAAATCAGATGCACCGTCGGTGAGCTATCGGTCTTAGGGCCTAGCTGTACGGTGCTGGCACGACCCACGATGCGGGGGCAATTCCACAGGGGGCGCAGGCCCACGGTGGCGCCGGGCAGGGAGAGGAAGTCAAGCGCGTCCGAGACAGTGGTGGTGTCCAGGCGCTCCAGTCGGGCAAGGAAGTCTGCAGGCATGACGGTGTGACTAAAGTTGATGTCACTACTGTCGGTCGGCGTGATCATTCTGTAAATTCCGATTTCAGGATCGTTCTGATATGCCCAACCTATGAATAAACCATGATCAATTTCCGCCTCATGCGTCACCTATGGCTGTTCCTCGCGGTGGCGGAGGAGCAGAACTTTGGCCGCGCCGCCAAGCGTTTGGGTATGTCACAGCCGCCACTGACCGAACAGATACAAGTCCTAGAGCAGGCACTCAAAGCAAAGCTATTCGTGCGTTCGCGCTTGGGGACCCAGCTGACCCCAGTTGGGCAGGCCATCCTGCCAGCGGTGCGCAAATTCCTGCTGCAAATGGAACAGTTGGAGCTGGCGGTGCAAGAGGCCATTGCAGGTCAGACAGGCATGCTGACCATTGGCGCCATATCTTCAGCCATGTTGGACGTACTACCACCCTTTCTGGAGCGGCTTCGCCAACAGCACCCAAAATTGACCCTTTCGGTTCGTGAGATCGACACCGTCGACGCCATTCCGGCGCTGCTGGCAGGGGATGTGGACTTGGCCTTTGCTCGCTTGGAGGGAGATCTGGGGAGCGATGTGCAAACCTTCACGATGGCGCAGGACCAACTGCTTGTCGCACTGCCTGCCCAGCACCGCCTAGCCCGGCGCCGGCGCATCGCGCTTTCAGATCTTGCTGCGGACTCTTTCGTGATGTTCAGCCGCCGCGTAAGCCCGATCTTCTTCGACCGCATCATTGCGCTGTGCCAGGCCAGCGGCTTCTCGCCGCGCATCCTCCATGAAGTGCGCAGCGTGACCACGCAAGTCGCCTCGGTAGGCTGTGGCCAGGGCATCGCACTAGTTCCGGCGACGCTCAAGCGCATGGCGCCAGACAGCGTGGTGTTCAAGCCCTTAGCCCAGATGGTGGAGGTTGTAACCACCGCCGCGGCATGGAGCTCGAAATCAACCAACCCCGCCTTGTCTTCTGCGCTGGAGATTCTGAAGATCACCCCAACCGTTCCGCGGGCCAGGCGCTCTAGCAGAGTCTAGGCACCTGCCTGAGGCGGTCTCCACAGGTTTGCAGCGTGCGAGACCGGCAGAAACGCGAACTGCCTTGTCGTAGCACCGACAGCCGTTACTCTAGCGCCCCACCGGCGCTCGTGTACCAACGCTGAAAGATGCGCAGGCAAACGCTGGTGGCCTACTTACAAGTGGCGGCTTATCTGGCAAAAGATATGGCGCGGAGAGGGTCAGCTTTTCGCCCACCATCTGAGCTTGCGGATGACCGCAACAGGGCTATTGCGTGAGTTGATCGAGCCCCGGCGAATACCCGCTTTGGGCACCCAGCCGCCGCAGATGATGAAGCAGCGAGCGGCTCCTTTAGGGACGATCGCGCTTATTCGACGGGTCAAGCAGCAGCCATTCGGCCCCGGTTGATCAAGGAGTTCGGCAACGGCTCACCTGAATGACCGCTGCATATTCGAGACCCGACATTGGCGCCGCAAATTCTGCTGCGGGTCAGTGACTGCTGAGTGGCTGGCACCTGAGTTCGACTCCCGGCCGCCAATGACCGCAACCGCTGCTTTGCTGACTACGTCGACCGTTTGCTCCGGGAATATTGAAGCCGGCCGGCCGATCGACGGACTTTATTCGCTTTGTGTACAGAGCAGGGTCTGAAATCGAAACCCTCGACGGACTTTGCTCGCCAAATCTGATTGAATGAAATCAATCACTTACGGGACGCATTTCCGACGGACTTTATTCCTCATAACATCTGCTGTTATTCCGACCAATTAAAGTCGTAAACAGATCATTAAAGTCGTAAACACCGCAATATAGTCGTAAACAAGAAAAGGCGCCCCGGCGCCTTTTCTTTTGCTAGCTTGAGCTTGGCGTTCTCCGCGTCCGATCAGTTTGACAGCCGGTGGGGGGGGGCAGTCCTACGCTGATGTATCGAAATACCGATGCATAAGAAGTCGGACCTGCAAAATTCGTTTTGCCGAAGCAAGCAACTGAAGCAGTTCCTGGTGAGGCTTGCCGTTATGGTGCGAATTGATGTCGCCAAGCCTTCTGGTGTGCCATCGGGCCGCCCAGCAG
>NZ_JAQQXT010000031.1:5229-7408 GCF_028595345.1 Roseateles albus | reverse complement strand
GCTCAGCGTGTTGGCGCCGCTGTTGCCGATGATGATATTGGCGAGGGTATTGCCCGTGCCGTTGATCGGGGCCGCACTCGCAAGCGTCTCGGCCGCATTGCGGGCGAGCATGATCTTGGCCGTAGCTGCCGGTGCAGCGTCCAGCAAGGTCAGGTTCTCAACGTGGTCACCCAAGGTGAAGCTGACGCTGGATTGCACCGTGTCCGTGCCCTGGTCGTTCAACTCGGTGACTACATCGCCTGTGGCATCGACCACATAGATGTCATCACCTGTGCCGCCGAGCAGGTTGTCGTTGCCAGCCCCGCCGTTCAGCAAGTCATTGCCGCCGCCGCCGTTCAGCGTGTCGGCGCCTGCACCGCCTTGCATGTGATTGTTGTCGCCATTGCCGGTAACTGTCACCGCCACCGAGCCGGTAATGACCAGGTTCTCGATGTAGTTGCCCAGCGTGTAGCCCACACTGGTCATGACTGTATCTGTGCCGGCGTTGTATTGCTCGGTCACCGCGTCGGCCAGCGAGTCGACGTAGTAGGTGTCGTCACCTTGGTCGCCCGCCATGGTATCGGCGCCCGCGCCGCCGTCGATGATGTCATTGCCGGTCGTGCCCGTCATCACGTTGGCCAATGCATTGCCGATGCCATGCAGGCCCGTGCTGCCGGTCAAGGTCAGCCTTTCGACCTCGGCCGAGAGCCTGAAATCCACTGCACTGCGCACCTCATCGGCACTTCCTTCCCCGGCCAACTCGGTGACGCTGTCGTCCAAGTTATCGACGATGTAAACATCGTCACCGCTGCCGCCCAGTAATTGGTCAGCGCCCGCACCTCCGTCCAAAGTGTCATTTCCTGCGGCACCGCTGAGTAAGTTGTTGCCGGAATTACCAAGCAAGGTGTTCGCCAGGGCGTTGCCCACACCCTTCAGATTCGAACTCCCCAAAAGACTCAGCTTCTCGACGTTGACTGCCAGCGTGAAGTCCACCGTGCTGCGGACCTCGTCAGTGCCTTCGTTCAGGGCTTCGACGATGGAGTCGGCAAGGTTGTCTACCCAAAACACATCGCTACCCAAGCCGCCATTCAAGGTGTCGGCGCCGAGACCGCCGTCCAGCAGGTCGTCCCCGGCTAGACCGACAAAGCTATCACTGGCATTGGTACCGATCAGCCAGTCGGAGTTGGCGCTGCCGCTGAAGCTGATCGGGCCGGTCAGCGCCGAGAAGTCCACCCCGTCCATCTCGGTCACCACTGCCGTGTCGCCCGAGGTTTGGTCGGCGGCGTTGCCCAGGTTGATGCTTGCGATGTTCGCGCCGGGGCGCAATACCAGCAGGTCTAGCCCCGAGCTGCCATTCACGATCGTGTCGGCGATGTCGTAAACGATCCGGTCGTTGCCTCCGTTGCCGTAGTTGGTGTCGGCGCCTGCGCCGCCATCCAGCGTGTCAAACCCTTCGCCGCCGGAGAGGTAGTCGTTGCCGTCCTGACCATTCAGTTGGTCATCACCGCCGCTGCCGTACAGGTTGTCATTGCCAGCGCCGCCGTTGAGCACGTTGACGCTGCCCACCGCATCGCTGGCATCGCCCGATGCATTTAGGCTGTCATTGCCGTCGCCGCCGTTCAGCATGTCGGCGCCCAGGCCGCCGTCCAGACTGTCGTCACCGGCGCTACCGAACAGGGCGTCATTGCCGGCGTTGCCCCAAATCTGGTCATTGCCGTCGCCCCCATCTAGCGTGTCATTGCCCGCATCGCCCTGGATGCGGTCATTGCCGCTCAGGCCCGAGAGCGTGTCGTCACCGGCGCCGCCTACCATGGTGTCGTCACCAGCCGTGCCCACGATAGTGTCTGCTCCCCCGGTGCCCACGCCTGCAGCATTGATGAAGGTGCCGCTGGAGAAAGCATTGGCACCAAGGCTGAGTTGGCCGTTGAACAGCAGTTTGAAGTCGTTGGCATCCACAAGGCCGTCGCGGTTGCGGTCCATGTAGAGGCCGGTCAGATTAGTAGCGGCGTCGTAAAACGAGAAGATCTGCAGCACGCCGGTGCCAAGGTCAGTGCCGCCGGCGTTTTGCCCAACGGTAGCTGTGAAGCCAGCTTGCGCTGCACCGCGCCACACCAGCGGCACGGTGTCGTTGGCACCGCCCAGGCCGTTGGTTACGAAAGTCTTGAGCACATCGCCTTCAGCCGCGTTGAAGTCGGTGATG
>NZ_JAQQXT010000031.1:0-5129 GCF_028595345.1 Roseateles albus | reverse complement strand
CTGAGCGTGTCATTGCCCGCCCCGCCGAACAGACTGTCGGTGCCAGCGTCACCGTTCAGCGTGTCGTTGCCGTCGCCGCCGTCCAGCGTGTCGTTGCCATCGCCGCCGTAGAGGGTGTCGTTGCCAACATCCCCAACCAGCACATCGACGCCAGCCCCGCCACTCAGGCTGTCGTCGTCAGCCTGGCCGTTGAGTTGGTCATCGCCCGCGCCACCGCTCAAGTAGTCGTTGCCCGCCCCGCCGTTGAGGGTGTTCACCGTGCCTGGTGCATCGACACCGCTAACCCCGGGTGCGTTTTCACCTTCAGCAGAAAGCGAATCGCTGCCATTGCCCCCGTCCAGCGTGTCAGCACCGCTGCCGCCATAGAGGCTGTCGCTGCCCTCACCACCTATGAGCTGGTCATTGCCAAGCCCGCCATACAACTGGTCGCTGCCGAGGCCGCCGTCCAGCACATCGTTGCCGTCGAGCCCATAGGCCAAATTGTCGGCCGCGATATTGATGCCCGCTGTGCCAGGCCCAAAGTTGTCACCGCCATCAGTGCCCCGCCAGGCCACAAAGTTATCTACCAGGTCGGCGCCAGTGAAGGTGGTCTTGCCGGTGACGTCGCTCTTCAGGATGACAAAGGTGTCCACCTCGCTGAACTGGCCGTCGTCGTTGCCATCAACCCACAGTTCCACCTGGTTCAACGCAGCCGAGTAGCGCCACATCACGTCCACAAAGCCGTCGCCCGGATTCGAGCCGGGCCGCACGCCGAGATTGCCGGCATTGAAGGCCTGGTCATCGGTTCGGAAAGCCGTTTGCGCCTCAACAAAGGCCAGCGGCAGGCTGTTGATGTAGTTGGTGCCAGGCAGATCGATCTTGTCGCCGACGGCAAAGTCGGTGATCGTGTCCACCGTACTTTGCGACGATTCGGTGCGCGGGCTGCCGAAACCGAATGTGAAGGTGTCATTTCCGGTGCCGCCGGTGAGGGTGTCGGCGTCCATGCCGCCCACCAGGATGTCGTTTCCGGCACCCCCGAAGAGCACATCATTGCCTGCACCACCGCTGAGGGTGTCGTTGTCGTCCCCGCCCTCAAGCGTGTCGTCGCCGTCGTCGCCATTCAAGGTATCGTTGCCCGATTCGCCCCAGAGCACATCGTTGCCGATCCCGGCATACAGCGTGTCATGGCCCCCGCCTCCATGCAGGACATCATTGCCTGCGCCGGTGCCAAGCAAATCATTGCCCGTACCCGTATACACGCTGTCGTTGCCAGCGCCGGTGATCACATTCAGGTAGGCATAGCTTGGGTTATTCAGCGTGCTGAGTTGGCTAGCATCCAGCACCAAGCTGTCGCTGGCCGATTGGCCGCTGGCATTGATGGCTATGGGGCCGGTGGTGTCGGTAAAAATACCGTCCTGCAGGGTCAGGCGGACCGTGCCGCCTGCGCCGATCAAGAAGTTCTCAACACCGGTCACTGTGGTCGCGTTAAAAACCACGGGCGCCGCATAGTTGCCAGCCAAGCGTAGGGTGTCGCTGCCCGCACCGCCGCTAATCCGATCGGCAGCACTGAGCGCAGCGCCAACGTTGAAGACGTCATTGCCGTTGCCGCCGCCGGCTTGGTCATCGCCGCCGCCGCTCAGGTCAAAGTAATCGGCTTGGGCACTGCCATTGAATAGCTCTGTGCCCACCGTGTCTTTGAAAAACAGCGAGCCATTGGCAAAGCTCAAGGAGGCAGTGACGAGGCTCGCATAGCTTGTATTCAGCAGGGTCATGAACTGGCCGTTCACCCCGACCAATAGACTCGCCCCCGAGGGCTGGAACTGCAAGTCGGCAGCGCTTATGCTGAGGCTGTCGAAGTTCAGGCTGTCATTCAGTGCATCGAACGCAACGGCGCTGTTCGCTGAATAATTAAAGACTGTCATTTGGCTGCACTCCCAGTGAAAGCTCCAGTCGACCTTTAAGCCGGCATTCACATCACCGAGAGAGCCAGCGACGCGCGCCAACAAAAGTCCAAAATTGGCAGGAGCCACTTTAAGGATTGATGCCAGTACTCCCTCCCCCTAGAAGCAGTGGTAAATATTTACCGTAAGACATAGCTTGGTCGTTTGGCCATAACCCTCGAAAAAGACGTTACACGCCGTGCTGCCACTCCAGCCCGCCCTGTCCGCCGTGCAAGCTATGCACACCCACCAGCGTCAGTTCCAGGAAATCTCCCGCTATATGCTGCTCGACAGATTGCTGAGTGCCAGCAACTTGACTCTGATCGCTCGCAGCCGAACCAGCCCCAGCTGGCATCAGGTCGACATATGAAGGGCCCGGCGCCTTACCGAACAAGTCATCGAGCATCGAAAGATCGAAGAAGTCCACCAGCCCGTCGCCATTTAGATCGGCATCTGGGTCATCGGTGTAGAACACGCTGTCCAGCATCGACAGGTCGAAGAAGTCCACCATGAAGTCCTGGTTGAGGTCAGCGTCAACGACGTTGCCATAACCATCACCATCGGTGTCGCGCTGATCGGCATTCGCCACAAAGATCGCGTTGTCATGGAAGTCACCCACGCCATCGCCGTCGCTATCAAGCATGAGGCGGACTTGCGTTGAAGCCGCTTGGCCCGCAGCACTTGGCGTAGCCACGAACTCGCCGACCAGCCCTGGCGTCAGGTTAACCTTGGTTGAATAGCTGCCATTGCCGGCGGTATCCAACTCCAGCACACCGGTGCTGGCGTTGTAGCGAGTTGCACTGAAGCGGCTCCCCCACACATCGATGGCATCATCAAAGCCAAGGTCGGTGATGCGATCCTGATTCAGGTTCGAGGCCGTATCGGCAAAGTGGTCTGAGCCGCCGCCGCCGGTCAAGGTGTCAACGCCGGCATCTCCACTCAAGGTGTTGTTGCCGCTGTTGCCAATGATGATGTTGGACAAATTGTTACCAGCACCGTTGGCGCCGGGCAGGTTGGACGAGGCCGTCTTGAATGCTGCGGCATTGGCGGCAAGTCCCTTGGGTGCTGCCCCTGATGCCTCCAGCAGTGTCAAGTTTTCAAGCTCAGCGCCCAAGGTGTAGCTGATGCTGGACTTCACGGTGTCAATCCCTTGCCCGCCCAACTCGATGACCTTGTCGCCCACGGCGTCAACCACATAGACGTCATCGCCGGAGCCTCCGGACAGGGTGTCGTTGCCAGCGCCGCCGTCAAGCAGGTCATTGCCAGCGCCGCCGTTGAGCGCGTCTGCGCCTGTGCCGCCCAGCAATTGGTTGTCGCCGCCATTACCCGTGAGCACTGCACTGGCCGTTCCCGTGACGATCACGTTCTCGATGTTATTGCCCAGGCTGTAACCCACGCTGGTGTACACGGTGTCAATGCCGCCACCAACTTGCTCGATCACCACATCGCTCAAGGAATCAACGTGGTAGCTATCGTCGCCACTGCCGCCCTGCAGGGTATCGCCGCCTGCTCCACCGTTGATGACGTCATTGCCTGCGGTGCCGACGATCACATTGGCCGAGCTATTGCCCGTGCCGTGGAGGCCGACACTGCCAGTCAGTGTGAGCTTCTCGACTTCGGCCGACAGCGTGAAATCGACTGAGCTGCGCACCTCGTCATTGCCGCCTTCGCCGGCAAACTCGGTGACGCTATCACCTGCGTTGTCGACCAAATAGACATCGTCGCCGCTGCCACCGAGCAACTTGTCTGCGCCCGCGCCACCGTCGAGCAGGTCGTTGCCGCCACCGCCACTGAGTTGGTTGTTGCCGGCATTGCCGATGAGGCTGTTGTTGAGCTCATTGCCGGTGCCATTCAAATTGGCGCTACCCAAAAGACTTAGCTTTTCGACATTGGCGGCGAACGTGTAGTTCACCGTGCTACGGACCTCGTCCGTGCCCTCGTTGGCCGATTCGATTGCCGTATCGCCCGCATCGTCCACCAGGAAGATGTCATTGCCTTGCCCGCCGATGAGGCTGTCGGCGCCCACGCCACCATCCAAGACATCATCGCCCGCCAAACCGCTCAGGCTGTCGTTGAACGCGCTGCCGATCAGCCAATCGGCGCCACCGCTGTTGCCGGAGAAAGAGACCGCTTGCGTGATAGCCGAAAAGTCCACCCCCTCCATCTGCGTGACCAAGGCGTTGTCGCCCGCAGTCTGATCAGCGGCATTACCCAAGTTGATATTGCCGATGACAGCATCTGACTGCAGCACCAACAGATCCAAGCCCGCGCCACCGGAGACGTTGCCGTCGATGGCGTCATAGACCAGGCGGTCGTCGCCCGCGCCACCGCTCAGGTTGTCGACCCCGGCGCCACCGTCCAAGCTATCACTGCCCTCGCCACCGTAGACGTTGTCATTGCCGTCCTGGCCCTTGAGGCTGTCGTCACCGTCGCCACCGTCAAGATGGTCATTGCCGCCCAGGCCTTCAATGACATCATTGCCGCCCAGGCCTTTGATGATGTCGTCTGCCGCAGTCCCAGTCAGCTTGTCTGCCAACGCGGTGCCGGTCAGCACTTGGCCCACCGGCAAGTTGCCACCAATTGGGAAGTTAGGGTTGAAGTTAGCGGCAACCAGATCGCCACCGTTGATGCCCTTGAGCACAGCAATCGTCACGGCCTCCTTGGCCGTTCCCGCCGCCCCGTCCGCATCAAAGCTCAGCAGCGTGTCTGCACCCGACTGCATCAACTTCAGGTATCCACCGGTGAAGGGGTTGGAGCCATCAAAACCGATCGTGGCGCTGCGCAGCAAGTCAGAGTAGTCCAGCACATCGCCGCCCACGCCGACCGCAAAGTCCGTGATCACCGTCGCGTCCGCCTTGATCGGCGTGCCGCTGTTCGGGTTCATCGGGTCCATCGGGCCGTACATCCGCGTGCCTTCCAGCACCGTGCGGTATTGCTGCGCCGTCAGAACAAAGGTGTCCGCTCCAGCGCCGCCCGTCATGCTCAACTGCAACACGCCGCCGGCCGACAAGGTGTCGTTGCCGTCGCCGCCGTCCAGGCTGGCATAGGCGATGCCCGAGCTACTGGTCATGCCAGGCATCGCCGGATTGGCATAGCCGGCCCCGTTGTCGGTGACCGTCAGCCGGTCATTGCCTGCGCCACCCAGCAACGTCGTTGTCGTCTGCCCTACCGATGTCGTCAGTGTGATGTTGGCGTTGACGATGTCATCGC
>NZ_JAQQXT010000030.1:2304-9397 GCF_028595345.1 Roseateles albus | reverse complement strand
CGGGGTGTCCGGGATCAGTTTGAAACGCTGCCCGCGATCAGCCTGAAATGGTGTCCGCCTTCGTCTGAAACGCTGTCCGCGTTCCGCTGAAATGGGTGGCCGCGATGGGCTGAAATACGCATCAGTGGCACCCGCTTGGGAAAGAAGCAGTGAAGTCAGCGATGTTCCGAAGGTGGCCCGGGTCATGTGAAAGTGAAAGTGCTTGGCAAACACCAGCCCGGCCTGTGTCGCCTCGCGCCGCAAGTCCACCATGGCCCGGTCTACTGCGGTGCCGGAACCCGAGTCGCGGTCTGCATAGCGACGGCCATAGCGGGTGAGGAACACCAACTCCTTGTCTTCCGGCGCGGCCAGTGCCTCGCGCCTGAGTCGGCCCACATCGGTCAGATAGTCGCGCAAAGCTTCCAGCAATGCGGCGGGCACAACGATCTGGCCATGCACATCGAACTTGGTGGCGACATGGGGGCGATGGCCTGGTCCCACTGGAAGATAGAAGAGTCCGGGCGTGTTGAGGTCGTGCACGGCGTTGAGGACCGTGCCACGCTTGAGATCGGTGATGGTCTCGACACGGGCGCCCGAAAAAAACCCTAGTTTGAGCATCAAATCAAGCTCGCGGCTAACACTGCCCGGCCGGCTGGTGAAGGCCAGCAACTCTTGCCGTTGCTCATCGGTCAGCGGGGTTAGTCCGCCTTCCAGTTGGAGCCCAATCCGCCCTCGGTTCGGAATCGCCAGGTCGGTGCTCCGCATGAGCATGGTTCTCTCAAAGCCCACCGAATCGACAAACCGATGGACGACCGGGCGCTCCTGCCACATGGGAGTCTCACGATCAATGAGCCCAGACACTTGGGCAAACCGATAGAAGTGAATGGTGGCGTTCATCCGGTGGTTGGCGGTGGAGGGTTTCAACAAACCCAGCTTGTCCCGTTGCTCGATCAAGTGCTTGCGCCATCGAACGAGCACCCGGTCACGTAAAAGCATTGGAAAATGTTGCCAATCCAACTGCTCGGCTTCCAGCCACTGCGCGTACTTGTGGAGATGACTGAGATTCGACCTTACGGTCTTGATGTCAGTCACACCGTTCGTCGCGCGGCTGTGCGCCCAGAGATTCGCTGCTCTCCAGCTCGACCCGTCAGCCCAGAAAATCTGCGGCAGTCCCTTGGTGGGTCGAAGTGCCCGGTCCGGCTCGCGGCGCACCAACCCATCGTCACCCACGATGATGCGATGCGGAATGTAGTGAATCAGCTCAAGCGAGGCCAAGCGTCATCCGCCTCTGTGCCATAAGGTGCGCGTCCCGACATTGCAGGCGACGAAGTCACATTGGTAAATCTGCAAAGCCTAGTGATAGAGCCGGCGCCTAATCGCATCCAGAGCCTCCTTCTACGGAACCATGCGTTGATTTGAATGTCTAGAGTGAATTTAACTATTGCCATGCAATAGTTGATAGATTTTTACTCTGGAAGAGAATATGAGATAGGCCGAAGTCCGTCAAGCGATCGACTTTGTACCCATAGCTGAAGTTCGCTGGAATTCAGCATTCGGCTGATAGGAGCCGTCCGAGTCGGAGAGGCCGCCGCATGGCTCAAATCTCCAAGAATCGGCAGGGCAAGCCGGAGACCTTCACGTTCCTGGGCTTCATCTTCATCAGCGGGAAATCCCGGCGCGGCAGCTACCAGCTGCAGCGCAAAAGCCGGGGCGACCGCATGAGGGCGAAGCTGCAGGGCATCAAGGCCGAGCTGCGACGGCGAATGCATCAAGGCATACCCGAGCAAGGCAAATGGCTAGGCGCAGTGGTAACGGGTTACATGAACTACCACGCCGTGCCGACCAACGCGAAATCTGTCGTGGCGTTCGGATATCACGTCAAGAATTTGTGGCGACGCACGCTCAGGCGGCTGGTTGGCGAAGCCAAAAGGACGGGCTGACGTTTGAGCGCATGGACAAGATCGCTGCGGCCTATTTGCCGCGCCCAAGAATCCTTCATCCTTGGCCCAACACACGGAGGATGCCGGAGGCTGGGTATCCAAGCTGATGGTCCTTGCTGGCCTCATTCAGATGCCTTGGCCAGGCGATCCCTGGTGTTGGCCAAGCGTTTGCCCAGCACTTCGCCAAATTCTGCGGCCATGTCGAGCCGCTCCTGGATAGAACGGCATAAGTTCTTGATGGCCGAGTGATCGAAGCGTTCAGCGCTGGTGCAATTGCCCCGATCGTTTCGGGCCTCGATCTCGGCAAGCACCGCTCGGGCCTCAATGAACATTTGCTCAATTTCTGTTCGCGGTGAAATTGCCCTTTCAGCAAAGAAACCATCCGCCGGCGCGAGTTGCCCGCCCAGCGAGGCCAGATATTGAAGGGCTTCGGCACGGTTGTCCACGGGGTGGGGTTGGATGAGTTCATGGCTTTCTCAATGTTGTAGCCGACGCCTGGCTCACCAGGTGAGCCCGCCCTCGGCCGCACACATGCGCCGCACCCGCCAGTCCCAAAACGCTTGGCTTGCGGGCATGTAAGCGCAATAATTTACAACCAAGAGCACAAGGCCGATGAACAACGGCTGAAAATCCCAGTGGCGGGCGTTGCTCGGGCGGCGATGCTTCTGGGCTGTTTCACCGGCATAGCGGGCATACGCGGCAAAGCCGTCGCTCAGCAAGACCGAGCCGGGGTTCTGTGGCGACGAGCGCGCATAGTGTTTTTGCCACCAGACTACGAGAACAATTCCTTCTCGATATGCGCCACATACCGGTTCATATAGAACAAGTCCGGCTCGTGCTTAAGCGGCCGAATGACCAACCGGAATTCCGGCAACGCCGGGCACTTGGCATTGAAGGTCACAAGTCCAATGCCGAAGATTTGGCAAAGTGAATCAACCCGAGCAAGTTCATCTTCGGGCGTTTGGGTTGGGATGACCAGGTAGCTTTTGTGGCTGAACAGCTTGTAGGCACAAGCCTGTCCAAAGCCTGTGACTAAACCCGCCGGGTCGATCTTGATTTCGGCCGACACTATGCTCGTCGGCCCTTTGATGACGTCACTGCGCCGACTCTCGGCTTTGCCGATGACATCGGGTGTCCCCCAGCGATCCCGAAACGCGTTGCCGCCGAGCGCAATGGCGTGGGTTACGTCTTCGATGTCATTTTTCAACCAACTCGCGAACAGAGGGTAGAAGACCTCTTCGCGGATCTTGATCTGTTGCACTTCAACCGGGGGCTCTTCATTCAATTCGGCGGGAATCGGATCCTTGAATTCGATCAGGCGATAGAGGCCCTTGATGGGCTTATAGACCTGCTCGGGGTGCAGGGCATCCAAGTTCCAGATATAGGCGTTGATGGTGCTGGCATTGAAGCTAGTGTCAGATTGACGTATCTGCCGATGAAGCTCGGAATAGCGCAGGCCTTGCGGGTGACCGCGCAATAGTTCGAGCGCTGTGGCGCGAATGCGCTCTCTGATTCTGGGTCGCTGCATCTAGTTTGGACGGAAAGGGATTCAATAGAAATGCGCGGACATGGGCAACCCGAATTTCAGCGGTGGCGCCAAGGACAACTCAGAATTCTACAATCAAATGCTACTCAAAGTCTGTAGACTCAAAGTAGGCGATTCGCAGACCCTCGCTCTCCATGAAGAGACCAGGGAACGTAGAACTAACGGCGCGGGAGCGCCTTGCCCGACGACTGCGCCTTGAGCGTGCGGCACGGGGCCTTTCGCAAGAGCAGTTGGCAGATCTTGCCGGCTTGCACCGCACCTATGTCGGCTCGGTGGAGCGGTCGGAACGCAATGTTTCATTGGACAACATCGAGCAACTCGCCAAGGCCTTGGCGCTGGACATATCGGTATTGCTTGCGCCGCTTACCGATTGAGTTTGACTTGGCGGTTCTTGCGTAGCTGATTCAGGCCGAGGTTTGTTGGGCCAGAGCGCTCTTTTGTTTGTGCTATTTGCATTCTGAGGTTGGAAACTAGGCGAAAACGTCGCCTTGAAACCAATCTGATTTGTGCAAATGCTGGTTGCCCAGCACGCAATCCTAGCGGCCCGCTTTCTGCAATGCAGGGTTGAAATATCAAATGGTCAGCGTCTGCACCGCAGAGGCTGCGGTCATTGGCCGTTGAGAGCCGAACTCACGGTGCCGGCCACCCAGAAGTCACTGACCCGCAGCAGATATTGCGGCGCTGATGTCGGGTCTCGAATGTGCTGCAGTCATTCAGAGGAGCCGTTCACGAAATCGTCGGCCAACCGGAGCCGAATGGCTGCTGCTTGACCCGTCGAATAGGCGCGGTCGCCCCTATAGGAGCCGCTCGCTCCCTCGTCATCTACGGCAGCAGTGTGCCCAAAGCTGAAGTTCGAAGTCGTGGGCTGTAGGTCAAAGCCCTTGCGGCTACGGTCATTGGTCGGCGAGATGCGAACTTCTGGTGTCGGCCACTCAGCAGTCATTCACCCGGTCCATCGCTGGTGGCATCGATGTCGGGTAGCGAGTGTGCAGCGGTCATTCAGGCGCACGGCACACGAAATCTATGGTCAACCGGGCCGAATGGCCGGTGTTTGCGCGGAGAAAGGGCGAAGCTGACACAGACTCAAAATTGCCTTGCGACCTCCCCCCTAGATGGGGGGCGTAATCAGTAAAATCGACTGATACTATGAGTTCGCCAACGTACAAGCCTACAGTGAGTAGGGCAAAGCGCAAAGACGTTTCTTGAAGCCTGTGAGTTCGTTTGTCATTGCGAGTCGCGGCGCTGCTACTTTGGTAAAAATTAGATCAATTCAAAGCACCTGGGGAGGTCGCGATGGCGGTAAATACATGGGTAGGGCGTAAAACCTACTGGGCTCATTCAAGATGCGATTCCTTGATCGCTTGCGGTGGTCGCGCCCGTTGGCAGCCGTTTCTGGCCGTTCCCTCTCTCGAAGATAGATCCGGCTAGCTGCCTTGCTACTTGCTTAGACAGTTCTCCGCACTCTCAGCGGATCAGATGGCGCTCTGCGCGCTCACCAAACCAAACAATATGCTCGGGGTGCCCGCGAATGCGCGCCCATGAGCGCCGTGTTCACCGAGTGGAATTCCATGACCAACAAGACTAGCAAGGCCCTCACGTCACTTTTCTTTGTCGACGCACGTTCGACCGAATCCGCGACCCTGCTTGGCAAGCTGAGCGGGTACACCGAACCGTCAAATGTTTTCGTGCTGGATGAGTTGTCGGATGGATTGGCGCAGATCGAAGCGGCTTTGCAGGCGCACCAAGACGTCGATTCGATATACCTTGTTCCTGAGGTGATCCAGGGTCAACCGCGCTTGGGGAGTAGCTTGTTGGCTGGAGTTGATCTGGCTGCCAATGCGCAGGACATGGCCGGCATGGGTCGTGCGCTCTCGGTGGGCGGGAGCATTGTGTTTCTGGGCGCCGATTTGACAGAGGCGAGCACAGCTTGGTCATCCATCCTCAGTTCATTTGCGCAGTACACGGGAGCCGAGGTACGGGTATCCAGTGACTTTGTAGAGGGCAGTATTGACGCAGTCGTATCAGAGCTTGGTTCGCATAGCACTGCCGAGGTTCAGTTGGCCGTCGATTCCGGTCTTGTGGTGTTGGGGGAATCTTTGAATGTCATCACAGGTACCGAGTTGGCTGACACGCTGATTGGTAGCTCGGGAGACGACCAGATCAATGGTCTGGGCGGCAATGACACGATAGACGGCCAGGCGGGCAGCGACACCATCGATGGCGGAGACGGTGATGACCGTATCGAAGGCAACTTCGGCAATGACACGCTTTTGGGCGGAGCGGGCAATGACACGCTGACCGATGACCAGGGATCGAACACGCTTGACGGAGGTGCGGGCAATGACAACCTCACGTCGCGCTCACTGTCGGGCAATCACACCTTGTTGGGCGGGGTCGGCGACGACAGCCTCAATGCGACCGGTCTGACTATCGGCCTTGATGGCGGCGAGGGCAATGACTATTTGAGCGCCTCAGGTCAGTTGTATGTTGGTGGTAGCTCCAGCAATGTGATCGGCGGTACAGCCTCGTTGAAGGGTGGCGCGGGTATTGACAATCTATACGTCAGTTCCTACAGCAATGCCAGCCTCGATGGTGGCGAAGGCAATGACTATCTGCGTGTTGATTCCAGCCGAGCATCAACCCTGACAGGTGGTGGCGGCGACGACAACCTTAGTGTTTCGATCCATGGTTATGAAGTATCCAAGGTGGACGCCACCCCAGGGTTGGTCACTACCGCAACATTGGATGGCGGTGATGGCATTGACAACTTGACAGTGACAAGTGGCAATAGCTACACGTACAGCTACGGCCAAGTGCAGCTTAATTTACAGGGCGGAGCCGGTAATGACCGCCTGACCGTCACTGACACTCAGGCTGGAGACACCGGCAATCAAGGCCAGAGTTACGGCATTGCTTCTGCCAGCCTCGACGGCGGCAGCGGCGATGACGTGTTGACGGCGTCCGGCGCCTTGCAACTGAGCCTAACCGGCGGCACTGGTTCAGATACCTTTGTGCTGACCGCCCAGCAGTACCGCACCATGCTTGAGGGCAGTCGGACTTTCCAGGGCAGCAACGGAACTTCCACCACGATCAAGGCCGACCCGACAGTCATCACGGACTTTGCGGCTGGCCCGGGCATGGACGTGCTCGACTACTCGGATCTGCTGCGCAACGGCACGCTGAGCTATGACGGGTCCAACCCGTTTGGCTCGGGCTTCTTGAAGTTGACCCAATCAGGCAATGATACGTTGCTGAGCTTTGATGCCGATGGCAGCGCAGGATCAGTGCAGTCAGCGCAGGTCATCGCGGTGTTGAAGAATGTAGATGCGGCCATGCTCGTAGCCGCCAACTTCAACCCGAACTTTCCGCCGGACGGCACGCCGCCCTTGGCGCAAACGTTGACTGGTACCGAGTTGGCAGACACCATGATTGGTGGTTTTGGCAACGATCAGATCAACGGACTGGGCGGTAATGACACGATAGATGGCCAGGCGGGCAGCGACATCATCGATGGCGGAGACGGTGATGACCGTATCGAAGGCAACTTCGGCAATGACACGCTTTTGGGCGGAGCGGGCAATGACACGCTGACCGATGACCAGGGATCGAACACGCTTGACGGAGGTGC
>NZ_JAQQXT010000030.1:0-2204 GCF_028595345.1 Roseateles albus | reverse complement strand
CGGACTTTCCAGGGCAGCAACGGAACTTCCACCACGATCAAGGCCGACCCGACAGTCATCACGGACTTTGCGGCTGGCCCGGGCATGGACGTGCTCGACTACTCGGATCTGCTGCGCAACGGCGCGCTGAGCTATGACGGGTCAAACCCGTTCACCTCCGGCTTCTTGAAGCTTACCCAGTCAGGCGCCGACGCAATCTTGAGCTTTGATGCTGACGGCGCTGCTGGCTTGCAGCAGGCGCCCACAGTGGTTGCGGTGCTCAAAGGTTTGAACATCACAAGTTTGGTGGCCGGCAACTTCAATCCCAACTTTCCGATCGATGGCATCACGCGGATCAATACTGCGCCGACCGGTGAAGTAACGGTCAATGGCCAGGCCATTCAGGGCGAAACCTTAGTGGTGACTCATACCTTGGCCGATGTGGACGGCATGGGGCCAGTCACTTATCGCTGGCAGGCTGATGGCGTGCAGATTGCCGGCGTTAGCGGTGATTCGCTGACCCTGACGCAAGCGCAGGTGGGTAGGGCCATCTCGGTCGTTGCGCACTACGCCGACGGGCTCGGCAAGGCGGAGGCTGTGGGCAGCGCCGCAACAGCCACCATCGCCAACATCAACGATGCGCCGACCGGCATCATCACGATCAACGGCAAGGCTGAACAGGGCCAGACCTTGACGATTACCAGCACTTTGGCCGATGCCGATGGTCTGGGTGCATTGAAGTACCAATGGTCTGCCGACGGTCAAGCAATTGCTGGAGCCACGGCCAGCACTTTCAAGTTGTCGCAGGCCGAGGTGGGCAAAGCGGTCAGTGTGAAGATCAGTTATGTTGATGGCTTCGGAGCGGCGGAGAGTCTGTCGAGCGGTGCGAGCGCCTTGGTGTTGAATGTCAACGACGCGCCCGAAGTGAAGCACGCGCTGGCCGACCAACTGACTGCAGTTGGTCAGTTGTTCAGCTTTGCAGTGCCTGCAGACGCCTTTGCTGATGCGGACCCTGGCGATACCTTGACCTACTCGGCAGCGCTGGCCGACGGATCGGCGCTGCCGGCCTGGTTGAGCTTTAACGCTTTGACTCGCACGTTCAGCGGTACACCGGGCGAAGGTGATATGGCGCCGCTGCAGATTCGCGTTACCGCGACAGACCCCAGTGGAGCCAAGGGCAGCGATGACTTCATGATCAGCCCACCCAGTTTCATCTTCGGCACTGAAGCCGCCGATGTGCTGACCGGGACGTTCTTGAATGACACCATCGTGGGCTTGGGTGGCAATGACACTATTGACGGCGGTGCTGGTGATGACCGCATCGACGGCGGAGACGGGGATGACCGCCTGATCGGCAACTTCGGCAATGACACGCTCTTGGGCGGCGCGGGCAACGACACGTTGAGCGATGAGCAAGGCACGAACGTGCTGGACGGCGGCGCTGGCAACGACAGCCTGACGGCGCAGTCGCTGACGGGCAATCAGACTCTGATCGGCGGACTGGGCAATGACAGCTTGACCGCGACGGGTGTTCGAGTCGACCTGAATGGTGGCGAAGGCGATGACCAGCTCAATGTGAATAGCCAGTTTTTGCAATCTGGCAGCTACGGCACCGTTCAAAACGGCGTGGCTGTTCTTGACGGCGGCACTGGCACTGACTATTTGAATGTCACGGGCTACAGCGATGCCACCCTGCGGGGGGGCGAGGGCAATGACAGTCTTGGCGGCTCCGCGAACCAGTTGGTCGCTATGGACGGTGGTGATGGGAACGACAACTTGCGCGCGGAGCAGTCAGAAGTGGTGGATCTTTCCGGTGGAGCCGGCAATGACACCTTGAGCGTGAATGACTACAGCCTTAAAACAAAAATAGCTGACCTAGCGGGAGGCAGTGGCGACGATAGGTTGGAGCTCTTTCTCAACAACATGAATTACGGCGCCACCAGTACGGGACGGACGGCGAACTTGGATGGTGGCGACGGCGATGACATCATCAACGCCAACATCACACTGACGACATCGGTAGGGCAGACAACAACGACGTTGCTGGGTGGCGCAGGCAATGACCGGCTGACGGTCACCGACAACGGGGCCGGCTATGCCAATCCGGCGATGCCGGGCATGACCAGTAGCTCAGGTATTGCCTACGCCAGCCTGGACGGCGGCGACGGTAACGATATCTTGTCGGCCGGCGGCGTGTTGCAGTTGAGCATGACGGGTGGTGCTGG
>NZ_JAQQXT010000003.1:0-487608 GCF_028595345.1 Roseateles albus | reverse complement strand
GTGGATCGAGTCGATCTGCCCGATGCCGCGTGGGCCATTGGTGATGTTGACGGGGTGCTCGAGGTTGTTCAAGAAGACCCGGATGATTTCACCAAAGCCCAAGGTCACGATGGCCAGATAGTCCCCGCGCAACTTCAGCGTAGGCGCACCCAGCAAGATGCCGAAGAGTCCCGCCAGGCCAGCGCCCAGCGGGATGATCAGCCACAAGGGCGAGTGCAAGCCGTCGGGGAAGGCGGCGCGGAAGGACTCGAAGTTCTCGCTCAGATGCGGGCTGGCCAGCAGCGCGAACATGTAGGAGCCCACTGCATAGAAGGCCACATAACCCAGATCCAGCAGACCCGCGTAGCCGACCACGATATTGAGCCCAAGCGCCAAGAGCACATAGAGCAAGGCCAGATCGATGATGCGCACCGGGCCGTTGCCGAACTGCTGCGCGAACAGCGGCACTACCAGCAGGCCCAGGGCCGCCAGCAGGAAGACGAAGACTTTGTTTTTTTGCTGTGATTGCATGAATTTCTCCTCAGCTGGATCAGGCTCGGTCCGCCACACGCTCACCCAGCAAGCCCGAAGGCCGCAGAGTCAGCACCAGGATCAGCGCCACGAAGGCGAAGATGTCGGCGTAATGGCTGCCCAGCACGCCGCCGGTCAAGTCACCCAGATAGCCCGCGCCGATCGCTTCGATCAGCCCCAGCAAGATGCCCCCCACCATCGCACCGGCCAGGTTGCCAATGCCGCCCAAGACCGCCGCCGTGAAGGCTTTGAGCCCCGGCATAAAGCCCATCGTGTGCTGCACGGTGCCGTAGTTAGCGGCCCACATCAGGCCGGCGACTGCCGCGAGCGCGGCGCCGATCACAAAAGTGGTGGAGATGATGAAGTCGGGCTTGACGCCCATCAGGCCCGCAACCCGTGGATTCTCGGCGGTAGCCCGCATCGCGCGGCCCAGCTTGGTGTGATTGACCAGCCACATCAGCGTGGCGAGGATCATCACCGTGCTGCCCAGGATCACGCATTGCGTGACCGTGATCACCGGGCCACCCAGATCAATCGGGGTGGTCGGCAAGAGCAGCGGGAACGGCTTTGGGTTCGGCTTCCAGATGATCATCGCGAGCGTTTGCAGCAGCAGCGACATGCCCATCGCGGTGATCAAGGGTGCCAGGCGTGGCGCATTGCGCAGCGGCCTGTAGGCAATCTTCTCGACCAAGAAGTTCAGCGAGGTGCAGACGACGACGGCACAGGCCAGCGCAATCAACATCATCAGCCAGCCCGGCATGCCGCTGTCAGCGAGCGCGCCCACCACAGTCCAGCTGACCAGCGCACCGACCATCAAAATCTCGCCATGCGCGAAGTTGATCAAGTTGATGATGCCGTAAACCATGGTGTAACCCAGGGCCACCAAGGCATACATGCTGCCCAGCACCAGACCATTGATGATCTGTTGCAAAAAAGTTTCCATTGCTGTCTTCCTTTATGTGCGAATCTATCGTCGAACTGGGCTGCTAGCTCGCAAGCCACATGCCAAAAGTCAGGGTGCGCGGGTATTCACTGAGAGCCCTCTATGGCGCCCACAAGCCCTGGCACCACAGCTACGACCGACCTGGGCGGAATTCGACACTGCAGCACACACGCCGGTGCGGACTTCGACACAAACCGCCAACCAATCTGGCTCGCTGCCGGCAAGTGCAAAAAATTCTTTGCACGATGAGCCGGGACAGATGCGCGCGCATTAGGCACACTGAGCAGCCCTCACCTCTTGCTGCATGAAACCGCGCTTAGCTTCTCCTTCCACCGATGCCGACTTCAACCGGCAGCACCGCTTCCTGCCTCGTTTGAGGCTCGGCCTGCGTGGCCAAGGCCTGATGAGCTTTCTGACCCTGGCCTTGATTGCCATGGTGGGTCTTGGGCTGCTGCTGGGCCAGCGCTGGAGCGAGCGCGCCGGTATGGCTCAGTTGGCGGCCGTGGGTGCAGAACGTTTGGAGCTATATGCCGCCAGCCTGGAGGCCGAGTTGGCTCGCCACGCTTACTTGCCCAGCCTGATCGCAATCGACGCCGACCTGCAGGCCTTGCTGAATGCGCCGCAGGATGTCGAGCTGCGCCAGCACGCTAACCGCAAGCTCGCTGGCATCAATGTGCGGGCCGGTTTGGGCCTGAGCATGGTGCTGGACACCGAGGGTCAGGTCTTGGCCGCCAGCGACGGCAGCGGCGCAGGCAGCGCTTCGGCCCGGGCTGCGCAACGCTTCGCTGCGTATCTGGCCGCAGCGACCGAGCAAGCCAGCGGGCATTTTTTCGCCGCCGATGAAACCAATGGCAGCAGCAACTATTTCTTGATGCATACGCTCAAGCGCGGCGGCAAGCATGTGGGCCAAGTGGTGGTGATGCAAAACTTGGCACCGCTGGAGGCGACCTGGGTAGACCAAGGTCTGCGCTCGCAGGGTGAAAAGATCCTGGTCGTGGACGACAGGGAGGTGGTCATCATGTCTTCGGTGCCGCAATGGAGAAACCATTGGCTGAACCCGCGCAGCGCCGAGCAGCTGGCCGCCTTGCAAGCCTCGCCGCGCTATACGGGACCGCTGTCGGGCCCGCTGGGTCTGTTTGTACATGAGGATTTGCAGCAGGAGGCGGCTCTGATCCAGGTGCCAAGCTTGAACAAGCACGAAGCGACGGGCGGCACGGGTCCAAGCCGCGAGCAACAGCTGCTGGCCCAAGAACGGGCCGTGCTGCCGCTGGCGCTGCGCTTGGTGACGCTGTCCGACCCCGCCGAGGTTTGGCGTCAGGCACGCTATGCGGCCTGGGGCGGCGGCGCGATTGGCGCTTCGATCGGCATGTTGGGCATCTATCTGGCCGCGCGGCGACGCGCCCATGCGCAGCTCTTTGCAGCGAGCAGCGCGCTGCAACTGGCGCATGCTCAGCTGGAGCGTCAGGTCGACGCACGCACCCAGGAGCTGAGCCAGACCAACCGGGAACTCAAGCGCCAGATTGCCCAACGCCTGCAGGCCGAAGACGAGCTGATGCAGTCCGCCAAGCTGGCGGTGCTGGGGCAGATGTCGGCCGGCATTGCGCATGAAATCAACCAACCGCTGACCGCCATGCGCGCCTTGTCGCGCAACGGCCTGCTGCTGCTCGAAAAGGGGCGCAACGCCAGCGTGGCCGAGAACCTGCAAAGCATAGACGCGATGGTGGAGCGCATGACGGGCATCACCCGGCAGCTCAAGAGCTTTGCGCGCAAGGCCGAAGCCGCGCATGCGCCGGTATCCTTGTTGCGGGCCATCGGCGGCGCGCGCTTGCTGCTGGAGCACCGCATCAAGGCCGAAGGCATCGATGTTCGCGTGGAGGTGAGCGAGGCTTTGCTGCTGCGCTGCGAGGCCAATCGGCTGGAGCAGGTCTTGGTCAATCTGCTCGGTAATGCGATCGACGCGATGAAAGACGCCGCCGTCAAGCGGCTCAGCATCAGCGCCAAGCCCATGACAGGCAGCGCGGGTAAGCGCGCCTTGGTGCAAATCATCGACACCGGCCCGGGCATCGCGCCAGACTTGGCCGCGCGCTTGTTCGAGCCGTTTTTCACCACCAAGCCGGCCGGACAAGGCCTGGGCCTGGGCTTGGTGATTTCTTCCAAAATCATCCATGAATTTGGCGGCAGCCTGCGGGCCATCGCCATTGAAGCCGAACTCGGTGGCGGCATGATGTTCGAATTCGATCTGGAAGTCAGCAAAGAGGATGGGCCGCATGTTTGAGGGATTCAAGGTTTTGTTTGTCGAGGACGACCCGCCTGTACGCGCCAGCCTGACACAAACGCTGGAGCTGGCCGGCCTGGACGTGCTGGCTTGCGGCTCGGCCGAAGAGGCGCTGCCCCATATCCAGCCCGGCGCGCAACTGGTGGTGGCCACCGACGTGCGCTTGCCCGGCATGGACGGCCTGGCCCTGCTTGATCATGTGATGGCGACCGATGCCAGCATCCCGGTCGTGCTGGTGACGGCGCATGGCGATGTAGCGATGGCGGTGCGGGCGATGCGCACCGGCGCCTATGACTTCATCGAAAAGCCTTTTGCGCCGGAGCGCTTTGTTGATGCCTTGACCCGTGCGCTGGACAAGCGCGTGCTGCGCGTGGCGGTGGACGAACTGCGTGGCCAACTGCAGCGGCGCAGCGGCATGGAAGCGGTGCTATTGGGCAACTCGGCCGCGATGCAAAACGTACGCCGCCAAGTACTGAACCTGGCGGACACCTCGGCGGATGTGATGATTCTGGGCGAAACCGGCACCGGCAAAGAGCTGGTGGCGCGCTGCTTGCACGACCAAAGCGAGCGGCGCGACCGCAATTTCGTCGCCATCAACTGCGGCGGCCTGCCCGAGGCCTTGTTCGAGAGCGAGTTGTTTGGCCATGAGCCGGGCGCTTTCACCAGTTCGGCCAAGCGGCGCATCGGCAAAATCGAGCACGCCAATGGCGGCACGCTGCTGCTGGACGAAATCGAAACCATGCCGCTTGTGCTCCAAATCAAGATGCTGCGGGTCTTGCAGGAGCGCCGCGTCGAGCGCCTGGGCTCCAACGATGAGCTACCGGTCAATGTGCGCGTTATTGCCGCAACCAAGGCCGATTTGCGCGCCTTGAGCGAGCAGCATAAATTTCGCGGCGACCTCTACTACCGGCTCAATGTGGCGACCTTGCAGCTGCCGCCGCTGCGCGAGCGGCGCGAAGACATCGCACTCTTGTTCGAGCATTTTGTCGCCCAAGCCAGCAGCCGCTATGGACGCGAGGCACCGGAGCTGAGCCCACAGCGCCTGCGCGAGCTGTTGGCGCATGACTGGCCCGGCAATGTGCGTGAAGTGCGCAATGCCGCCGATCGGTTTGTGCTAGACATTGCCAGCAGTGAAGGCGCTCAAGCTGAGGCTTCATCGGCGAGCGGTGGTGCCAGCAATGGCGCGAGCCTGGCGCAGCAGATGGACCAGGTTGAAAAGACCTTGATCGAACAAGCGCTGCGGCGCTGCCAAGGGCGCGTGCCAGCGGCCATGGAGTTGTTGGGCTGCGCCAAAAAGACGCTGTACGACAAGCTGCACCGGCATGGCATCGAGCTTGAGCGCTTCCGCTGACGGGTTAGGCTAAGGCGCGTCTTAGCGGTAATGCTGCGGGTCGGCTGAATCGGTGGGGTGGGCGACCACCCGCTTGAAGGCTTCGCTCATCGGCAACTGCAAGTTCAGGCCACGCGAGGGCAAAGCAGACTGAAACCAGCGGCGGTAAATGGCCTGGATCTCTCCACGCCGATACAAGCCGGCCAGGGTCTCGTCCACCAGGGCCTTGAAGCCCGCATCTGCTCGCGGTAGACCAATCGCATAGGGCTCGACCGAAAAAGCCTCGGCGGAAATTTCATAGTCGCCGGCATTGGCAACGCTGAGCAGCAACATGCGCAGCAACACATCGTCCATGGCGTAAGCAATCGCGCGCCCGCTCTGCAGCAAGCGAAAAGCGTCGCGATCGTCTTGCCCGATCAGAATTTTCAGACCCAGCTGCTCGTTCAAATTGGCCTGATGCAGCAGCTGGATGCTGGTGGTGGCGATGGTCGAGGCCACCGGCTTGCCGCGCAGGTCCCCCAAGCCGCGTACGCCGGCGCTGCGCTTGGACAGCAGCCGGGTCTCGGCCACAAAGGTCGTCGTTGAGAAGGCCTGCGTCTTTTGACGCTCCAGGGTATTGGTCGTGACGCCGCACTCCAAGTCCACCGAACCGTTGGCCACCAGCGGCATCCTGGTGGCTGATGTGACTGCCACCAATTTGAGCTCCAACTCGGGCTTGTGCAGATGTTTCTTGATCGCTTCGGTGATGTGGCCGCACAGCTCGAGCGAGTAGCCAATCGGCCGCAACTTCTCGTCCAAATAGGAAAACGGCGCCGAGTCGACCCGGTAGCCGAGCACGATCACGCCGGTATCGCGGACTTTTCGCAGCGTGCTGGAGTCAAACGCCTCGGCGCTGGCCGTATGTGCCAGCAAGCCGGCCAACAAGCCAGAAAAGAGACCCAGCATGGCGCGACGCATAAATTTCGGAAGCAGGATCAAGAGCGCGCTCGCAGGTCGAAGACAAAGGTGGCGTGAAATCACATCAATTGGCTTTGCATTGTCTCCAGCCCAGGCGCACGCGCAAGCGTGTAAGCCCCAGGTTGCTGGCCGAGGCAGAAGCAGCCCTGCCGGCAAGGCAAAAAGCTTGTGGCAGTATGGCGGCATGGCCATCCCGAGCGCACCTTCTTCAAGCAGCCCCGCACACCCGCTGCCGCAGCGCAGCCAAGAGCTGCTGGCCATTGCCCAGACCCAGTGGGATCGCCGCCAAGGCTTGCTGATCTTTGCCTACGGCTCTTTGATCTGGAAGCCGGGTTTTACACCTGCCGCCACCCTGCCCGCGCAAGTCCATGGTTACCACCGCGCCCTGCGCTTGCGCTCGCTGGTCAACCGGGGGAATGCCGCTCAGCCGGGCCTGGTGTTGGCGCTGCTGTCGGGCGGCAGTTGCCGAGGCCTGCTTTACCGGGCGGAGCCAGCGCAGAGCGAGAGCTTGTTGAACGAGTTGTGGGCTCGCGAGATGGTGATCGGCTCCTATGCCCCGCGTTGGCTGAACTGCCAAACCCCCAAGGGGCCGCAGCGGGCCTTGAGCTTCACGCTATCGCGCCAAAGTCCGGGCCATGTAGGCGCACTGAGCGATGCCGACTTATTGCACATCTTCAAACATGCGCAGGGGCGCTATGGCTCGACCCTGGACTACCTGCTGCGTACCGTCGAGGGGCTGCGTCAGCACGGCTTGCGGGACGCGGAGCTGGAACGCCAATGCCTGCTAGCCGCCCTGCACGGTCTTTGCCAGCCCCTCGTTGGCTAGGCCCTGGCGCCCGATGGGCTCGGCCAGGCCGGTCAAGCCATATTGGGCCTTCAAGCGGGCCAGATCCTCGACCGTATCGACATCGATCAGCACACCGGGGTCGTCCACCTCAACCGCTTGCGAGGGGTAGCGCGCCACGATGCGGCGGGCACCCTCATCGCCCTGCAGATCGATCAATTCCGAATACAGCTCGGCACTGAAGCCGACCGGATGCCCTTGGCGGCCGTGATGCTGCGCATAGGCCACCGGGTAGTGCTCCAAGGCCGCAGCCACGGCCAACATAGTGGCCGGGCGCAGCAAAGGCATATCGGCCGGCACGATCAACCAGCCATCAGCATCACCGGTCGCTTCAACGCCGGCCGCAATCGAGTAGCCCATGCCTATGGGCGTAGGCCGGCCATGGCCATCGAATTCCGGTATCGCCACGACGTCGCGTGCCGCAATCAAAGGCTGAATCAAGGGTGTCAACTTTTGGGTCGTCACGACCACCAACCGCATGCCGGTCGCAATCACATGAGCTAGCGTCTGGGCCAACACGGTATCCGCCGCAGCGTCTATGGCCGGATCAAGAGCGCCGCCCAAGTGCTGCTCCAGCTTGTGACCTTGCCCCAGAAAGCGCATGCCCCGCCCTGCCGCCAGCACTATCACCGCCGGTCGTCTTTTCGCCATTCTCAGTTTTCCTTTGGACACCCTCAGCGCCGCCCGATCATTGCGCCGAGCTTTACCGCTTGTGCGCATAGCATGCCGTATGAGCATGCCAAGAACCAGTGGGAGCAATACCTAAGGTGTTCTACCTGCTTTGACTACCGGGTGTTGCCCGCTTCATTGGATACTCGGGGTATGAACAAGCTATCCGACCTGCGAAAGAGTTACGAGCAAGGTGAGCTCGACGAAGATCTGGCCGCCCAAGAGCCGCTGATCCAATTCAAACAGTGGCTGGACCATGCGCTGGCCAGCAAAGTGCCCGAACCTAACGCGATGACGGTGGCCACCGTCGGCCCGGACGGCCGGCCCTCAACCCGCATTGTGCTGATCAAGGGCTTTGATGAACAAGGCATCGTCTGGTTCACCAATTACGAGAGCCGCAAGGGGCAAGAACTAGCGCTCAATCCGCACGCCGCACTGCAATTCCATTGGGTGGAATTGGAGCGGGTGGTCCGGATCGAGGGTCAGGTCTCGCGCATCGACCCGGCCGAGTCCGACGCTTACTACCAGTCTCGCCCCTTGGATTCACGCCTGGGCGCCTGGGCCTCGCCGCAAAGCCAGGTGATCAGCTCACGCGGCGTGCTGGTGGCCAACGCGGCCAAAGCAGCTCTGCAGCATGGCCTGCACCCGCAGCGCCCGCCGCATTGGGGCGGCTACCGGCTGCAGCCCCAGGCCTGGGAGTTCTGGCAGGGCCGCAAGTCCCGTCTGCATGACCGGCTCAGCTACCAGCTCCAAGACGGCCAGTGGATCAAGCAAAGACTGGCGCCTTGAGGCGGGATCAGAAGCGCAACTGAACACCCGTATGCGCCGAGCGCCCCGGCAAGGGGCTGAGGTCGCGGATGGTGGCCACCGAGCTGGCGCTATAGGCCAGCTTGTTGCCCAGATTGTCGAGCTTCAGGTACCACAGCCCGTCAGTCCCGGCGAAGCGGAATTGCCGCGCCAGACTCAGCTTGACGATGGCATAGCCTGCCGTCGGGCGGTCCAGCGCCGGCACCCGGTCTTGGCGCGCAGCCGCCCTCAGCTCGAACCGGCCCGACCACTGGTCTTGTTGGGCATCCAGCCCTAGGCTGGCACGCAGCGGCGCCAAGCGCGGCAAAGCCTCGCCGCTATCGCGGTTCTCGCCACGTACCGCGTCGAGTTGCGCCGTTAGGCTCAGCTTGGCCCCGGAGCGCAGCTGGGGCAGGTCCATACGGCCCTCCAACTCAAAGCCCTGCATCAGCGCAGGCACCGACTTGAAGGCGTACTCGGGCAGCGACTGCCCGTCGGCCTCAATTTGCGCGCCGGTCGCATCCAAGGCGATGTAACGCGAGAAACGGGTCCGAAAGACGTTCAGCCGCAGCATTTCTTGGCTACCCTGCCAGACCAGACCCAAATCCAGGCCGAGCGCGCTTTCGGTGCGCAGCTGGGCATCGCCGCGCTCAAACGCGCCACTGGCCACATGCACGCCGTTCGCGTGCAGCTCATAAAACATCGGCGCGCGTTCAGTGCTGTTCAGATTGGCCGTCAGGCTCAGGCCGTGGCTTGTGGCCGTGTTCGCCGTTCCGGCTTCGCCGAGCAATTTATAGCTGCCGCCCAAGGACAGGCTGTGCGGGCTGAAACTGCGCCGGCTGGGCGCGCCAAAGCGCTCCTCGCCGCCATTTGCCGCCTCATCACCCCGCGAGTCCACCCGCACCGACTCCAGCCTTGCCCCGGCGGACAAGGCCAGGGGGCCGCTGCTGAATTGCTCCAGCACAAAGACGGCGCCATTGCGGGTGCTGGTGCTCGGCACCAGGGCCTCGGCCCCCAGCGCGGAGAAATCCGAATCCTCCAATTGCAGGCCGATGACGCCGTGCAGCGGGCCCAGCTTGGCATGCTCTAGCTCGACACGCAGGTCTTTGCCGCGGCTCTTGAAAATGGTGCCGACCGCGCCCGTGCCCTCCACCTCGCGATGCTCGTAACGCGTGCTGCCCATGCTCCAGCTCAAGCGTTGGACGAGCGCCGCCTCTTTCGGCGGTGTCTCCTTGGCGTCAAAGCGCCACTCGCCGGCGGCCGACAGGCGCTGACGCTGCATCTCCACCGTCACATCGGGTTCGACCGTGACACCGTAGTTGTTGCGTGAGTCATCGACCGACAGCCCGGCAAAACCATTGGCAAACAGCAGCGAGCCGCCCAGAGCGGCGCCGTGACTGTCGGAGGCCGAGTTGCGCACCACCTGGGCGGTCACGCCATCGGCCGTGAAACTGGGCACGCGCAGGTCTTGCGCGCGCCGGGCCGACGCGTCGGCATGCCAGACAAAGCGCTTGTCACCGCCCTCCAGGACCATGGCGCCATTGCGCTCGGCCGCAGCGCCGCCGAGACGCAGCTCGGTAGCACCGCTCAAGCCGCCATCGCCAAGCGGCGCTTGCCGGGGAATCCGGTTGTCGATGGTATTGACCACCCCGCCAATCGCATTGCCGCCGTAGAGCAGCGCGGCAGCGCCGCGCAAGACCTCGATGCGCTCGATCACCAGGGGATCCAAGGGAACGGCGTGATCGAAACTCAGGCTGGACGCATCCACCGAGGCGCCCGAATTGCTCAGCATGCGGACCCGGTCACCGTCCAGGCCACGTATCGTCGGGCGGTTGCTATTGGGGCCGAAGTAACTGGAGGACAAGCCAGGCAAGCCCTCCAAGGTTTCACCCAGCGTCGAACCACGGCGCAGGATCAGCGCGTCCCCGTCCAACACATTGCTGGGCTGGGCCAGTTCCTGCTGGCGCAAGGGGTTGCCCGTCAACACGACCTTGCCCAGCTTCTCGCTTTGGCCTTGCTCCTTCATTGAAGCGGCTTGCGGGACTGCTTCTTGCGCCCAGGCCGACAGTGACAGGCAAAGCAGGCTAGCGCCCAGGGCCAGGGCCCGCTGCGTAAAAATATGGGAATGCATCAATCTCTCCAGATGCGCGCCCGGCTGGTAGGAATGCGGGCGGCGCAGGCATGAACTCAATCGGGCAGACCGCCCGAGACATCAATCAGTTCAAGCCTGGAGAGGCGGTCCGCGCGCGCCGCGCTTCCAAAAGCTAGCGGACGAGCCATCAATCCAAGGCGTGGCAGCCGGCAAGAAATGCGCCTGCACCGAGGCATCGACTGCGTACTGCCCGCCGGGTGCGTGATCCTGGCTGAGTTGATCAAACAACTGGCAGCTCAGATCGCCGCTTTGATGGCCCCAGCCGTCCACCGGTGTCGCCTTGGCGGCGAACATGCCGCTGCCCTTGGCCACGCCGTGGCTATGGGCATGGCGATGCAAATGCCCGAGCGTTTGAAAACTCAGCAGCGCAAGCACCAGCCCAACGATCAGCCAAAACTTAGACCTGATCTGTTGATGTGGACGGAGAGCGCGGAGACGGGCGGGCTGATTCATGCGAGCGCCGATTATCAACGCCAATCAAGTCAGCTCGAAGAATCGGCGAAATTTGGCCTCAGGGCTTCAAGGCTTGGCCGTCTGTGAGGCGATAGAACATGCCGTAGGGGTCATCGCTGAGTACCGACAACTGGCCTTCGAGGGTGATGGCCTCTAGGCTGTAGCGCACCGGCTGCTTGCTGCGCACCTCGATCAGCCCTTCCGGGCCAGCGGGCACACAAAAAGCGCAGGAAGTAGGCACGGCGGAGAGCAAAAAATGCTGCTGCTTGTCACCCGGCTCGAGCGGCATCATGAAACCCTGCACGCGGACTTTTTGTTTGTCCAGCGCACGCACCTGGGCGGGGAACACCGGGATGAGCTTGTTCTTTTCAACCTTGGTTGAGACCGAAGACAGCAGCGCCCAGGCCAACACACCTTCGCGCTCTTGCAGCGGTTTGATGGGGCTGCGCGGGTCGTGAAAACCCGCACCGGTGCCGACCGTTGGGGCGGGTTGAGCCTGGACCCCGGCACTCAAGGCGCCTGCGGTCAACACAGCCAAAGCGGCAATTTCAATTAGCTTTTTCATTCGATCAATTCCATAGGGGCGATTGTGCCCTTGCTGTTGCGCTTGACCCTCATCACCACGCTAGGCGAGGCGCCCAAAACCAGATCAACGCGGCGCCTGCAGCAACTCGGTGACATCTAGCTTGAAGGCCGCGCGGGCCGGCCAGGCGGCCGCCAGCAGCGCCAAGCCAATAGCCAGCAGCGGTATCAGCGCCTCCCAGGGCGAAACCCACGCACCACTGATCTGCAGCGACTGCTGGCCGGCCAAGAGCGCGCCCAAAACGGCCGTCAGGCCATGTCCGAGTGCAAGACCAAGCAGCGTGGCCATGCCGGCCAGGCTCAGCGCCTCCAGGCTGACCAGCAGGGCGACCCGCCAGGGTGGCGCACCCAACATGCGCAGCATGGCCAAATCGCTCTGCCGCGCTCGCACCGCGTGCAGCAGGGCCACAAACACCGAAGCGGCGGCGGCCAGCAACAAGACCAGGCCAAAACCACGTAAAACCTCGGTCCCTGCACCAACCATGCGCAACAAACGCGCGGTTTCAAGCGCCGGCGCTGCGGCCTGCAGACCCGGCTGCGCATTGACCCAGCGCGGCAGGGACACAGCGGCCAAGGGGCTGCGGTAGCGCAGCAGGACCATGGTGATTTCGCGTTCCTCATCGGCGGCCTCATGACCAGCGGCGTGATGCGCTTCATGCTGCTGCCAGACCGAAGCCAAGTCGGTGACGATCAAGCGGTCCAGCACGCTGCCGCTGGCGCTCAGCAAACCGACCACCCGATACACCTGCTCCTCCCCATGCGCAGCGCCTTGCTGGCTCAAACCATGGCTGGCGGAAAAAGTCTGTCCCAGCTTGAGCCCCGTGCGGGCGGCAACCTCGGCCCCGAGCACCGCCTCCATGGGGCCGCTCCAGACTTGGCCGCTGGCGAACCTTGCCTGATAGTGCTGCAGATAGTCGGGCGTGCTGCCGACGATGCGAAAGCCTTGCAAGCTGTCGCCCAAAGACATCGGCAGCGCCTGCGCAACCAGGGGCTGCGCGCGCAGCGTCTCCAGCGTGGCCAAGGGAATATTGCCGGTTGGCACATCCAGATGGAAAGCGCCCGCCAACATGATTTGCATCGGGCTGCCCTTGGCGCCCACGATCAGGTCGATGCCCGCCAGATCACGCTGCACGCCCTGCTCGATCTGCTCGCTGACCAGCAGCACAAAGCAAATCGCCCCTAAACCAAGGCTCAGCAAGAGCAGGTTCAGCCCGGCCGTCAAAGGCTGAGCCCAGAGATAGCGCCAAGCCAGTCGCAACAAGCTCATGCGCTTTGAGCACTCAGTGCCAGGGTTGGCAAGCGCAGCTCACGCCAATTTTTGATCCCGGCGGCCAAGACGCGATCGGCGATGCGCCCGTCATGCGTCGCCAGGACCAAGGTGGCCGACTGCTCAAGGGCGGCCTGCAGCAGCAAGTCGATGACTTGAGCGGCGCTGTCATCGTCGAGGCTGGCCGTTGGCTCATCGACCAACAAAAAGGGCGGCCGCCGCATCAAGGCGCGTGCCAAGGCCACACGCTGCGCCTGCCCGACGCTGAGCAGATGCGGCTGGCGCTCACCCAAGCCGCTGAGCCCCAAACGATCCAACAGCTCGGCCGCGCGGGCCGGCTCCGGCTTGAGGCCCGCACTGACATAGGGCAGGCTCAAATTTTCATTCACGCTGAGCGCGGCGCTCAGGTGCAGGCGCTGCGGCACAAAACCCAGATTCGCGCCGCGCCAGGCATCCAACTGTCGTGGCGAAAGCTTGTGCAAACCGGCCCCGCCCAGATGCAAGCTGCCGGCCGAAGGCGTCAACAAACCCGCCAGCAAGGCCAGCAAGGTTGACTTGCCCGTGCCCGAGCCACCGCGAAGCAGCAGATGTTGGCCGACCGGCAGCATGAAATCATCAAAGTGCAGCAGCGGGCCCTGCGCATATGCGTAGCGCAGACCGGCCCAAGCGACGGCAGCCTTCACGAAGTCCAAATCACGCAATCCAATTCACACAGTCCCACGCAGCCCGACAAATCAAGCATTGCGCGTCAAACGCGCAAAGGTGGAGAGAAACTTGTCGACCTTGGCTGCCACCACGAAAGCGCAGTAACCCTGCTCGGGGTTGCGGGCGTAATAGCGCTGATGGTAGGCCTCGGCCGGCCAGTAATTGCGCTCAGGCTGCAACTCGGTTACCACCCGCCCCTGGTGCGCCACCTGCGCTTCGGCCAGTACCTCGCGGGCTATCGCTTCTTGCTCACCGCCGTGGGTGTAGATGCCGGAGCGGTATTGGCTGCCGATATCGGCGCCTTGGCGGTTGAGTGTGGTGGGGTCATGAATGGCAAAGAACACCTCCAGCAACTCGGTCAGGCTGACTTCGGCCGGATCAAAATCGAGCCGCACCACTTCGGCATGGCCGGTGTTGCCGCTGCAAATTTGCTCATAGCTGGGCTGCTGCACATGGCCGTTGCAATAGCCGGACTCGACCCTGTGCACGCCCTTGACGCGCTCGAAAACCGCCTCGGTGCACCAAAAGCAGCCGCCGCCGAGGGTGATACGGGACAGGTTCTTAGGCAAATCGCTCATGGTCTGGCTGTGGCTTTCTATTGGCAGGATCTAGTTGCTGATTTCATCGGAGCCTCCAAAGCATAGCCGAGCACGACGCCTCAAGCCTTCAGTGCGCACTGAGCTGTAAATCCGCAAAGGGCTTCCAGGCCTCTTGCGCCCCGGCCTCGGGCTCATGCAAGCTTGGCGCACCCAGGAAGATCCGGCTATTGGCCAGGCCTTTGGCAATCAAAGCATCCCGCACAAGCACACCGCGTTCCAAGGCCAGCGCCCTCACGCTGGTTTCGCTGACCGCATAGTTGGACAGCAGCAGCGCCCGCATTTCTTCCGGCGCAATGTCCTTGGCGAAGCCGATCATGTTCTTGGGCTTGTTGGGCAGCTTGGCAGCTTGGTAGACCGGTTTCAACAAGCGGCTTCGGTCAGCGTCGCTCAGCCTGGCCTCGGCGGGGGACGGCTGCGCCGGGCTGCTGCTTTGGCGCTGCAGATCCCGTTGCTGCTCGCGCTTGAACTCGGCCAGCAGCGCCGCCTCCAGCTGACGCTCTTGCAGCGCGGCGCGCTCGGCGACGGGGTCGGCCCAAGCTTTGATCGTCAGAGACAGGCCGGGGCGCTCTTCCATCATTTTGGCAACGCTGTCGAGATGAGCCGGCGCCAGCGGCTGCGCGCTGCCGGGGGCAAATTCGAGCCGACTGAGATCGGCGTCACCACTGCCACTGAACAGCGAAAACGGCGCCGACAAGGCCTTGCCCAGCAGATTGCCGATGACCTTCCAGATCACCCCACCGACGCTGAACTCAGGCTCGTTGATCGAGCCTTTGATGGGCACTTCGACGTCGATGACGCCATTCTTGTCCTTCAACAAAGCGACCGCAAACAGCACCGGCAACTTGGTCGCGTCCGGGCTTTCGACGCGCTCGCCAAAAGTCAGCTGATTCAAGATGATTTGGTTATTGGCCTGCAAGGCGCCGCCTGCATCGATCTTGTACTGCACCTTGGTCGAGAACTTGCCACGCTCGATCGCATAACCCACGTATTTGGCGGCATAGGGTGACAGTGGCGCTAACTCGATATCGGAGGCCGTCGCCTTGATATCCAAGAGCAAGGGCTTGCCCAGCGGATTGACATCCCCCACCACGTCCAGCAGGCCGGTACCGGCCACACGGCCGCGCAAGCTCAGCGGGGCCAACTCGGCCCGCTCAGAGCCGAACGCGCCCAGGCTGCCGTGCAGCTCGCTCAGCTGAGCGCTGTAGTTAGGCCGCACAAAACGATCATTGAAGTCCAGCCTGCCTTTGCTCACGCGAATCTGACCGATAGAAATCGGCATACGCGGCGCAGCGCTGGCTGCTAAGTCGGGCGCACTCGCTGCAGCCTCGGCCACAGCCGGCCCCGCCGGCTTGCGCTCGACCTGGCCGACATCGCGCAGATTGACCTTGCCCTGCTCATTGATGATGACACGGGCAAAAAAGTCGTTCAGCGACACATCGGCCACCGACAGCTGAGGCGGACTGCCAGCCTTGAGCAGCAGCTTGATGCCGTCCAGATTCATGGCCTGCCAGCTCAGCAGTTCTTCGCCCACAACGTCTTGGCCGTCGACTTCGCGCGCCTGGTGCAAGAGCAAGTCGGCGAGCAAGAGCTTGCCCGTCGCCTGCCCATCGAGGCCGGCGGCTGTCTGCCGAGCCTTGAACTGAGCACGCAGGCCCAGTTCGCCTTTTTGCAGGTGCAGACCCAAGGCCGGGTCCAGATAAGGGTCCAGCAACTGCAAAGGCATGCGTTCAAGGCGCAGGCTGCCGGCCGCCATCAGCGGAGCCAAGCTTGCCTCGCCCTGCCATTGCAGCTGCCCCGAGGGAGCGCTGCCGCGCTTGGTCGGCGCCAACTTCAAACTCAGATTGACCGGCATCGCTTTGGTCTGATCCGGCCAAGCGAAATTACGCATGTCCAGCTTGATTTGCTCGAGCTTTACCGCGCTCGGCGCTCCACGCACTGCACTGCTTGCCGTCCGGGTGCCGGCGTCCTGCAACTGCAGCGAACCCTGATCCAGCTTCAAGCCCTTGAGGAAAAGCGACCAGGCCAAGGCGGGCTCCTTGGCTCTAGGCGAATCCGCCGGCGACGTTTTAGCGGGGGGCAAGAAGTCTTGGTAATTCCATCTACCGTCTTGGCTGCGCGCCAGCGCCAAAGCCGGTCGGCTGAACTTGAGCTCACCGCCACTGATCTTGCGGGCTTCTGTATCCACAGAGAGCTGATCGAGATCCACCGCTCCCAGACGCAACAAGGGGTCGCGGGTCGACTTGGCGCCAATAGAAAGGCCGCTCAGCTGCAGATCAGCCAGCGTCGCCTTCGCTCTTTGCTCGGCTTTTGGCATCAGCGGCTGCTGCACCAGCAGTCCACCCTTGCCGGCCATCGAACCTGCCACCCGCAGCGACCCCTGCCCCGGCAACTGGGCCTGCAGATAGGGTGTTAGCCACTGAAGATCAAAACCCTGCCAATGCCAATCAAAGCCGATGCTTTCGGCGCTTAGGCTACCCGCACCGTCAAGGCTGGCCGCCGAAAGCGTTGCGGGGCCATCGGCTGGACGGACGCGAAAAGCCAGATTGATGGGCGTTGCCGCCTTCAGTGGCCAGGCCAATGCACCCAGCTTGAAATCAATATCCCGCAACAATAGGCTAACGGCCGGCTTGGTGGAAGCGTCTTGCCAGTCTAGCCCGCCGGCGCTGAGTTCGAATTGATTCAGGGACAGCAGCCAGGGCGCGGCCTTCTCGGCTTGGACTTGCTTTTTCGGGTCCATCTCTTGCGCGGTCTCTTGCCCCTGTGTAGGCCCGCCTCCAAGCCCCATCCCTGCCAAATGCAATTTTCCCCGTGCGTCTTTGGACACAGACAAGCTGGGTGCAACCCATTTGACTGCACCCAAGCCGATGATCCGCTGCAGCGGCTGAACATCGAGCAAGTGCAGTTCCAGTTCGCGCCAAGACAAACTCGGTGCTGAAGTCGGTGTTTGCAAGGCAAACTGAGACAAATTGATTTGGCCCGCGAGCGCCAGCGCCGGCAACGCCCCTGCGTTTTGCTGAAATTTCAGTTGCAGATTTGTAGCCAGCTTGCCCTGTTTCAAGCGCAGCGGCGCAGCTGCCGGCACATAAGAGGCATATGGCGCGAGATCCAGGCTGTCTAACTTGAAGTCAAGTGTGGCCACACGCTGCTCGGCAAAGGGCAAGGCACTGCCTTTTGCGCCAAAGGCTACGCCGTTCAGACGGCCGGCAATCTGCGGCTGAACATGAACTTTCACGTCGGCGACCAGCGTCGAAACAAAAGGCAGTTGCAGCAGCAGATGATCGATTTCGTGGCGGCGCGCCATGGGCTTGTCATCCAGCGACACCGCGCCATCCCTGAGTTCGATGTTGTAAAGCGCGAGTGCAAAGGGTTTGGCATCGGGCGCGGCCGGAGCCGCGGGCTTGGCGAAGCGTTCGATCAAATCATCGATGTCGTAGTGGCCGGCGGACAAGCGCGTCAGACGCAGGACCGGGCGCACGACGGTCAGCGATTCAATCACCGGGCTGCGCAACCACAGCGAGCTGCTGGACAAATTGACGGTGAGCTGCTCCAGCTCCAGCAAGGCCTCTTTTTGCTGCGCCGTGCCCGCGACGCTCACGCCGTCCAGCGTCAGGGCAAGGGCCCAAGGATGAAAGCTCACCGCCCGTACGCTAACTTCACGACCCAGCGTCTTGCTCGCCAGCTCGGCGCCGCTCGTTTTCAGCCAGTTGGGCAATACAAGCCAACTGGCGAAAAAGAGCAGCAAGAGCAGGCCCGACAGTGCCCCAAACAAGCCGACCAGCAGGCGCTGCCAGGGCTTCCAGGACTGCATGGGCTTGGCCCTCGGCGTGGCATTTGATCTTTGGTCGGGCGTCATAGGGGGCGTCATATTGCGCGTCATTGGGGCCATCTGTCTCCAGCACGGCACAATTATTGAATATATTCGAGCCCCGGCTCTGCTTCGATGACTCGTTAGTTAACAGTTGCTCAGAGGTTTCCAGAGACCGCCCTGCCCCCGACGCCCGGACCTATTTTGAATTCTGCCGCCCTGCTGCACCAAATCAAGCCCTTCGCCCTGACCTTGGCGCTGCCCCCAGTGCCCTTTCTGGTGCTGATTGCGCTCGGCGCATGGATGCTGCGAGGCTCATCAAAAAGGCCACCGATATGGGGCCGGCTGGTTATCGGTTTGGGCGTGCTGGGCATCTGGCTCAGTACCAGCGAAGGGTTTGGCCAAGTTCTTTCACAGCACTTGCTGCACACCCCAGCGGCCTTGAGTACGCAGGACATAGCCGAGCTGGCACGGCGCAGCCAGACTCAAAAAGACGTGGCGGTGTTGGTGCTGGGTGGTGGCGCCCGTCAATATGCGCCGGAGTACGATAGGCCAAGCCTGAACACCATCAGCCTGCAAAGACTGCGCTACGGCGTGTGGTTGGCCAAGCAGATCAAGGCACCGCTGGGTTTTTCCGGCGGCATAGGCTGGGCGGCCAGACGCCAGAAAGACAGCGAGGCCACAATTGCGCAGCGAATCGCGCAGGAAGAATTTGGCAACAGCTTGAGATGGGCAGAGGGCGGCTCGCGCGACACGCGCGAAAACGCCGCACTCAGTCTGCAAATGCTCCGCGCCGATGGCATCAAGAAGATCGTCTTGGTGACCCATGAGCAGCATATGCCTCGCTCCTTGAGAGCTTTCAGCGCTGCAGCTCAGGGCGACATCGAAATCCTAGCCGCCCCGGTCGGCTTGCTGCGCGACGGCAAGTCGGAGTTGCGGGACTGGATGCCGTCGGACGACGGCATCTGGCGGGTTCGCTTTGCGATCTATGAATGGATTGGGCTGCAGACCGGCCACTGAATGTCGCTGACATGGCAGCAAATCGGCAGCGCTGGAACAAGAAGCACTGCCGACCAGGCATTGAGCCTCTTGGTTCTTTAGCTCTTGACCGCCTCGGCCAAGCGTTCGGCACAGCGCTGCGCCGTCGCACCGTCGCTCGCCTCGACCATCAGGCGCAACAAAGGCTCGGTACCCGAGGCCCGGATCAGAACCCGACCACGGTCTGCCAACTCGGCCGTCACTTCGGCCTGCACACGCGCCAGCTGGGCGTTACTCTTCCAGTCCTGGCCCGCTTGCAGACGCACATTGATCAAGACTTGCGGGAACAAGGTGACCGGTGCCAAGAGCTGAGACATGCTCTTGCCGGTGCGCATCACCGCCTGAAGAATCAGCAGCGCGCTGACGATGCCGTCACCGGTGGTGTGCTTGTCCAAAGCCAGCAGATGGCCAGAACCCTCCCCGCCCAGCTGCCAGCCTCGTGCGCTGAGTTCTTCCAACACATAACGATCGCCCACCTTGGCGCGAACAAAGTCCACGTCCAGGGCCTTGATGGCCAGTTCGACCGCCATATTCGTCATCAAGGTGCCGACCGCACCTGGCACCTGCCCGCCTTGGGCCAGGCGGTCCGCGACCATCAAATACAGCAACTCGTCGCCGTTATACAAACGACCTTCGCCGTCCACCAGTTGCAAGCGATCGGCGTCGCCGTCCAGTGCAACACCGTAATGCGCACCATGTTCTTTGACGGCAGCCACCAGGGCCGCCGGCGAAGTCGCGCCACAGCCATCATTGATATTGAAGCCATTGGGGCTGCAGCCGATCGAGATCACTTCGGCGCCCAACTCATGGAACACATCGGGTGCCACGTGGTAGGCCGCACCGTTGGCTGCGTCAATGACGATCTTCAAACCCTTGAGGCTGAGATCCTGGCCAAAACTGTTCTTGCAGAACTCGATATAGCGGCCGCGCGCTTCGGCGATGCGGCGGGCACGCCCCAAATTGGCAGAGTCGATCCAGGTCGGCGGATCTTCCAGCGCCAACTCAACCGCTTGCTCCCAGGCGTCTGACAGCTTCTCGCCCTTGGCCGAGAAAAACTTGATGCCGTTGTCGGCAAAAGGGTTGTGCGAAGCGCTGATCACCACGCCCAGATCCTGGCGCAGCGCGCGGGTCATATAGGCCACGCCGGGTGTGGGCAAAGGGCCGGTCAACAGCACATCGACGCCGGCCGAGGCAAAGCCCGCCTCCAAAGCCGACTCGATCATGTAGCCGGAGATGCGCGTGTCTTTGCCAATCAAGACACTGGGGCGCCCACCGTTCTTACGCAAGACCTGCCCCACGGCATGGCCCAGGCGCAGCATGAAATCAGGTGTGATCGCGCCTTGCCCGACCGTGCCACGAATACCATCGGTACCAAAATACTTACGGCTCATTGTGAGCATCCCTTTTAAAAAAATATTGATCTATTGTCGTTCAGCAAAATGACTAGCCGAGGACTGAGCCGACGCAGCCTGCCAAACCTTGATCGCATCGACGGTTGCCGCGACATCGTGCACACGCAAGATCTTTGCGCCCTGCGCAATTGCAGCCAGACCCGCCGCCAAACTGGCAGCCAAACGCTGATCAACCGGCCGCCCGGTGACGTCGCCCAGCGCGCGCTTGCGTGACCACCCGACCAACAGCGGATAAGCCAGATTCAGCAGTTCCGCCTGGCGCGCCAGCAGCTCAAAATTTTGTGCGGTGGTCTTGGCGAAACCGTAACCGGGGTCCAAAACAATGCGCTCTCGCGCAATCTGTGCCGAGCGCAGCGCTGCCGCGCGGCCGGCTAAAAACCCCGCAACATCGCTCAGCAGATCGTCGTAATCGATCAGGGTCTGCATGGTGGCGGGTGTGCCGCGCATATGCATCAAGCAAACACCGCAATGCCCATGCGCTTGGACGATGTTGACAGCCTGCGGGTCTTGCAGCGCATGAATATCGTTGATGACGTCCACACCTAAGTCCAAGGCGCGCGACATAACTTCAGCCTTGCAGGTATCCACAGAGACCGCCACGCCTAAGCTTAACGCGGCCGAGACAACCGGCGCGATGCGAGCCCATTCTTCGCCTGCCGACAAGCTGCTTGCCCCCGGCCGACTGGACTCGCCGCCAATATCGAGCAGGTCAGCGCCGTCCAGCACCATGCGCTCGCAACACTCAATAGCGTGCTTTGGTGCTGCGTGCTGGCCGCCATCGGAGAACGAATCGGGCGTCACATTGACGATACCCATCACCCGGGGGCGACTCAGGTCAATTTGGAAACGCGTGGTGTGCCAATGCATAGAAGATTGAGAACCCAAAGCAGCTCTGCCTAGAAAATCGGGGCCCGTCTGTGAAGACGGGCCCCGAAATTTACATTGGCCCGGACTGAAATCTCAGCCCAAGCGAATCACAGCGCAGCAGCCGGGGTATCGGTGCTCACCGGTGGCGGCGGAGTGTCGGACTTGCCACCGCTCGGAGGCGTCCAATCCTTGGGCAGGCGGGCCGCCTTGCCGGTCATGATGTCTTCGATCTGATCGGCGTCTATGGTCTCGAACTCCAACAAGGCCTTGGCCATCGCATGCATCTTGTCCTGATTCTCTTCAATCAAGCGCCGCGCAATACCGTATTGCTCGTCGATGATTCGGCGAATCACCAGATCCACCTTGCGCATGGTCTCTTCGGACATATTGGTGGTCTTGGTGACCGAGCGACCCAAGAAGACCTCGCCCTCATTGTCGGAATAAACCATGGGGCCGAGTTCATCGGTCATGCCGTAACGGGTCACCATATCGCGTGCAATTGCGGTGGCACGCTCGAAATCGTTGGAAGCGCCGGTGGTCATCTGGTTCATGAACACCTCTTCGGCAATTCGTCCGCCAAAGAGCACCGAGATGGTCGAGAGCATGCGCTCCTTGTCCAAGCTGTAGCGATCACCTTCGGGCAACTGCATGGTCACGCCCAAGGCGCGGCCGCGCGGAATCACTGTCACCTTGTGCACCGGGTCGGTCTTAGGCATCAATCTGGCAACCAAAGCGTGACCGGCCTCGTGATAGGCGGTGTTGCGGCGCTCTTCCTCCGGCATGATCATGGACTTGCGTTCTGGGCCCATCATGATCTTGTCTTTGGCCTTCTCGAAGTCGACCATCTCGACCACGCGACCATTGCGGCGAGCGGCAAACAAGGCGGCCTCGTTCACCAGATTGGCCAAATCGGCACCCGAGAAGCCGGGCGTGCCACGTGCCAGGATGTCGGCGCGAATGTCTTGACCAACCGGCACCTTGCGCATGTGCACATTGAGAATCTGCTCACGACCACGCACATCGGGCAAGGTCACATAAACCTGGCGGTCAAAGCGACCTGGACGCAGCAAGGCAGGGTCGAGAATGTCAGGGCGATTGGTCGCCGCCATCACGATCACGCCCATATTGGTCTCAAAGCCGTCCATCTCGACCAGCATCTGATTCAGGGTCTGTTCGCGCTCATCATTACCACCACCCACGCCGGCGCCGCGGTGGCGGCCAACAGCGTCGATTTCATCGATGAAGATGATGCAAGGCGAACTTTTCTTGGCTTGCTCGAACATATCGCGCACGCGGGCCGCGCCGACGCCGACGAACATTTCGACGAAGTCAGAGCCCGAGATGGCGAAGAATGGCACCTTGGCCTCACCTGCAATTGCCTTGGCCAGCAAGGTCTTGCCGGTTCCCGGAGGGCCGACCAGCAGCACGCCGCGAGGAATACGGCCGCCCAGTTTTTGGAACTTGGACGGATCCTTCAGGAAGTCGACCAGCTCTTTGACTTCTTCCTTGGCTTCATCGCAACCCGCCACATCGGCGAAGGTCGTCGTGTTCTGGGCTTCGTCGAGCAGCTTGGCCTTTGACTTGCCGAAGCTGAAGGCGCCGCCCTTGCCGCCGCCCTGCATCTGGCGCATGAAATAGACCCACACGCCGATCAACAACAGCATCGGGCCCCAGCTGATCAGCATGCTGATCAGGAAGGAAGGCTCCTCGCGCGGCTTGACGTCAAACTTCACACCGTTATTGCGCAGATCACCAATCAGACCGCGGTCAAGATAGGTGGCTGCGACGCGCAGCTTCTTGCCATCGGTGGTTTCAGCAAGGATGTCGGTCCCGGCCCCACCTTCTTGCAAGGTCACTTGCTTGATGCGGTGCGCCTGAATTTCGTCCAGAAATTCGGAATAGCCAATTTGCCCACCGGCTGCCGCACCACGATCAAATTGTTTGAAGACCGTGAACAGCACCAGGGCAATCACTATCCAGACAGCTACCTTCGAGAACCACTGATTGTTCACCGAGACTCCTTAATTCACTCAAACCTGACCACACTGTGTGCGGTCTCTGCAGGCCATATGGGGTTGATTCTATGGCAGTCAAGAGCTAAATCTGCTTTTGACAAACCCGCTCGAAAGCGCGGAATTACCGCTTCGGCTGTTTCAGCCCAATGCCGATCAAAAAGGTCTCGGTCGACCGATCCTTGGAAGCCTTTGGCTTGATCGGCTTGACCTTTTTAAAGGTCGCCTTGAACTGCTCAACCAACTGGGTGTAGCCGCTGCCATGAAAGACCTTGGCCACCAAAGCACCCTCGGGCTTCAGGTGCTGCTGGGCAAAATCGATCGCCAACTCCACCAAGCCGGCCACCCGCGCGGCGTCCGAGCTTTCAATGCCAGACAGATTGGGTGCCATATCCGACACAACCAAGTCCACCGCGCGCCCCGCCAATGCAGCTTCAAGTTGATCCAGCACGGCCTGCTCTTGAAAGTCGCCTTGAATGAATTGCACGCCCTCGATCGGCTCGCATTCGGTCAAATCGAGCGCGATGATGGTGCCGTTGAGCCTGCCGACAGCGGCGCCGCCGATGCCGGCCTCCTTGGGCGCAAAACAGCGCCGCAAATATTGGCTCCAAGCGCCAGGTGCTGCACCCAAATCGACCACAATCTGGCCAGGGCGAACCAGCTTCAAGGTTTCGTCGATCTCTTTGAGCTTGTAGGCGGCACGGGCTCGAAAACCATCGCGATGAGCCATCTTGACGTAGGGGTCATTGATGTGCTCATGCAACCATGTCTTATTAAGTTTCTTGCTTTTAGTCTTGATCTTCATGTTGCACGGATAATACGCGTATGCCTGCGATTCAATTGACTCCTGCCCAGCGCAAGGAAAAACGCTCCGAAGCCCATCATCTTGACCCAGTTGTCATGATAGGCGCGGATGGACTCACCCCTGCTGTCGTCAAAGAGACCGACGCTGCCTTGAATGCCCATGGGCTGATCAAGGTGCGCATCTTCTCGGACGACCGCGCCAACCGCGAAAGCATTTTTGCGTCCCTTTGCGGGGAACTCAATGCCGCCCCGATTCAGCACATCGGCAAATTGCTGGTGCTGTGGCGGCCACTGCCGGACAAGGAAGAAGCCGAAGGCGGTGACGGCAAAGCCGGTCCTCGCGTGGTCAAGATTGTGAAATTCTCCAAGAGCGGCAACCACCGACCACAGGTCAAGAAATTGCGCGTTCTGGGTAACGAACGGGTTGCTCAAGGCGGCGAGATCAAGCGCGCTAAAAAGCGCCTGACCAGCGTCAAAAAGAACGCCCAAGATCAGTAAAAACTGACGTGAGTCAGACCTTGGAATTGTTGCTGGTGCGCCAAGCCAAAGCCAGCACAGCCAAGGTCTTCAAACCAAAAAAAGCGAAAGAAAAAGCGTGCAGGGTCATGAAGCTCCATGAACCCTGCCCGGCTTTGGCCGCCTCCATCATCGGATGCAGCGCGTAATAGCCCGCCACGGTGCAAAAAAGGGCCCCGGCCGGCAAAAAGAATTCTGCCGACAGGTTTTTGGAACCTGTGTCCCGCGCCATGCGACGCTCCATCAAGATCAGCAGCAAGGCAGTGGCCAGCGCGACCTGCGCTTCCAGCGCGAAAAGCCGACCGACCAAGGCGCCTGCTTGAGCCCGCTCCAACACCGCAAAAGCCGAGGGAGCGGCAGCAAATGCGATGCAAAGCAAAAAGCCGCCCCAAATGGCGGCCAATACAGCACGAGATCGGCGCAGCACCTGTTGCTTAGACGTAACGGACCTTGACCACTTCGTAGCTCTTGACGCCACCAGGCGCCTGCACATTGGCTACATCACCCTCCTCTTTACCAATCAAGGCGCGAGCAATCGGCGAGCTGATCGAGACCTTGCCCAGTTTCAAATCAGCCTCGTCGTCACCGACGATTTGGTAGGTCACCGCCGCGCCCGTGGACTCTTCTTCCAGATCCACCGTGGTGCCAAACACAATCCGACCACCGGCATCAACCTCAGCCGGGTTGATGATCAAAGCCGCCGCCAACTTGCCTTCGATATCGAGAATGCGCCCCTCGATAAAGCCTTGCTTGTCCTTGGCCGCTTCGTATTCGGCGTTTTCGGACAAATCGCCCTGGGCGCGCGCCTCGGAGATGGCCGCGATCACGGCATGCCGCTCAACACCCTTGAGGCGATGAAGTTCTTCTTTGAGCTTTTCAGCACCGTATGTGGTGAGTGGAATAGTGGCCATGATTTTTCGCTAAGCTTGAAATACAAAATGAAACCGCCGCTGCGGCTCGGGAACTCCCGAGGCGCTGCGGCGGATTTCGTTGCCCTGGAGTTTAGTTCAGTTCGGCGTGCAACTCTTGCAGGGATTGCACCAACAAGCCATCCTGGTGCTTCATACCCTCAACCGCCGCCTCGCAGCCTGCCATGGTCGTGTAGTAGGTAACACGAGCGGCCAAAGCGGCCTGACGGATATAGCGGCTGTCGGCGATCGCGGTGCGGGTCTCATCAACCGTCGTGAAGACCAGTTGAATCTCGCCGCCTTTGACCATGTCGACGATGTGCGGGCGGCCGTCCTTGATCTTGTTGACAACACGGACCGGCACGCCGGTCTCGGCAATCGCAGCCGCCGTACCCTTGGTGGCCACGACACCGAAGCCCAGCGCATGCAAATCACGCGCCACGACCAAGGCGCGTGCCTTGTCGCCGTTTTTCACCGTGATCAAGACATTACCCTGGCGCGGCAGGCGCGAGCCGGCACCCAACTGGCTCTTCAGCATCGCTTCTCCGAAGGTGCGCGCGGCACCCATGACCTCGCCGGTTGAGCGCATTTCAGGGCTCAAAACCGGGTCGACACCGGGGAACTTGTTGAAGGGGAAGACCGCTTCCTTGACGCTGAAGTAAGGCGGTATGACCTCGGCGGGCACACGGCCATTGCGGTCCTTCTGGTCCTTCAACTTTTGCCCGGCCATGCATCGCGCTGCAATCTTCGCCAATTGCTGACCGGTCGCCTTGGACACAAAAGGCACGGTACGCGAGGCGCGCGGGTTGACTTCCAGCACGTAGACCGTCGCACTGTCGAGGCCGCCGGTCACGTCACCCTGAATGGCGAACTGCACATTCATCAGGCCCACCACATTCAAGCCACGCGCCATGGCCGCGGTCTGCCTGCGCAACTCGTCTTGCAAGACTTTGGACAAGGTGTAAGGCGGCAGGGAGCAGGCCGAGTCGCCGGAGTGAATGCCGGCAGCTTCCACATGCTCCATGATGCCGCCAATCATCACATCGACGCCGTCACTGATGCAGTCGACGTCAACCTCAAGCGCATCTTCCAAGAATCGGTCGAGCAAGACGGGTGACTTCTCAGACACCCGCACCGCTTCGCGCATATAGCGCTCCAGGTCCTTGTCGCCATGGACGATTTCCATCGCCCGGCCGCCCAGCACATAGCTCGGGCGCACGACCAGCGGATAGCCGATCTCGTTGGCCAAGGCCACGGCCTGATCTTCTGTGCGCGCTGTGCGGTTCGGCGGCTGCTTCAGCCCAAGCTCATGCAGCAGTTTTTGGAAGCGCTCTCGGTCCTCGGCGATGTCTATGCTCTCGGGCGTGGTGCCGATGATGGGCACGCCATTGGCTTCCAGATCAAGGGCCAGCTTCAATGGCGTCTGGCCGCCGTACTGGACGATCACGCCGACCGGCTTTTCTTTCGCCACGATTTCCAGCACGTCTTCAAGCGTCACCGGCTCGAAATACAAACGATCCGAAGTGTCGTAGTCGGTGGACACGGTCTCGGGGTTGCAGTTGACCATGATGGTCTCGTAACCGTCTTCGCGCAGCGCCATCGCCGCGTGCACGCAGCAATAGTCGAACTCGATGCCCTGGCCGATACGGTTAGGCCCGCCGCCCAAGACCATGATCTTCTTCTTATTGGTCGGCTCGGCCTCGCACTCTTCCTCATAAGTCGAGTACAGATAGGCAGTCTCGGTGCTGAACTCGGCCGCGCAGGTATCGACCCGCTTATAGACCGGACGCACACCCAGCGCATGACGGGCGCGCCGCACCTCATGCTGGTTGGTGGCCAGAAGCTTGCCCAGGCGCTTGTCCGAGAAGCCCTTTTTCTTCAGCAGACGCAACTCGTCGGCACTCAGCGACTCCAAAGAACGGCCGGCCAACGACATCTCGATCTTCACCAACTGCTCGATCTGCGCCAAGAACCACGGATCGATGGCGGTTTCTTCGAACACTTCTTGCATGCTCATGCCGATGCGGAAGGCATCCGCCACATAGAGCACGCGCTCGGGGCCGGGCTCACCGATCTCTTGGATGATTTCTTCGCGGTCGCTGCTGCGCTCGGTCAGACCGTCAATGCCGGTCTCCAAGCCACGCAAGGCCTTCTGGAAGCTTTCCTGGAAGGTACGGCCCATCGCCATCACCTCGCCAACCGACTTCATCTGCGTCGTCAAACGCGAATCGGCCATCGGGAACTTCTCGAACGCGAAACGCGGGATCTTGGTGACCACGTAGTCGATGCTGGGCTCGAAGGAAGCCGGGGTCACGCCGCCGGTGATGTCGTTGCGCAACTCATCCAGCGTGTAGCCGACCGCCAGCTTGGCGGCGATCTTGGCGATCGGGAAGCCGGTCGCCTTGGAGGCCAAGGCGGATGAACGCGACACGCGCGGATTCATCTCGATCACCGTCATGCGGCCGTTCTCGGGGTTGATCGAGAACTGCACATTCGAGCCACCGGTGTCGACGCCGATTTCGCGCAGAATCGCGATCGAAGCATTGCGCAGCAGTTGGTACTCTTTGTCGGTCAGGGTCTGGGCAGGGGCCACGGTGATCGAGTCGCCGGTATGCACGCCCATCGGGTCCAGGTTTTCGATAGAGCAAACGATGATGCAGTTGTCCTTGCTGTCACGCACGACCTCCATCTCGTACTCTTTCCAGCCGATCAAGGATTCTTCGATCAGCAACTCGCTGGTAGGCGAGAGATCCAGGCCGCGCTTGCAGATTTCCTCGAATTCTTCTGGGTTGTAAGCGATCCCGCCGCCGCTGCCGCCGAGCGTGAAGCTGGGGCGAATCACCATCGGGAAACCGTTGCTACCGACTTCGGTCGCAATGCGCTTTTGCACCTGCAGCGCCTCTTCCATGCTGTGCGCAATGCCGGAGCGGGCCGAGTCCAGGCCGATCTTGGTCATCGCGTCCTTGAACTTCAGACGGTCTTCGGCCTTTTCGATCGCCTTTTCATTGGCGCCGATCATCTCGACCTTGTACTTCTCCAGCACGCCGTGCTTGTGCAGGTCGAGCGCGCAGTTCAAGGCGGTCTGGCCACCCATGGTCGGCAGCACCGCGTCGGGGCGCTCCTTGGCGATGATCTTCTCGACCACTTGCCAGGTGATGGGCTCGATATAGGTGACATCGGCCGTGTCCGGGTCCGTCATGATGGTGGCCGGGTTGCTGTTCACCAGGATGACCTTGTAGCCCTCCTCGCGCAGCGCCTTGCAGGCTTGGGCGCCCGAATAGTCGAATTCGCAGGCCTGGCCGATGATGATGGGGCCGGCCCCGATGATCAAAATGCTCTTGATGTCTGTACGTTTTGGCATGTCTTTACTCCGTCCGCCTAGTTCTGTTCTGTGCTGTTTTCAGGACTTGGCCATCAGGCCAATGAAACGGTCAAACAGGTAGGCGATATCGTGGGGGCCTGGGCTTGCCTCGGGGTGGCCCTGGAAGCAGAACGCCGGCTTGTCGGTGCGGGCCAGGCCTTGCAGCGTGCCGTCGAACAGGCTGATATGGGTGGCGCGCAGATTGGCCGGCAGGCTATCAGCATCCACCGCGAAGCCGTGGTTCTGGCTGGTAATGCTGACGCGGCCGCTGTCCAGGTCCTTGACCGGATGGTTGGCGCCGTGGTGGCCAAACTTCATCTTGAAGGTCTTGGCGCCCGAAGCCAGGGCCATGATCTGATGGCCCAGGCAGATGCCGAAAGTTGGAATGCCGGCCTCAATCAATTGCGCGGCGGCCTTGATCGCGTAATCACAAGGCTGCGGATCGCCGGGGCCGTTGGACAAAAACACGCCATCCGGCTCCAGATCAAACACGGCAGACGCCGGCGTTTGCGCCGGCACCACGGTAATCTTGCAGCCCCGCGAGGCCAGCATGCGCAGAATATTGCTCTTCACGCCGAAGTCATACGCAACCACGTGGAAGCGCGGCTGCGTTTGCTGACCATAGCCCTTACCCAAGACCCATTCGGTCTCGGTCCAGCTGTGCGTGGCCTCGGTGCTGACGACCTTGGCGAGATCCAATCCGGCGATGCTGGGCGCCCCTTTGGCCAGCGCAATCGCCTTGGCAATCAACTCGTCGGTGATGGCCTGGCCGGCGGCCAAGCCCATGATGCAGCCGCTTTGCGCGCCAGTGGTGCGCAAGACGCGGGTCAGGCGGCGGGTATCGATATCGGCGATCGCCACGGTGCCTTCGTCTTGCAGGTACTGCACCAGGCTGCGGGTCTTGCGGAAGTTGGAGTCAAGGATCGGTGGTTCCTTGATGATCAGGCCAGCGGCATGGATCTTCTGCGCCTCGACGTCCTCATCGTTGACGCCGTAATTGCCGATGTGCGGATACGTGAGTGTCACGATCTGGCGGCAATAGCTCGGGTCGGTGAGGATCTCTTGATAGCCGGTCATCGCGGTGTTGAACACCACTTCGCCGACCGTCTGACCGGCTGCACCGATCGAGGAGCCTTTGAAGACCGTACCGTCTGCCAGGGCGAGGATCGCTTTGGGGGATGAGAGCAATTCGGGCAGCACGGGGGGACTCCGGTAGTAGCGCGCGCCCTGCTCTACTCTTTTTTGAGACCTGGACAGTCAAAGAGCCGGAATCCGGGATTAGGAAACTGGTGGAGTTTCGCGGGGCGTACGTGTGGTTGCGTAAAACTATTGCGGGTAAACCTGCTGAGTATACCCGAGCAGGGTATTCACCAATGCCTAGCAGACTCGATTGACATGCTGATGTAACTTTTTCCCGCAGCCTCGCCTACCCCTCGCAATTCAGGCCAGAGCCGCAATACCTGCCCGGGCGATCTGAGCATCTTCACTCGACTTCACGCCGCTGACACCCACCGCACCGACGCAAAAGCCGTCCACCATGATGGGCACACCACCCTCGAGCAAACCACTCAGCCCCGGCGCACTCAAGAAAGAAACCCGACCTTGATTGATGATGTCCTCATAGACTTTCGATTCGCGCCGCCCCAAGGCCGCCGTATTCGCTTTGGCGGGTGCGATTTGAGCGGAAATGGCTGCCGCACCATCCAAGCGCTGCAGCCACAAAAGATGACCACCATCGTCAACGATGGCGATGGAGACTGCCCATTGATTTGCCAAGGCCTCGGCCTCGGCTGCAGCGGCAATGCGTTTGACCTCTTCCAGTCCGATAAATGGTTTTTGCTTCATGCTGTTGAACTCCTCGCTAAAGCCCGCACTGTAATAGGCGAGGCTGGCCGGTGTCTGCTCGCAAGGAGCTAGATGCCAACCCCGAGGCGCGGATTGCGAACTCAAGCTACAGTCCTGCTTGAGATGTGCTCACGGATTCAAGCATCCGCACCAATTTTCAGTCTGGAGGATTTATGAACGAAACCCTGCAAAACCAATACGGCGGCGCCTTGAACGGCGGATTGTCCGTCGACCGTCAACGCGTCTTGCGCAACACCTACTGGCTGCTGGCCTTGTCCATGGTGCCGACCGTGCTGGGCGCCTGGGTTGGCGTCACTACCGGCATCATGGCCACGATGGGCATGGGCATGAGCATGATGGTATTCATGATCGGCGCTTTCGGTCTGATGTATGCCGTCGAGAAGACCAAGAACTCCAGCACCGGTGTCTATGTGTTGCTGGCCTTCACCTTCTTCATGGGTTTGATGCTGTCGCGCATGCTGGCGCAGATTCTGGGCTTCCGCAACGGCAGCAGCCTGATCATGATGGCCTTCGGCGGCACCGGTGCGATCTTCTTCGCGATGGCAACGCTCGCCACCGTCATCAAGCGTGATCTGTCGAATATGGGCAAGTTCTTGTACGTCGGCGCCATCATCTTGCTGGTGGTCGGCTTGGCCAATATCTTCATCCAGTCTTCGGCGCTGATGCTGACGATGCTGGCGCTGTCGATGGCTGTCTTCTCGGCCTTCATGCTGTATGACATCAAGCGCGTGCTGGATGGCGGCGAGACCAACTACATCTCGGCCACCTTGGCGATCTACCTGGACATCTATAACGTGTTCCAGAGCCTGCTGTCGCTGTTGGGTATCTTCGGCGGCGAAAGAGACTGATTGATCGACAAAGAATAGAAAACGGGGTCCGAGGACCCCGTTTTTTTATGCCGGAACGCTGCTGGCCCTCAATCGCGCGCAAATGCCGCGATGCTTTAGTTCCAGCATCACATCTCTAAAGCGGTATGAGCTTACTCCGAAACACCGCGCTCAAAGACTGCGATGCTTTAGTTCCAGCATCACATCGCTAACGCGATATGAGCTTACTCTGAAGCATCGCGCTCGAAGACCGCGATGCTTTCAACATGGGAGGTATGCGGGAACATATTGACCGCGCTGGCCGCCGTGCAACGGTAGCCCGCCTGATTGACCAAAATACCGGCATCACGCGCCAGCGTCGCCGGGTTGCAGCTGACATAAACGATGCGCTTGGGCGCCTGCCAGCCCGGGGCCAAGCTCGGGTCAAGATGGATGTCGGCCAAGGCCTGCGACAGTGCATGGGCGCCATCGCGCGGTGGGTCCACCAACCACTTGTCGGCCGAACCATCGGCGACCAGCAATGCAGGCGTCATCTCGAACAGGTTGCGTGCAACGAAGGCCGTGTTGGCCGATAGGCCATTCAGCACAGCATTCTCGCGTGAGCGCTGCACCAGCGTCTCGCTGCCCTCAATGCCCAAGACCTCGCGTGCCTTGGTCGCCAAAGGCAAGGTGAAATTACCCAAGCCGCAGAACCAGTCAATCACACGCTCATCGCGCTGCACATCCAGCAGGCGCAGCGCCCGCCCGACCAGCACGGTGTTGATATGCGGATTGACCTGGGTGAAATCGGTCGGCTTGAAGGGCATCACGACGCCAAACTCGGGCAGGCTGTAAGACAGCGCCGGGCCGCCAGCGTCCAGCAAGGCCACCGTGTCCGGCCCCTTGGGCTGCAGCCACCATTGCACGCCGGTGTGCTGGGCAGCGAACTCGCGCAGAATCGTTTTGTCCGACTCTGGCAAGGGATTCAAATGGCGCAAGACCAGAGCGATCACCTCGTCCCCCATGGCCAACTCGATCTGAGGCAAGTTGTCGCGCTGATCCATGCTGGCGATCATTTCGCGCAGCGGCATCAAGAGATCGCTGACCCGCTGCGGCACCACTTTGCAGACCTGCATATCGGCCACATAGCGGCTCTTGCGCTCGTGAAAACCGATCAGCACCATGCTCTTTTTGATCACATAGCGGACCGAAAAGCGCGCCCGGTAGCGATAGCCCCAGGTCGGGCCTTCGATCGGGCGCAAGACCATCTCGGGCTTGACCTTGCCGAGGTGCCAGAGGTTGTCCTCCATCACCCGCTGCTTGACGGCGACTTGCGCGCCGGCGTGCAAATGCTGCATCTTGCAGCCGCCGCAAGAGCCCGCGTGCAGGCCGGCATGCGGGCAACCGGGCGTCACGCGCTGCGAGCTTTCACGCCGCATTGCCACCAGCGTGCCCTGCTCCCAGCTACTTTTTTTGCGGCCAACGGTGACTTGCACCTCTTCACCGGGCAAAGCGCCTTCGATGAACACCACTTTGCCTTCTTCGTTGCGGGCAACGCCTTGGGCGTCCAGGTCCATCGATTCGACCTTGAGCCATTCTGATTGTTGAGTCATGGGCGGGATTATCCCAGCCCGAACCGGCCGTTTCGCCCTGCTGCAAACTTCAAGCGCTAAAAAACAGAATCTCGGTCTATGCCATGCCTCAACATGCCGCGCTTGAGCTTGGCCAAGGCTTCGATCTGGATTTGCCGAATTCGCTCACGCGTCAGGTGCAGACGCAGCGCCAACACATCCAGGGTCTCGGGCTCCCGGTCGGCCAGCCCATAACGGCCGGCCAAAACCTCGCGTTCGCGTTCATTCAATGCGGCCATGCCGTTCTCCAGCAAGGCATCTACCTCATGACTAAGCCGCAATCCGAGCGGATCCACCGCATGCTCGTCGGCCACCAGATCCATCACCGTGTCACCACCATCGACACCGCGCTCGGCCGGCGAGTCGAGCGAGCTAGGCAACTCCGCGAAGGACAGCAACTCCGCCACTTCCGCAAGCGGTCGGCCCACCGCGGCGGCGATTTCTTCGACCTTGACCCGCGTACTGCTGCCGTCCTTGCCATTGCGTGCATGCGCGGCCTCCAGCGCACGCCGCGCCTTGAGCACATGGTTGAGCTCGCGCACAATGTGCACCGGAAGGCGCACCAAGCGGGCCTGATGCATCAGGGCGCTCTCGACGCTTTGGCGAATCCACCAGCTGGCGTAGGTTGAAAAGCGAAACCCCCGTTCGGGCTCAAACTTGCCTATCGCGTGCATCAAACCGAGATTGCCCTCCTCGATCAGATCACTCATCGGCAGACCACGGCCGAGGTAATTTTTAACCACGCTAACGACCAAACGCAGGTTGTGCTCGATCATTGACTGCCGGGCCTCAAAGCTGCCCGCCCTGGCCTGCACCGCCGTGTCGTACTCCTCTTGCGGCGTCAACAAGGGTGTACGGCGAATATCTCTCAGATAAGCCTGCAGCGCGTTGCCAAGCTCAAGCTCTGCACTCTCCAGCAGGCCGGCCTGAACACCGCCAGCACCCGCCACACCGATCGCCTCCGCCACATCCTCATCAGCCAGCTTGGGGTCAAGCTCATCGCCTGAGGCGATATGCCCATTGCTATGAGCGTGAGAGGAATGATTTGGCGCAGGATGTTTCATGGCATCAATTTCGCTGCGCCGATGAGGCTTTAGCGACCTGGGAGCAACTTCGCGGGGTCGATGGGCTTGCCTTGCTTGCGCACCTCGAAGTGCAGCTTGACTTGATCAGCGTCACTGGAACCCATCTCGGCAATTTTCTGGCCCTTGCGCACCGCCTGATCCTCTTTCACCAACAAGGTCTGGTTGTGCGCGTAGGCCGTCAAATAGGTCGAGTTGTGCTTGATGATGACCAGATTGCCGTAACCACGCAAGCCCGAACCTGCATAAACCACGCGACCGTCGGCCGCTGCGAGCACTGCATCGCCGGCCTTGCCGTAGAAGGCCAAACCCTTGTTGCGCTGCTCGTCAAAGCCGACATTGACCGCTCCAGCGGCTGGCCAGCCCCAGACCGGATCATCATCGTTGTCGCGCACAGCGGCCGCCGCCGAGGCAGATGCTGACGCTGACGCAGTAGTCGCCGATGCCGCTGATGCAGCCCCGACTGCGCTTGTGGCCTTGGCATCGAGAGGCCGGCTTTCGACCTTGGCCGCTGGCACCGACTTGGTCGTCACCGCTGCGGCATCGACGCCAGGCGCCAACACGCGCAAGACCTGGCCCACCTCAATCCGATTCGGGTTCTCAAGGGCATTCCACTTGATCAAATCCCGCGTACTTTGACCATTATCAATGGCGATACGGATCAAGTTGTCGCCCGGTTTGACGGTGTAATAACCCGGCTTGCCGGCGTTCTCGGCACCGGGCAAGGGCTTGACTTCGGGTGTTGGCGTGCTCGGCACGGGCACAGGATTGGACGGCTTGGCCGCGCCACCCTTGATATCGCGTGCCTCGACCGGCGCCTTATTGGGTGTTGAGCTGCATCCCGCCAAAACGGCCAGGCCCGCGAGCCCGGCGGACAGCAAGATATTCTTAAAACGGAAGGTGTTCTTTTGCATGCGGCGCTATAAAGACTTTGACGGGCTGGGATCAAGCCCGCAAGGCAGGCCTGATGTGCAAAAAATCGCGCCCGCAAAATCTATCGGGCGCTTACATCACACCTGATTTTAGAGGCACGAACAGCACCGCCTCAAACTCGCTACGAACAAAACGGCTAACGCCCGCTTCGAGCAGGTGGTCAACTACCACCAGAACCTGTCCACGGCCTCCCGGTGCCACCATCGGTGCGACCAAACGTCCGCCTGGCGCCAGCTGATCCAACCAGGCCTGCGGCAAGTCTTCACCCCCTGCCGCAGCGATGATGCTGTCGAAGGGCGCCGCGCCCGCAAAGCCCAGTCGCCCATCGCCATACACGAGCCGGATATTGCCGCGTGCCGCGGCGGCCAAGTTCAGGCGGGCCTTGTCATGCAAAGGCTTGAGGCGCTCAATCGAGACGACCTGCTTGGCCAACAGCGCCAGCACGGCGGCCTGATAGCCACAGCCCGTGCCGATCTCCAGGACACGCCCGAGGCTTGCCTGCTGCGCCGCAGCAGCGCCGCCAAACAGCATCGCGATCATGCGACCCACCACCGACGGCTTGGAGATCGTCTGGCCATGACCAATCGGCAGGCTGGTGTCTTCGTAGGCCTGCACGCCCAAGGCGCTGTCGACAAACTCGTGCCGATAGACCCCCGCCAGCGCTTGCAGCACCCGCTCGTCACGCAGCCCGTCTTGCTGCAAGCGGCTGACCATGCGTTGGCGCACCATGGCCGAATCCAGCCCCAGACCGCTGGGTGCAGAGCGGCGCGCCGCATCCTGCGCCGCCTCGCGCAGATGGCGCTGGGGCATCAAGACCTCGCGGCTCGCTGCGGCGGAGGACGTGCCACTTGGCTGACTCGACTTCTTCGCGCCAATACCGGCCAGCGGCACAGGAAAGCGCGAAGAACGCGCCGGTACGTCGCTCATAGAGGCAAGCCCAGGCGATTGCTCCAGACCGGCAATGCCGCATGGTGCGTCAAGTCAACCTGCAAGGGCGTGACGGACACCCTATTGTTGGCGGTCGCATAGAAGTCGGTGCCCTCGCCCGCCTCGCGTGCGTCTCCGGCCGGGCCAATCCAGTAAATCGTGTCGCCACGCGGGCTTTGCTGACGAATCACCGCTTCGCTGGCATGCCGGCGCCCCAGGCGCGTAATGCACCGAGGCAAATGGGGCGCATCGGCATGATTGGGGATATTGACGTTGAGCAAAAAGGCCTCGTTCAAGCCGGACGCGATGACCTGCTCGACCAAGCTGCGCGCCATGGCGGCAGCGGCGTCAAGCTGACCCCAGCCCTTGTCCACCTGCGAGAAAGCGATCGAGGGAATGCCGAACAAAAAGCCTTCGGTCGCCGCGGCCACGGTGCCCGAATACAGGGTGTCGTCACCCATATTGGCGCCGTTATTGATGCCCGACAGCACCAGATCGGGTTTGTAATCCAGCAGCCCGGTCAGCGCCACGTGGACGCAGTCGGACGGTGTGCCGTTGACATAGCGAAAACCGTTGCTGGCTGTGTAAACCGACAGCGGCCGGCCCAAGGTCAGCGAGTTGGAGGTGCCGCTGGCGTTCTGCTCAGGTGCAATCACATCAATTTGCCCCAAGCCCTCGCAGGCTTTGACCAAGGCCATCAAGCCCGGTGCAAGGTATCCGTCGTCATTGGCTATCAGTATTCTCATGCTGCGCATTGTAGGCAAGCCGCCCGGCGGCAAGCCTCTCGAGAACCCGCCCCTCTTGGCTGAATCTACCTCGACATGCCGGCTTCCCCGGCCTGCAAGTGGCTCAGTACCAGGGTCGCCAATTCCGCATGCACGGCATTCAAAGCCGCCAAGGACTGGGTAGAGCCGGTCATAAAAACCGCCATCAGGATGGGTGCCTGCTTGGGCGGAAAGAATATCGCCACATCATTGACAGCGCCATTGGCCCCGCTGCCGGTTTTGTCGCCGGCGGGCCAGTCCTGTGGAGCGCCGGCCCGCAGCCGCTGCAAACCGGTCTCAGACGCATTCATCCAGACCAGCAATTGCTGGCGCAACTCGCCCGAGAAATAATCGCTGCAGAGCAGATGTTCCATCAGGCCGACATAGCTCGCCGCCGTACTGGTATCACGCGCGTCATCCGGCAGATTGCTATTGAGTGCGGGCTCGATCCGGTCCAACCGTGTGACCGTGTCGCCCAGTTCGCGCAAGAAACGGGTCAGGCCAGCCGGGCCGCCAACCAAAGGCAGGAGCAAGTTGGCGGCCGGGTTGTCGCTGAGCTCCAGCATGGCCGCACACAACTCGCCCACGCTGAGCGAGGCCGATACCGAGCCGGCTTGCAGCAAGGCCCCCGTCACCGGCGCATGAGGCACCAAGTCGCGCGGGCCAAAGCGCACGCGCTGATTCAAGTCCAAGCGCCCGCTATCGACCTTGGCCATGACGGCTGCAGCCAAGAGCAGCTTGAAGGTCGAACACATCGCAAAACGCTGCCCGGCCTGAAAGGCAAACTGCGCACGGCTACCGGTATGCAAGGCGAACACGCCGATCTGCCCGCCGATCTGGGTTTGCAGCGCCGCGCAGCGCGCTTGCAAAGAGGCTTCAGCTTGAGGCGTCGCCAAACTCGACAAGGGCAAAGGCAAACCCGCCAGCAGAATCAAACGCCGCTGAATCATCATCAAGGTGTCAGCACTCGCAGAACTTTCTGGAAGGCCTCGACCTGCTTGCCTTTGCGCGCGCGCTTGCCTGCATAACTCGCCAGGCCCACACCCTTCAGAATTTCTTCCTTAGGCTTGGCGCCACGGCCCGTACCCAGCACCTGCAGCGCCTGCGTGAAGGCGGCGACGCTGATCAAGGCGTCTTTAGCTTCCAGGTCGATCAGGGTCAGGCCACGCCCGCCCTTGGGCTGGTGCTTGAGCTCATCCAGCGCGTAGGTCAGCAGCCGGCCGTTCAGCGTCAGGCAAGCCATTTGAACGCCGACAACCTCGCCGGCGGGCACCGGCGCCGGCGGCAAGATCTTCTCTTCGCCTTCCAGGCTCAGGAAGGTCTTGCCGGCCTTTTGGCGGCCGACCAGATCGCCAACCTTGGCAATCAGGCCGAAGCCGCCGGTGCCGGCCAGCACCAAGCGGGTTTCGGCATTGGCGGCAAAGTAATGCGCTATTTGACTGCCGCTTTCCAGCTCGATCAGGGAGGTGATAGGCTGACCGTCGCCACGCCCGCCGGGCAGCAAGGAGATCGGCACCGAGTAGACCCGCCCATTGCTGCCGAAGACGATCAGCGCGTCAACACTGCGGCATTGGAAGGTGCCGTAGAGCTGGTCGCCTGATTTGAAGGCCAGCGCGCCGGCCTCGATATCGTGACCCTTCAGCGCCCGCACCCAGCCCTTGCCGCTGACGACCACGGTGACCGCCTCGTCAACGATGCGGACCTCGGCCGAAGCCTTCTTTTCCTCTTGGATCAGCGTGCGGCGCTCGTCGCCAAACTGCTTGGCATCGGCCTCGATCTCGCGGATGACGGTACGCTTCAGGCTGCCCGGATTGCCCAGGATGTCCTCCAGCTTGCTCTGCTCTTCGCGCAAGCCTTTGAGTTCCTGCTCGATCTTGATCGCCTCCAGCCGCGCCAACTGGCGCAAACGGATTTCAAGAATGTCTTCGGCCTGGCGATCGCTCAAGTTGAAGCGAGTGATCAGCGCTGGCTTGGGCTCATCGGCATTGCGGATGATGCGGATCACCTCATCGATGTTCAAGAGCACCAGTTGGCGCCCTTCCAGCACATGGATGCGATCCAACACCTTGGCCAAGCGGTGTTGCGTGCGGCGCTGCACCGTCTGCTGGCGGTAGCCCAGCCATTCGCTGAGGATCTGGCGCACGCTCTTCAAGGTCGGCCGGCCATCGGCACCAATCATGGTCAGATTGATCGAGGCCGAGGTCTCCAGGCTGGTGTGCGCCAGCAAGGTCGAGATCAAGTCTTGCTGCTCCACCGTGCGGCTCTTGGGCTCGAACACCAGGCGCACTGCAGCGTCCTTGCTCGACTCGTCACGCACGCAGTCCAACACCGCCAGCAGGCTGGCCTTGAGCTGCAACTGCTCGGCGCTCAAAGCCTTTTTGCCGGTCTTGATCTTGGGGTTGGACAGCTCCTCGACTTCTTCCAGCACGCGCTGGCTGCTGCAACCATGCGGCAACTCGGTGACGACCAACTGCCATTGGCCCCGCGCCAGGTCTTCGATCTTCCAGCGCGCGCGCAGCTTCATGCTGCCGCGACCGGTTTGGTAGGCCGAGCGGATATCCTCGGCCGAGCTGATCAGCTGGCCGCCGCCCGGATAGTCGGGGCCGGGCAGGATGGTGAACAAAGCCTCGTCGCTGATTTTGTCGTCACGCAACAGCGCCACCGCGGCGGCCGCCACCTCGCGCAGATTGTGGCTGGGCACCTCGGTCGCCATACCCACGGCAATGCCGCTGGCGCCGTTCAACAGTACAAAAGGCAGGCGAGCGGGCAACTGACGTGGCTCCTGAGTCGAGCCGTCGTAATTGGCCTGGAAGTCGACCGTGCCTTCGTCGATCTCATCCAAGAGCAGGCGGGCAATCGGCGCCAAGCGCGCCTCGGTATAACGCATCGCCGCAGCGCCGTCCCCGTCACGACTACCGAAGTTGCCCTGGCCATCAATCAGCGGATAGCGCTGCGAAAAGTCTTGCGCCATGCGCACCAGCGCGTCATAGACCGACTGATCGCCATGCGGGTGGAAGCGCCCCAGCACATCACCGACCACGCGCGCGCCCTTGACCGGTTTGGCGCCGGCAGTGCCGGTGAAGGCCAGACCCATGCGCTCCATGGAATACAAAATGCGCCGCTGCACCGGCTTTTGGCCGTCGCAAACATCGGGCAAGGCCCGGCCCTTGACAACGCTCAGCGCGTATTCAAGGTAAGCGCGCTCGGCGTAATGGCCCAGGGTCAGCGCGTCAGGGTCATCCTGCGGCGGGGGTGCGTCGAATATCGAAGTTTGGGTCATGGTTTGTCAGAGTGAATCGTCAGGTGTTGAGCTGTGGCGTGCATGCCGTTTTGCAGCAAGGTCCAGTACAGCTCCAGCACCAAATGAACATGGGCTTGGGTTTCGTCAATCGGCGGCACGACACCACCGGCGCGACGCACGGCGCCTTCGCCGGCGTTCCAGGCCGCCAGCGCCGCATCAATGCGGCCAAAGCGTTTGATCAGATCGGCCAGCATGCGAGCGCCGGTCAACACATTGGTTCGAGGGTCCAGCAAGCGCTTTTCAGCGGGCTGCAGGCGCTCCAGCAGCGTGGCATAACGAGCGGCCGCGTCCGGGGTGATCTGCATCAGGCCGATGGCGCCGCGCGGCGACACCGCGGCCGATTTGTAGCCCGACTCCACCGCAATGACCGCCTTCAGCAAAGCCATATCCACGCCGGACTTGGCTGCCGCCTCGCGCAAATAGGGCTGCACCGCCTTGACCTCGGGCGCGATCTCCAGCCAAGTCAGCAAATGCCGGCTCCCGTCCTGTTTACCCGGCACGCGGCCCTTGCTTGGGTCCGGCGCGCCCAGCACCAAGTTATAGGCGCCACTGAGCTGCCGATCGGCCAGATGCGCGGTGCCGGCACCGTCAACATAAGCCCATAGCTCAGCTTGAGCAGGCCAAGCGAGCGCCGCCAGAAAGAAGACGAGCCCAAACCTCATCCGCCCTGCTCCTCACCGAGCGCCACCCGAGCCTGGTACTCGCGGTCCAGCATGGACATCACGATCAGGCTGTCGTAGCCATCCGCGCCTTCGATATTGACCCGCACGCTCTCGCGCAGCCGGCCTTCCTCGACAAAGCCTTCGCTGGCATAGAGTTTCAAGGCCCGCGTGTTGAGTGCCTTCACATCCAGCCAGAAGCGATGCGCATGCAACTGCGTGAAGGCCAGTTTCTTGAGCAGGCGCGCACAGGCGCGACCCAGGCCTTGACCCTTGGGCGCCAAGACGATGCGCTTCAACTCAACCGAGCCGTGCGGATTGCGGCAACCCTGAAAAATCACGAAGCCGGACCGTTTGGATTCCGGCCCGACCTCGATGATGAAGTGGCGAAAATCCGGGAAACGCACCGCGCCCTCATGTTGCGTACGTTCCCAGGGCGTGATGAAGGGCCGGTTGGCGGCGTCCTGCTCCACCGAGACCACAAAATCCAGGTCCGACAACATGGTCGGGCGCAGGCTGACGCGCGGAGCGTTCATGGCTTCAGATATCCACTTCGACCGAGTCGCCGTGGATCTCCATCAATTCACGGCGGGACGAGGCCTCGCCCTTGCCCATCAGCTTGTTGATCGATGTTTCCGTTTCCGTGAGATTCAGCTGACCGAGCGCGATCACGCTCAGCCGCCGGGTTTCGGGGTTCAGCGTCGTGTCCCACAGCTGCGTGGCGCTCATCTCGCCCAGGCCTTTGAAGCGGCTGATGCTCCATGAACCTTCGCGCGCGCCTTCCTTGCGCAGCTTGTCCAGCGTGGCGGTCAACTCGCCCTCGTCCAGCGCATAAATCTTGGCGGCCGGCTTTTTGCCACGCGCAAGCGCGTCGACCCGGTACAGCGGCGGGCGGGCAACATAGATATGCCCTGTCTCGACCAGCTTGGGGAAATGGCGGAAGAACAGTGTCAACAAGAGGACCTGGATATGCGAGCCGTCCACGTCCGCATCCGACAGGATGCAGACCTTGCCGTAGCGCAGACCGCTCAGGTCCGGCGAGTCGTTCTTGCCATGAGGGTCGACACCCAGCGCGACCGAGATATCGTGAATTTCGTTATTCGCAAACAGGCGATCGCGCTCGACCTCCCAGGTATTCAAGACCTTGCCGCGCAGCGGCAGAATGGCCTGCGTCTCCTTGTTGCGGCCCATCTTGGCGCTGCCGCCGGCCGAATCGCCCTCGACCAGAAAGATCTCGTTGTGCAAGAGGTCGCGGCTCTCGCAGTCGGTCAGCTTGCCCGGCAAGACGGCCACGCCCGAGCCTTTGCGCTTCTCGACTTTTTGCGAAGCGCGCTGGCGGGTTTGCGCCTGCTTGATGACCAGTTCGGCCAGCTTCTTGCCGAACTCCACATGCTGGTTCAGCCACAACTCCAGGCCCGGTTTGACATAGGTGGAGACCAGGCGCAGCGCGTCACGGCTGTTCAGGCGCTCCTTGGTCTGACCCTGGAATTGCGGGTCCAAGACCTTGGCCGACAGCACAAAAGACGCGCGCGAAAACACATCGTCCGGCATCAGCTTGACGCCCTTGGGCAAGAGGCTGTGCATCTCGATAAAGCCCTTGACCGCACCGAACAGGCCGTCCTTGAGGCCGGATTCATGCGTACCCCCGGCGACGGTCGGGATCAAATTGACATAGCTCTCGCGCATCGCCGCGCCTTCTTCGGTGAAGGCCACGCACCAGGCGGCGCCCTCGCCCTCGGCGAAGTTCTCGGTCTCGGCCCGGCCGGCATATTGTTCGCCCTCGTACAGAGGGATCAGCGGCTCGGCGTTCAGCGTCTGCATCAGATAGTCGCGCAGCCCGCCTTGATAGGACCAGGTTTGCACATCTCCGGTCTTTTCGTTCGTCAGCGTGACGATCACGCCCGGCATCAAGACCGCCTTGCTGCGCAAGAGGTGGATCAGCTCGTTCTTAGGCAGCTCGGCGCTCTCGAAATATTTGGCATCGGGCCAGACGCGCACCGTCGTGCCCTGCTTGCGCTCGCCGCGCTCGGCCTTGCGAGCCACCACCGGTTCAACCACATCGCCGTTCTCGAAGGCCAAGGTCGCCACCTCGCCGCCGCGCCAAACCGTCACCTCCAAGCGCTTGGCCAAGGCATTGGTGACGCTGACGCCAACGCCGTGCAAGCCACCCGAGAAGCTGTAGGCGCCGCCCGAGCCCTTGTCGAACTTGCCGCCGGCATGCAAGCGGGTAAAGACGATTTCGACCACCGGTACGCCCTCTTCGGGGTGCAGGCCAAAGGGAATGCCGCGGCCGTCGTCGGCAATCGAAACCGAGCCGTCGCTGTGCTGGATCAGGTCGATGCGCTTGCCGAAGCCGGCCAACGCTTCGTCGGCCGCGTTGTCGATGACCTCCTGGATCGTGTGCAGCGGGTTGTCGGTACGCGTGTACATGCCCGGCCGCTGCTTGACGGGCTCAAGGCCCTTGAGTACGCGGATCGAGCCCTCGCCATAGGAGCCCAAGGCCGGGGAGTTGCTGGGAGAAGTTGATGCTTTGCTGGTCGCCATGGGGCAGATTCTAGGCGGCGGCCCGCGGCCAAGTGCGCAAACGCTGCCAAGTTCCCGGCTAGCATGTCGCCCCTATGCACCTGAGATCCCTTACTTCTTACCTGCTGACCTGTCTCGCCCTGAGTTTGAGCGGACTCGCGGCAGCCGAGCCCGAAAGCACGCCATTCAAGGCCGGTCCGCCGCTCAGCATGGAACTTAAAAATGCCCAATGGTTTGATGGCAAGGGCTTCGTCAAGCGCGGCACGCTCTATGTCAAAGATGGCGTTTTCAGCACTCAGAAAATCAAGAAGCCGCAGCGCAGCCTGGACTTAAGCGGCCAGTACTTGATCCCGCCCCTGGCCGAGGCGCACAACCACAATCTGCAAAACGGCTGGGGCTACGCGCGCTATGCGAACAGCTATTTGCGGGACGGTGTTTTCTTTGCGGCCATGCATTGCGGGGAGCCCAAGGGCGTGGCCTTGGCACGCGGACTGGCGAATCAGCCGGCCGCACCGGACATTTTGTTCGTCAGCGCCTGTATTACCTCATCAGATGGCCAACCGCTCGCGCAATTGCTCGGTGAGGAAATGGGTGGCACCAAGCTGAAACTCGAAGATGTGGCAGACAAGTTGCTGCTGATCACGGATACGCCCGAACACGTGGCGCAGAAATGGCCGCTTGTGGCCACGCGCAAGACCGATCTGGTCAAGCTGATGCTGAGCCGCAGCGAGAGCCCCGAACTGCGGGGGGATACCAAGCAGCAAGGCCGTTTGGGCCTCAAGCCCGAAGTCTTGCCGGCCATCGTCAAACGCGCCCACCAAGACGGCTTGCGGGTGATCGCCCATGTCGAGACGGCCGCTGACTTTGCGCTGGCGGTGCAAGCCGGTGTGGACTGGATTGACCATATACCGGGCTATTTTTTCCATGAAGGTCTTGGCCCCGAGGCCTACCGGCTCAGCGCCGATATGGCCGCCGAAGCGGCCAAGAAACATGTGGCCGTTATCACCGGCACGGCGGCGGCAACGCTGTTCCGAGCCCCGCCGGAGACGCAAGCGGCCGTGCGCCGCCTGCAAATCGAAAACCTGCAAACGCTCAAGGCCGCCGGAACCAAGCTGCTGTTGGGCTCCGACCTTTTCAACGGCTCAGCACTGCCCGAGCTTCAACATCTTGAAAGCCTGGGCGTGCTCGACCGCGCCACGCTCTTGCGCATGGCCAGCATCACCACGCCGCAGGCGCTCTACCCCAAGCGGCGCCTGGGCTGCTTCGATGCCGGCTGCGAGGCGAGCTTTTTGTTGCTTGCGGCCAATCCACTTCAAGATTTGGCCGCGATTGGTCGCATTCAGCTGCGCGTCAAGCAGGGCCGGATGCTGAACCTGCAATCTCCGTGACAGACAAACCCTGGCGGTTCTGGCTATATTGCGGCAGATGATGACACCCCAATCCCCCCGCTTGTCGATGAAGCAAGTGCTGCTGTGCGGCGCCTTGATCGTCACCTTGTCCATGGGCATACGCCACGGATTCGGTCTGTTTTTGCAGCCCATCACCATGGACCGGGGCTGGACGCGCGAGACCTTTGCCTTCGCGCTGGCAATTCAAAACATTGCCTGGGGTCTGGCTGGGCCCTTCACCGGCATGTTGGCCGATCGCTTCGGGCCGTTCCGCGTGCTCATGGTGGGCGGCTTGTTGTACGCCGTCGGTCTGGTCTTGATGGCCTTGTCGACCTCCGGCCTGGCCTTCACCGGCAGCGCCGGGCTGCTGATCGGCATTGCCCAGTCGGGCACCACCTACGCGGTGATTTACGGCGTGATCGGGCGCAATGTCGACCCAGCCAAGCGCAGTTGGGCGATGGGCGTGGCGGCGGCCGCAGGCTCTTTTGGGCAGTTCTTGATGGTGCCGGTGTCGAATTGGCTGATCAGCTCCAACGGCTGGCAAGACGCGCTCTTCATCCTCGCCTGCATGTCCTTGATCATCATCCCGCTCGCTTTTGGCTTGCGTGAGCCCAAAACAGCCGCACCCAGCCCGCATACTCATTCGCAAAGCATTGTGCAGGCCTTGCGCGAGGCCTTTGGCTACCGCAGCTTCCAGTTGCTGATGGCCGGCTATTTCGTCTGCGGCTTCCAGGTCGTTTTCATCGGCGTGCACATGCCCAGTTACCTGAAGGACCAGGGCCTGAGCCCGCAAGTCGCCACCTATGCCTTGGCCTTGATCGGCCTATTCAATGTGTTCGGCACTTACGCGGCCGGCTCGCTTGGCCAGCGCTTCCCCAAGCGCTACATCCTGTCGTGCATCTATGCGCTGCGCTCGGTCGCCATCGTGGCCTTCTTGACTGCGCCGCTAACGCCAAGCTCGGTGTATCTGTTCTCGGCCGTGATGGGCCTACTGTGGCTGTCGACCATCCCACCCACCAATGCGGTACTGGCGCAGATGTTTGGCATCCAGCATATGTCAATGCTGAGCGGCTTTGTCTTTTTGAGCCACCAGATCGGCAGCTTCTTGGGCGTCTGGCTGGGCGGGCGCTTGTATGACCAAACCGGCAGCTACGATGTGGTGTGGTGGCTCGCCGTGGCGTTGGGCGTGATGGCCGCCTTGGTCAATCTGCCGGTGCGCGAAGAGCCGATCCATAGACCGCTGCCAGCATGAAGCGCAGCTCGCTATGGCTATTCCGCTTGGCCGCCCTGGCCTTGCTTGGGGCGGTGTTTCTCAGCTATTTTCAAACGGACTTGATGATCCGGCTTTCCGAACAAATCTGGGCTTGTTTTTGATGACCTGCACTTCTTCTCCCCCCTCAAAATGGCTGCTACGCTGGCCGCAAGCGATGCGCGCCGGCGGTACGGCCCTTGATCTGGCCTGCGGCAGCGGCCGCCATGTCCAGCACTTGGCCGCGCTGGGGATGAAGGTCACCGGCGTCGATATCGATGCGGCGGCCACCGCCGGATTAGAGAGCAAAGCCGAAATCATCAATGCCGACATCGAGTCCGGCCCTTGGCCGCTAGCGGGCCGTCAATTCGATCTGGTGCTGGTCACCAACTACCTCTGGCGCCCCTTGATCCCCTTGATCACCGCCGCGGTCGCGCCGGGCGGTTGGCTGATTTATGAGACCTTCGCCCAGGGCCAGCAAAGCATTGGCCGGCCCGCGCGGCCCGAGTTCTTGCTGCAGCCGGGCGAGTTGCTGGAGGCCTGCAAAGGCCTCAGCGTGGTGGCCTTTGAAGATGGATTCGAGGTGATGGCCGTCAACCCACGCTTTGTGCAGCGCGTTGCTGCTGTGCGCGACCTCCATGACGGGGTGTTTCAGCGCTACGCCTTGGATCAAAACTGAGTCCCTGCCGCCGCTGAGTAGAATTGTCGGATAACTAGGAATTGCAATGAACGGATTAGTTGGCAGCATCGTCGCACTCGTGACACCGATGCAAGAAGACGGCAGCGTTGATTACGCTGCACTACGCAATTTGATCGACTGGCATATCAATGAGGGCACCAGCTGCGTCTGCGTGGTCGGCACAACCGGCGAATCGCCCACGGTGGACGTGGAAGAGCACTGCGAAGTGATCCGGGTTGCGGTTGAGCATGCAGCCGGCCGTGTCCCCGTCATGGCTGGCACCGGCGCCAATTCCACCGCCGAGGCCATCAATCTGAGTCGCTTCGCCAAAAAGGTCGGCGCCGACTGCAGCTTGTCGGTTGTGCCCTACTACAACAAACCCTCGCAAGAAGGTATCTATCAGCATTACAAGGCGATCGCCGAGGCGGTCGACCTGCCCATGATGCTTTACAACGTGCCCGGCCGCACCGTCGCTGATATGCAGCCCGAAACCACGCTGCGCTGTGCGACCTTGCCCGGCGTCTTCGGCGTGAAGGAAGCCAGCGGCAATATTGAACGTGCGGCTCAGCTGATCAAGCTGGCGCCCAAAGGCTTTTCGATTTACTCGGGTGACGACGGCACCGCGATCGCTCTGATGCTGCTGGGTGGCCACGGCAACGTCAGTGTCACGGCCAATGTGGCGCCGCGTTTGATGAGCGAGTTGTGCCGCGCGGCCTTGGCCGGCCAAGTGGCAGAGGCGCGCCGGATTCACTTCCAACTGCTGGACCTGCACAAACAGCTGTTCTGCGAGCCCAGCCCCGCCCCGACCAAATGGGCAGTGGCCAAACTGGGCCGCTGCAAGAATGCGCTGCGCCTGCCCATCACCACCTTGACGGTGGACGGCCAGGCCAAGGTTGAGCGGGCGATGCATGAGGCTGGTTTGCTCTGATCGCCGCCGCTGCTGCAGTCTGCTCTAATCCCCCATTCGCTTTTTGAAATTTGGGCCGTGCTCATACGGTCCCAGCCGCCCTGATTCCCTCGGAGATGTCTAGCGTGACTCGTTCCTCATTTGTTTCCTCCACGGCCACTCCGGTGCGCCTGGCATGCCAGTTGGCAATCGCATCTTTGCTGGGATCATTGGCTGCTTGCAGCACTCTTGACAACACTTTCTCGTCCGAGAAGGTGGACTACCGCAGCGGCGCACGCCAAACCACCGGGCTGGATATTCCACCCGATTTGAAGCAATTGGCGCGCGACAACCGCAACCAGCCGCAAGGCGAAAGCGTCAGCGCGGCGAGCTTTCAGCAAAAGGGCAAGGAGCAAAAAGCGGCCATGGCCGCCGGCCAACCCGCCAACACGGTGGCTTTGAACGCGGTGGCCGATATGCGCATTGAGCGCAGTGGCTCGCAGCGCTGGCTGGTCAGCAGCTTGACGCCCGAGCAAATGTGGCCACTGGTGCGTGACTTCTGGCAAGAGCGCGGCTTCGAGGTCTTGAAGGACTCGGCCGATGTTGGCGTGATGGAAACCAACTGGAACGAAAACCGTGCCAAGTTGCCGCAAGACATCATCCGCTCGACCATTGGCAAGGTGCTGGACAGCTTTTACTCGACCGGCGAAAAAGACATGTTCCGCACGCGCCTGGAGCGCGGCGCCAACGGCGTAGGCACCGAGGTCTTCATCAGCCACCGCGGCATGCAAGAGATCTACACCGGCGCGCAAAAAGACAATACCGCCTGGCAGCCGCGCCCGAGCGATCCGCAGTTGGAAGCCGAAATGCTGTCGCGCCTAATGCTCAAGCTGGGTGCCAGCGACGAGCAGGCCAAGGCCGCGCTTGCCGCCGCCAAGGTGCAAGCATTGCCAGCAGGTTCTGCTGCTGCAGCAGTGGCCCCGACGGGCGTGGCTCTTGCAGCCACCACGCGCTCTTTGGCCGAAGTTCCGGACTCCTTGCAGGTCAACGAAGGCTTCGAGCGCGCATGGCGCCGAGTTGGCCAGTCGCTGGACCGCCACGGCTTCACGATTGAAGACCGTGACCGCAAGCAAGGCCTGTTCTTCTTGCGCTATGCCGACCCGACCCAGGCTGGCAAGGAAGAGCCTAATTTCTTCCAGAAATTGTTCAGCTCGGATGCTGCCCCGGTGGCGACGCGTTACCGTGTTTCGGTCAAGTCTGAAGGCGAGCGCAGCACGGTGATGGTGCTGGACGACAAGGGTCAGCAGCAAACCAACGAGAATGCCAAGCGCATCCTCAACTTGCTGATGGACGATTTGCGCTGAACCGGGCCTGCCCCGATCAAGCTAACGCCGCTGCCGCAAGGTCTGCGGCGTTTTTTATTGTTCTCGCCCAGAAGGTTTTTCAATGCGTTTTTGCAGCCTAGGCAGCGGCAGCGGAGGCAACGCCAGCCTGATCGAGGCCAGTCAAGGCATCACCAGCACGCAGCTCTTGGTCGACTGCGGCTTCAGCCTGCGCGAATTGACGCGCCGCCTGGAACGCGCCGGCAGCAGCCCGGCCGACTTGGACGCCATCTTCATCACCCATGAACATGGCGACCATATCGGCTGCGCCTTGAACTTGGCGCAGCGCTATCGCATCCCGCTTTGGACCAGCCGTGGCACTTGGCGAGCCCTGAATGACCGGCCGAACAATATGTCGGCGGCCGACTTCGACCCGGCGCTGCTGCATCTGATCAAGGACGGCGAATGCGCCGACTTGGGCGACATTCAGATCAAGCCCTTTGCCGTGCCGCACGACGCGCAAGAGCCGCTGCATCTGCGTTGCAGCGACGGCGCCCGCTCGCTCGGCCTGATCACCGATCTCGGTCACGCCTGCGCCTCCGTGGCGCAAGCCTTGCAAGGCTGCCAAGGGCTGTTGCTGGAGTGCAATCACGATGAGGAGTTGCTGCGCGCATCGAGCTACCCCGCCAGCCTCAAGCGCCGCATCCTGGGCAGCCACGGCCACCTGTCCAATGAAAGTGCCGCCGAACTGCTACGGAGCTGCCTGCACACGGGGCTTCAGCATGTGGTCGCCGCCCATCTGAGCGAAAGCAACAACAGGCCGGCGCTGGCCGCCGCAAGCTTGGCCGCAGTGCTGGGCTGCTCGCCCGAGGTGATCGCCGTCGCCAGCCAGGACCTAGGCTGCGCCTGGACCGAACTGAGCTGAAACCAAGCAGTAAAACATCAGACGTAAAAAAACCGCCTGATTTGCACCGGGCGGTTTTCGCGGTGATCGGAACCGATCACATCGAGAAGCGATTACTTCTTGACAGCGTCCTTAGCTGCATCAGCAGCCTTGTTGACGGCGTCAGCAGCCATGCCGCCCACTGCGGAAGCAGCGTCAGCAACGCCGGCCGCGGCAGCCGAAGCGCCAGCGTCAACAGCAGTCACAGCTGCCGAGGCAGTTGCGTCAGCAGCCACTGCGACAGCCGAAGCGGCTTCAGCAACAGCAGGAGCCACAACAGCAGGAGCTTCTTCTTTTTTGCCGCAAGCGGTCAGAGCAACAGCAGCCAGCACAGCAGCCAACAGGATCGACTTGTTCATACTTATCCTCAAAAATCGTTAAACGAAATTGCAATTACCGGTAATTTTTTGAAGTCCAACAACGTTGACCAAACCTCGCGGTGGCTGTTGTTGTAAAACTTCGGCATGACAAGACGAGGAAACCTCGAGCGCTTCCACCGCCTAGCCGCAAATTATAGCTTGCTCGCTTGAAGCCTCTCAGAGGCCCAGTGTCGTAACAGCAAACGATTCGCTTGATCGTTGCGCTAATGCATCAAACCATTGGCTTTTTTGCAATGAATCTTCGGCTTCGGTGGAAATTGACGACCGCCAAAGCCTCTTGTCGAACAGGCTGAGGCTCAGAGCCTGCGCAGTACCAACGCATGTGAAAAACGATTGCACCCCACCACAGGATCCGGCCGCGGCAAAAGCCTCGGGCGTGTAAGCCAGGGCCTGCACGCAATGCCCCCAGTTGCCGCGCCAGCGCACAAAGCGCGGATGACGTTGGCGCAAATCCTCGTACTCCGCGGCCAACAGATGCAAGCGCCGGTGCGGCTTGGCCCAAGTCGTCAAGGCCGCGAGAACATCGGCATCCGACCAGGGCCAATCGACCAGGTTTTCATCGAAGCAGTACAGGTCCCGTGCGTTAGCCGCACAAGCCTGTAGCAAGGCTTGCCGCAAATTGGCCACATAAGCCGCCCTGCCCTCGAACTTGCTCGGAGCCAGCGCGTCCATCAGCCCTGCTCCACCTCTTGCTGGACCCAACCATCTTCGACCCACTGAGCCAGCAGATCACGGGCACCCTCCGACAACTGAGCGACCTGCTTGCGTGTCAGCAGCTTGCTATCAGCAAACGCACGCATCAGCGTCGCATCGCGCCCGCCTGCACGGAAGGATTCACCGTTGATGAAGACATGAGACTTGTCATACATCATGCGGCTGCGCCTATCCAGGCTAACACCCTGATCCGGCGCAAACTCGGCGCCCGCCTCGAACCAAACACGCGGCTTAGGCTCGGTCAGGGCCTCACCCAAGGCGCGCTCCAAGGCGCGCGGTTCGCGCAGCGCCCGCTCGGCGGCGTCACGGGCAAATTCGATCAGCTGCTCGGGCACCAGGCCCGGCGTGGCAGTCGCCGCCTGCTTGGGGTCGGCATACATTTTGTTGGCGTAACCCTGATCCTCATCGTCCATCAAACGGCTGAGCAGATCCTTGGCCAACTCGGCCCGCCAAGGCGTGCGAAATCCGACCGAGCAGGTCATGCACTCACCCACCGCCACACCGTCATGCGCCCAGCCCGGCGGCAGGTACAGCATGTCGCCGGCGTCGAGCACAAACTCTTCCTCATACTCGAAGGTCTTGATGATCTTCAGCGGCACGTCATCCCGCAACTCCGCGCCTGGCTGTCGGCCGATACGCCAGCGGCGCTGGCCCTGCACTTGAATCAAAAACACATCGTAAGAATCGAAATGCGGGCCGACCCCGCCACCATCGGTGGCATAGGAAATCATCAAATCATCGAGCCGCGCCTCGGGCACAAAGCGAAACTGGTTCAATAAATCGGCCGCGGCCGGCAAATGCTGCTCCAGGCCTTGAATCAACAAGGTCCAGCCGGGTTTTGAAAAAGGCGGCAACTTGGCCACCGGGCCCGGATAAAGCGCCCAGCGGCCCTCGAACGAGCTGGCCAAGCGCGACTCGACATCCTCGCTGGCGGCCATGCGGGCCAACTCGGTACGAGTCGCCGGCGGTTTGATGCCGGGCAAGGCTTGGCGGACCAGCAAAGGCTTTTTTTGCCAATGCAGGCGCATGAATTGTTCGGGCGAAAGGCCGGCCAGCAGCGGCAGTGGAGATTCAATGTTCATGGGCGACATTGTGCTTGCTGGCGCGGGCGAACGCGCCCCCCTGGCGTCCCAGTAACGGGAAAAACGACAGCAGGCCCGTCCCAATTTCGAGACCGCTTGCGCCAACTCAAGTCCACGCCGGTGGCCCAGGGGCTTGTAAATCAAACACTTAGCCAGCGAGAGGCGCCTGGCACGAGTCCTGCAATAGATAGCTCATGGACATCCGCCGCAGCCCTCACCGATTCGCTTTTTTACGTCGCCCCATCGTCAAGTGGAGTGGCCTCGCCGCCGCCGGCCTCGCGCTATTGGGCGGCGCCCTGAGCCTAGGCCTGAACGCACGCCCGGCCTCGATGAGCGTGAGCGCCAAGACCGTCAGCCTGGCCACCGTCGAGCGCGGCGCCTTGGACTTGGACCTACGTGCCAGCGGCATCTTGTTACCCAGCGAGGTCCGCTGGATCGCCGCTCAGAGCGAAGGCAGGGTCGAGCGCATTGCCGTGCAAGCTGGGGCCGAACTGGCGCAGGGTCAGGTCTTGCTGGTCTTGAGCAATCCGCAGTTGCAACAGCGCGCCGAGGAAAGCCGCTGGACCCTGGAGCAGGCACAGGCCGAGGCGCGTGCGCTGCGCTTAAGCTTGGAGAGCCAGCAAATGAGTGCCAGCGCCGCCATTCAGCGGGCCGAATTGGCGCTGCAAAGCGCGCAACTGCAGTGGGCTGCCGACCAGGAGCTGCTGAAGGACGGCATGGTGTCCAAGCTGGCCTATCAGCGCAGCGAGTTCAACCTCAAACAAAGCACGCAAGGCCTGAGCCTGGAGCGCCAACTCTTCCAACAAGCCCAAGCTAACCAACAAGCGCAGCTGAGTGCCAAGCAGGCGACGCTCGCCAAATTGAGCAAAAGCCTGCAGCGTGATCTCGACCAAGTAGCCGCCTTGACGGTGCGCGCGCCGATGAGCGGCATCTTGCAGGAGCTGAACCTGCAGCCCGGGCAAAGCGTGTCGGCCGGCGCCAATCTGGCCAAGATGGCCAGGGCCGACGCTCTTTACGCCGAATTGCAGGTGCAAGAGGCGATGGCCCGCGACATCGCCATCGGCCAAACCGTGCGGCTTGATCTGCGCACCGGCGGCAGCGACGGCCAAATCGCCGGCCTCGTCGCGCGCATTGCGCCCAAAGTCAGCAAGGGCTCGGTCCAGGTCGACATCAGCCTGCAAGGCCCGCTGCCGCGCGGTGCCAGGCCCGATCTGAGCGTGGACGGCACGATCGCCATTACACGCCTCGCCGACACCTTGCAAGTGCAGCGTCCGGTCTTCAGTCAAGCGCAGTCGACGGCCAGCGTGTTCCGCATCGGCACGGGCGGCGTGGCCGAACGCGTGCCGGTGCAGTTCGGTGCGGCCTCGGTCGGCCGAATTGCCGTTCTTTCGGGCCTGAGCCAAGGGGACCGCATCGTCGTATCCGACACCAGCGCCTGGAGCCAGGCCGCCCGCGTCAGCATCCGCTGAACTCAAGTTCAAATAGTTAACCCAGGAGACACCCCTATGACTTTCACCCCGCCTCTGATCAAGCTGCAAGGCATCCAAAAAAGCTTTCTCACCGATGAGTTGGAGACCCGCGCGCTGGACGACGTTGATCTGCAAATCCACAGCGGCGAGTTCTTGGCCGTCAGCGGGCCGTCCGGCTGCGGCAAGTCCAGCTTGCTGGCCATCCTGGGCCTGCTCGACAGCCCCAGCGCCGGCAGCTATGCCTTGGCCGGACAGTCCGTGGAGGCGCTCGACAACCGCGCCCGCGCACTGCTGCGCAACCGCCAGATTGGCTTTGTCTTTCAGGCCTTCAACCTGATCGGCGACCTGAGCGTAGAAGATAACGTCGCACTCCCGCTGACCTACCGCAGCGAAATGAGTCGCGCCGAGCGCCGCGCCCGCGTGGCCGAGGTGCTGGCGCAGGTCGATATGGGCCACCGCGCGCGCCATTACCCTGCCCAGCTCTCCGGCGGCCAGCAGCAGCGCGTGGCCATCGCGCGAGCCCTGGTCGGCAAGCCCAGCCTGATCCTGGCGGATGAGCCGACCGGCAATCTCGATTCACGCAACGCCGATCTGGTGATGCAGTTGCTCAGCGATGTGCATGCCGGCGGCGCCACGCTGTGCATGGTCACGCATGACCCGCGCTACGCGGCGGCCGCGCAGCGCACGATCTCGCTGTTTGACGGCCGCGTGGTCGCCGACATGCCCACCTTGATGCCAACGCTTGCACCGACGCCTGCGCCAGCTCTGGTCGCGCGTCAAACCGCGGAGCAGCTGTGATGTGGGACGACCTGAGCCAAACCCTGAACTCGCTGCGCCGCGCTCCCGGCTTCGCGCTGCTGAGCCTGTTGACGCTGAGCTGCGGCCTGGGCTTTGCAATCTATAGCGCGGCCATCTACTTCAGCTTCACCGCCGGCAATATCCCCTTCCCCGAGCCTGAACGGCTGCTTGCCGTTGAAGCCACTCGCCACGATGAACGCACGCAGGGCAAGAGCGTTCACTACCTGGATTTTCTTGAATACGCCCGCGCAACACCCAGCCTGGAAGGGCTGCAGGCGCTGGATACGGCCACCGTCACGCTCGGCGGCACGCAGCAATACCCGCAGAACTTCCAGGCCGCTTATGTGCCGGCCGCCATCTGGCCCTGGTTGGGCGACGCGGCCAAGCCCGAGGCCGGGCGCCTTTTGCAAGCCAGCGACGAGTTGCCCGGCGCACCGCCGGTGGTCGTCATCGGCGCGGATATCTGGCGCAACTTTTTGGGCGGCAGCAAGCAAGTCATCGGCAGCCACATCAGCATCAACGGCGTCAGCACCGAAATCGTCGGCGTGGCGCCGGCCGCGCTGCGTTTCCCGATGACGCAACAGCTCTGGCTGCCCTTCAATATGCCCGGCGCCGGCATGGTGCGCGCGCAGGCTATGGAGATGGGCACGGCCAAGCATGTGTTTGTACTGGGGCGACTCAAGGCCGGGGCGAGCCGCGCCCAAGCTCAGCAGGAGCTGGACCTGACGGCGCAGCGCTTGGCCGCCAGCTTCCCCAAGAGCAATGCCAAGGTCGGCGCCGTGGCGCTGCCCTATGCCAAGTGGACCATGCCGGACACCGACGCCATCTATCTCGGTCTGGCCGGCGCGGCGGTGTTACTACTGAGCCTGGTCTGCATCAACACCGCTAACTTGCTGCTTGCACGCGCCAACGAGCGGCGCCAAGAGTTGGCGGTGCGGGCAGCGCTGGGCGCGCCGCGTGGCCGCCTGATTCAGCAAATGCTCGCGGAGGCCTTGATCCTGAGCCTGGCCGCCGCGCTGATCGGCCTGTTCTTCAGCGCCTGGGCCTTGGAGGCAACACAGCAAGCGGTCTTTGAGACCTCAGACGGCCGCATGCCCTTCTGGATTCGCATCCAGATGAGCGGCGCGGCGGCGGCCTTTGGCCTGGGACTGACCTTTGTCACCGCGCTGGCCACCGGCTTGCTGCCGGCTTGGCGCGCCTCGGCTGTCGATGCCGCAGCGGTGCTGCGCGATGGCCGCGGCGCCAGCGGCCGGGCGGCCGGGCGTTTCAGCCGCGTGCTGGTGTTCTTGCAAATCATGTTGTCGAGCTTGTTGCTGCTGGTGTCGGCCGCGCAGACCTATTCGGTCCATCAACGCCTGAACGCCGGCACCGGCGCCCGCACCGAGGGCGTCTTGACGGCCATGCTGCGGCCACGCCAGGCCGCCTACACCAAAGACGAAGCCGCCCGCGCCCAACTCTGGGCTCGGGTCGAAACAAGTCTGCGCGACAGTGCGGCAGCATCCAGCGCCGGCGTCGCCTTGAGCCTGAGCCTGCCCGGCGGCGGCATGTCCTCAACCGAAGAGGTTTTGCCCGAAGGCATGACCGTGGAAGATGAGCGTTACCCCGAAGCCGGCGTCTATAGCGTCAATAGCGGCTTCTTCAAGACACTCGAGGTGGCCCTGCTGGCCGGGCGCGAGTTCGGCAGCCATGACCGCGCGGACAGCTTGCATGTGGCCATCGTCAATCGCAACTTCGCGGCACAGTATTGGCCGGGCCTGGACCCGCAAGCCGTGTTGGGTAAACGTTTTGCCTTGAACCCCAAGGTCGACAAGACCGGGGCGAAGGTGCGCGACTGGTATACCGTGGTCGGCGTCAACGGCCATTTGGTGCAAGGCACGGGCGGCGACAACGGTATGCGCAGTCACAACATTTATCTGCCTATCAGCCAGTCGGTCCCCGATCAGCTGGGCATCGCCATGGTTGGCTGGGCCGACACGGCCACCAACCGGGAGCTGCTGGCCAAGGCCATCGCCCGCGCCGACCCCGCGCTGGCTCTGGAGCATGTCTACAGCGCCGAGGAGCGGCAAAAGATTGCCTACGGCGGCTCCGAGGTGATGGCGGCACTGTGCTTGATCCTGGGTTTGATGACGCTGGCCTTAGGCGTTAGCGGCATCTACGGCGTGACCAGCCGGGCGGTGGCTCAGCGCACGCAGGAGATCGGGGTGCGCCGCGCGGTCGGCGCCAGCGATGCGCAGGTTTTGCGCTTGCTGCTGCGCCAAGGGCTTTGGGCCTTGGCGCTGGGCATGCCGCTGGGCCTGCTGCTGGGCTGGCTGGCGGTCACGCAGATGGATGAGGTTGGGCCGGCCTTTCTGCTCGGCGTGCTGGCCGTCGGCATCGTAATCAGCGCGGTGGTGATGATGGCGACGTGGTTGCCGGCTAGGCGCGCGATCGCGATGCCGCCGAATATGGCCTTGCATTGCGAATGAACTTGGGCGCCATGAGCCTGGACACGGGCCTGGGCGAGAATGCGCCGCAAGCCCGCCCGACGATCAGCCCTTCCCAATGACCGCTCAGCTCCCTGCCCTGCCCATCTTGGTGGCCGATGACGATGCCGCCGTGCGCAGCACCTTGAGGATTTTTCTCAATAGCGAGGGGCTGGACTGCGAGCTGGTGGCTTCGCCGGCCGAGGCCTTGGCGGCGCTGGCGCGGCGCGAGTTTGGCGTCTTGCTGGCCGATATGAACTACAGCCGCGACACCACCTCAGGCGCGGAAGGCCTGAGCCTGATCGCCCAAGCCAATGCCGTCGACCCCCAGCTGCCCATCATCGCGATGACCGCCTGGGGCACGGTCGCGCTGGCGGTCGAGGCGATGCGGGGCGGGGCCAGTGACTTCATCGAGAAGCCCTGGGACAACAACCGCCTGGCCAGCATGCTGCGCAATTTATTGGCGCTGCGCCAAACGCGCCAAGCCAACCAGCGGCTGGCGGCAAGGAATCAATTGCTGAGCGCCGAGGGCCAGAGCGAGCGGCCCTGGATAGCGGCTTCGCCGACGATGCAGGCCTTGATGGCGCAGGTGGAACGGCTCAAAGATGCCGGCGTCAATCTGCTCATCACCGGCGAAAACGGCACCGGCAAAAGCCAGCTCGCGCAGGCCATCCACCGCACTTCAGCGCGCGCCCCGGCGCCCTTCATCAGCGTCAATATGGGCGCCATCCCCGACACCTTGTTCGAGAGCGAGATGTTCGGCCATGAAAAAGGTGCCTTCACCGATGCCCGTCAGACCCGCATCGGCCGCTTCGAGTTGGCCGATGGCGGCACATTGTTCCTCGACGAAGTCGGCAACATCCCTTTGAATCAGCAGGCCAAGCTCTTGCAAGTGCTGGAGGGCGGGCAGTTCGAGCGGCTCGGTTCGGCCAAGCCCCGCCGGGCCGATGTGCGCTTGATCGCGGCCAGCAACGCGGATCTGGCGCAGATGGTTGAGCTGGGCAGCTTTCGCCGCGATCTGCTTTACCGGCTCAATAGCGTGCAACTGCATTTGCCGCCGCTGCGCGAGCGCGGCGCCGACATTGTGAGCCTGGCCGAGCATTACCTGGCCAGCCATTCGCGGCGCTATCAATGCCCGGCCAAGACGCTCAGCCCGGCCGCCCGCGAGGCGCTGTTGCAGCATCACTGGCCGGGCAATGTGCGCGAATTGGCGCACTGCATGGAACGAGTTAGCTTGCTGGTTCAGCATCAGTTGCTGGAGCCCGCCGATCTGGGTTTGAACGGGGCAACAGCGCCGGTCGCCACGGCAGCCTTTGATGCGGGCGAGTTGACGCTGGAGGAGGCCGAGGTGATCTTGATACGCACGGCGCTCAAGCGCGCCGGCGGCAACGCACCGCAGGCCGCTCAAGCACTGGGCCTGAGCCGCTCGGCCTTTTATCGCCGGCTCGAAAAGTACCGCTTGTGAAGTCATACCCGGGTTTTGCCAAGCGGCTGGGGCTCTGGGCCTTGGCCGGCGGCGCGCCGGCCTGGGGCTTGGCGAGCTACTTTATCTGGCAACAAACATGGCTGATCTACCCCAAGATCCTGCTCTGGCTGCTGTGCAGCGGCGCTTGGCTGGGGGCTGCTTGGGCCCTGGCAAGGCGGGCCGAGTTTCAGCTCCAGACCCTAGGCAATGTTGTCGAGGGCATCGCCTCGGGTGACTACAGCCAGCGCCTGCGCAGTGCCAGTGCGAATGAGCAGTTAGGCGAACAGATCAATGCCTTGGTCGACACGCTGCATCGCCAGCGCCTGCGCGCGGAAGAAGCGCACTGTCTGGTGGACGCCGTCTTGCAGGGCATCGATGTGGCGATCTTTGCGTTTGATGAGCAGGCTAGTCTGCGCCTGGCCAACCCCGCCGCATTGGCGCTGTTGTTGCGCGACAAGGACGGGGTGCTGGGCCGCAGCGCCGCCGAACTGGGCTTGGCGGCACTGTTGACGGCCGACACCGCCGTCTTGAGCGAACATGTGTTTGCCGGCGCGGCCGGCCTGTGGCGGCTGCGGCGCCTGCCCTATTCGGTCGATGGCCGCGAGCAGACCCTGCTCTTCGTCACCGACCTCAAACAGGTGCTGCGCAGCGAGGAGTTGCAAGCCTGGCGGCGCCTGCTGCGGGTCTTGAGTCACGAGGTCAACAACTCGCTGGTGCCGATCTCCAGCCTGAGTGCCACGCTGCACAGCAATCTGGCCCGAGTCGGCACGGCCGACTTGGATGAAGGCCTGGCCATCATTCACGAGCGCGCGAAACATCTGGCCGAGTTCGTGCGCCGTTACGCCAGGCTCGCACGTCTGCCCGAGCCGCAAAAGCAGCTGTTCGATCTGGCCGCCTTGCTGCGGCGCTTGCCGACCATGCTGCCCGAAGCCGGGCTAAGCTTGACGATCGCGGGCGACTGTCTTGCACCGATGCCAAGCAACTTCAAACTGCCCTTCTTCGGCGATCCGGTGCAGATCGAGCAGCTCTTGATCAATCTGCTGAAGAACGGCGTCGAGGCCGGCGGCGCGGCGCTGGAGCTGCGCTGCCAAGTCCAGCCTCTGCAGTTGAGCGTGTTGGACTGCGGACCGGGCATCGCCAATCCGGCCAATCTGTTCGTGCCCTTCTACACCACCAAGCCCGAGGGCGCGGGCATCGGCCTGGTGCTCTCCAGGCAGATTGCCGAGGCCCATCAAGGCAGCTTGAGCCTTGAGCCTCGCCGGGATGGGCCGGGCCGGGGCTGCGCGGCGATCTTGCGTTTCAGCGCCATCGGTCAAGGCGGCCGCTGATCCCTCAAGACATAGCGCCACGCTCGGGGAGGCAGGCCTGGGCAGGCCGCCCTGTTTATCCAAAACGGCTGTTTTGAGTGGCAACTTCGCTGGGCATGCGGCGCACCAAGCACTAAGCTCTTGGCCATGAAAATTACTCCCGCCTCAGAGGCGCCCCACTACCTAGTCATCACGGTCGGCACGACCGGCGACATTCACCCGATGATGAGTCTGTCCAAAGGCTTGCAAGCGCTTGGCCGACAGGTCACTTTCATCACGCACAGCTTTCATGCGCCCCTGCTGCGCCAGGCCGGCATCCCCTGCATGGGCTTGGGCTCGGACGAGGAATACCTGCGCTTGCTGAGCAACCCCGACATCTGGGATGCCAAGAAGTCCTTCGGTGCGCTCTTGGCCAGCGGCTACCGCGAGGGGCTGGCGCAGCTGTTGGACTTGCTCCGCTCACTGCCGCCGCACGCACCCAAGGTCGTGATCAGCCATCCCTTTTTGGTACCGGGCGCGGCCATGGCCCGCGAGCTAGGCCTGGTCGATTCGGTTGTAGCGGCCTATCTGGCGCCGTCCAATTTGAAGACTTGCTTTGATCCGCTGACCATAGGCCCGACCTCGGTGCCGACTTGGGTTCCGATGGCGTGGCGCCGCGCACTTTGGCGCTATATCGAGAAAGGCTGGATTGACCCGGTCGCGCTGGCGCAGGTCAATGCGCTGCGCGAGCCGCTGGGGCTGGCGCCGGTGCGATCTTTTCTCGGGCATATCGCCGCGGCGCCAGATTTGTCGCTGACCCTGTTCCCGTCCTGGTTTGCACCGAGGCAGCCGGATTGGCCGCAAGCGCTGATCGAAGGCGATTTCCAGTTGTTCGAAGCTGGCCCGGCCGGGGAGCTCGATGAGGAGCTGTCGGCCTGGCTGGCGGCCGGCGAGCGGCCACTGGTATTCACGCCCGGCACCGGCAATTTACATGCCGAAAAATTCTTCGCCTGTGCGCTGGCGGCCACCCAACAGCTGGGCGCGCGCGCCATCTTCTTGAGCAAAGAGCGGGCGCAGATACCGGCGCATCTGCCCGACTCGGTGCGCTGGCAAGCCTATGTGCCGCTGGCCACGCTGCTGCCGCAGTCGCGCGCGCTGATCCACCATGGCGGCATTGGCACCACGGCCGAGGCGCTGCGCTGCGGCACGCCCCAATTGCTGACGCCTTTCGCCTGGGATCAGTTCGACAACGGCGCCCGTGTGGCTGCACTGGGCGTCGGTCGGGTCATCCCGGCCAAACGCCTGACGGCGGGCAAACTGGCAGGCGCTCTTGCCGCGCTGGCCGGTTCAGCGACCGTGCAGGCGCGCTGCGCGCAGGTGGCATTGCAGTTCGACCGCCGCGCGGATGCCAGGGCGTTGTGCGGCCAAATCGAACATTGCTTGCTGACAAGTTCCAAACAACCTTCTGCTGTATCCACCGCGCCAGGCGTTTTCCAATGAACGACTCCGAAAAACAAGCCGACAGCACGAGCTCCGCGCTCAGCGTGCCCGAACGCCTGCTGCTGGCGGCCAAGCAGTTCTTCCTGTCCGATGAATACCACCAGGTCAGCACCCGCCGGATTGCCGAGGCGGCGAAGGTCAACACCGCGATGATTCGCTACTACTTCGGCAACAAGGAGGGTCTGTACGAAGAGATGATTCGGGCCGCGCTGACGCCGATACTCGACGCACTCGACAGCGATACCTTGACGACCCGCCAAGGCTATATCGACTACCTGCGCACCTACTACCGCACCATGTCGGCCACGCCGGAGTTGCCCAAGCTGATGTTCAAGGTGGTAGCCCTCAGCGAGGGGCCGGGCCGGCGCTTCGTGCAACAACTGCTGGAGCGGGGCCAAAAACGCGGCGCCCGCCGGCTGGATGAAATGCAGCAAAGCGGGCTGCAGCAAGCCGGGCTTGACCCGGACCTGCTGCGCCTGGCCTTCACCAGCCTCGCCATGATGCCCATGCTCTTGAGAGAAAACTTCGAGGCGCAAATGGAGAGGCCCATGGACGAGGCCTTTCTGGATCGCCTGGCCGAGTTCAATGGCCAGATGTTTGCGCTGGCCTTGACCTCCGCGGTTACGCAAGGGCCCCAGGAGCAAGCGCCATGAAGGCCTGGCTATTTCGCCAGGCGATGGCCAGCGAGCGCAAGCGCGCCGGCCTGACCGTGCAGCGTCGCCAGCTGTCTTTCGGCTCCATGACCTATCTGGACAGCGGTGCTGCAGCTAGGGCGGGGGCTGGGGCACCCAAGCGGCGCGAAGTGCTGCTCTTGCTGCACGGCGCTTGCGCGGACCACAGCAGTTGGCTGCGCTTTGCCCGCGCATTGGGCCCGCGGCGGCGCTTGTTGCTGCCCGATCTACCGGGCCATGGCGAGAGTGCCTCGGCGCCTGAGATGGACCTGGGCATCGCCGCGCAGGCCGAGCGTTTGATCGAATGGCTGGGCAGCTTGGGCCTCAGCCGCTTGCACCTGGTGGGCAACTCGATGGGCGGCGCGCTCGCACTGCGCTTGGCGCAACAAAGGCCGCAGTGGGTCCAATCGCTGATCCTGATCAACGCGGCAGGCGCCGAAAGCCGCCGCAGCGAGCTGCGCGCCCATGTCGAGCAGGGCCACAAACATCCGATGATCGAGGTCGACAGCCTGGCCGACTACCGCGCCATGCTGGACTGGGGGATGGCCAAAAAGCCCTGGCTGCCCCGCTTCGTGATGCAAATACTGCTGGAGCACAAACGCCAGCGCCGCAACATCGAACGCCGACTCCTGGCGGACCTGAAACGCGATCAGGATCAGCGCGCCGGCCTCGCCAGCATCCGCGCCCCGACGCTGATTCTGTGGGGCGGGCTGGACCGGGTGCTGCATGTTGCCGACGCCGACCTGCTGGCCTCGGCCATCCCGGGCAGCCGCAAGCATGTTTTTGCCGACCTCGGCCATGTGCCCATGGTGGAGGCGCCCGACTTGGTGGCCGCCCATTGCCGGGAGTTTTTGCGGGAGATCTCGCCCTGAGGGGTGGACGGCACGGGCGATGGCCAGCGCAAGCCTTGCACGGCCCCGGCGATGCACAGCGCGGCCCTGTGAAACAATATCGCCATGAAAATTTCCGCCCCCTGCATCGTCTCCCTGCGCTGGAGACTCGAAGACGCCCAAGGTCAGTTGATCGACGAGTTGGAAGATCCGCTGGAGTTCTTCTATGGCGGTGATGACTTGTTCGCCAAGGTTGAAGAGGAGTTGGCCGGCCAAGAAGCCGGTTTCGAAGCCAGCATTGCGCTGGAACCCGAACACGCATTTGGCGACTATGACTCCAGCCTAGTTTGCTTTGAGGCGCGCAGCCTCTTCCCTGACGGTGTCGAAGCCGGCATGCAGATCGAAGGTCTGCCCGAAGGTGCTGTCACCGAAGGCATGGCGCCCGGCATCTACACCGTCACCGACGTTTATCCCGAGCATGTGGTGCTGGACGGCAACCACCCGCTGGCCGGCGTGGGCCTGCGCATGCATTTGAAGGTGCTGGACGTGCGCGAAGCCAGCGAGGAAGAGATCGAAGCCGGCAGCCTCGGTGAAGCCATTTTCCAAGTTGGGAATCCTGAGTCGGGCGCGCCACCTGACGCCCAATTGCATTGACCAGCGTTTGACAGCAGCAGCATGACTGAGCCCCAATCGTTCTCGGTCTCCAGCGTCTATCAGCAGCTTGAGCAGGCATTGCGCGAGCGCGATGTCATTCTCGAGACCGCCGGCGTGGGCATTGTTTTTGTCAAGCAAAGGCGCGTTAACAGGTGCAATCAGCGATATGCCGAGATCTTCGGCCACGCTCGGGCGCAAGACATGCTGGGCTTCAGCAGCGTCGAGCTTTACCCCGACGAGGCCGCGTTCAAGCAGTTGGGTGCGCAGGCCTATCCGGTACTGGCCACCGGTCAACGCTTCAAAACCGAACGCCTGATGAAGCGCCTGGGCGGCGAGCAATTTTGGTGCAGCCTGACCGGGCGCCTGGTCAACCCCGCTGACGCCAAGGAGGGATCGATCTGGATCGTCGACGACATCAGCGAGCAAAAAGCCGCCGAGGCTGAGTTGCTGTCGATCACGACCGGCCAGCGTTTGATTTTGGACCATGCGATGGTCGGCATCGTGTTTCTGCGCGATCGTCAGGTGACACAGTGCAACCGCAGCTTCGAGGAGCTGCTGGGCTACGCGTCGGGAGAGCTCGACGGCGGCTCCTCGCGCCAGTGGTATTTGAGCGACGCCGACTGGGAAGCCGCTGGCCAGCAGTGTTATGCGCCCTTCGCTGCAGGTCATGCCTTCCAAGGCGAGATGATGCTGCGCAAGAAGGACGGCTCGCCAATCTTCTGCGAGGTGCGCTCCAAAGCCGTAGATCCAAGCAATCTGGCCCTGGGCTCGATCTGGATCACCATGGACATCAGCGCCCGCAAGGACGCCGAGGCCGCCCTTGTGCAGGCCAAACAGCAGCTCGAACAAATGGTGGCCCAGCGCACCCAGGAGCTCAATGCCTCGGTCAAGGCGCTGGAGCAAAAGGTCCTGGAACAGCAAGCCTCCGAGGCGCGCATTCAGCAACTCGCGCATTTCGACACGCTGACCGGCCTGCCCAACCGGGCTTTGCTGAATGAGCGCAGCAACCAAGCGATCGACATCGCCAAGCGCCACAGCAGCACGCTGGCCCTGCTCTTCCTCGATCTGGATCATTTCAAGAACGTCAATGACTCGCTCGGACACCGTTTTGGTGACGAGTTACTCAAGGAGCTGGCGCGCAGGCTCAAATCGGCGGTGCGCGAGCAAGACACGGTCTCGCGCCTGGGCGGCGACGAATTCATCCTGGTGCTGCCCGGCGCCGACGCGGCTGGCGCCGCTCATGTGGCGGCCAAAGTGATGGATCTGGCCTGCCAGGTCTTTCAAATCGAACAGCATGAGATCACGGTCACACCTTCGATCGGCGTGGCGCTGTATCCACTCGACGGCCTTGATTTTGATGCGCTGTGCCGCTGCGCCGATGTGGCCATGTACCGCGCCAAGCAGGACGGGCGCAACACCTACCGGTTTTTCACCGCTGAGATGCAGGCCGAGTCCGCCCGCATCCTGCTGCTGGAAAACGCCTTGCGCCGCGCGCTGGAGCGTGATCAGCTGAAGCTGCACTATCAGCCACAAATCTGCATGACGAGCGGCCGAGTGATAGGGACCGAAGCCTTGCTGCGCTGGCATCACCCCGACCTGGGCGCCATCAGCCCGGCAGAATTCATTCCGATCGCCGAGGCCAGCGGCCTGATTCTGCAAATCGGCGAGTGGGTGCTGCGCACCGCCTGCCTGCAGCTCAAGGACTGGATGACGCAGGGCTTGCCCCCCATCATCATGGCCGTCAATCTGTCCTCGGTGCAATTCCGCCGTGCCGACCTGCCGTCCCTGGTCAGCCGCATTCTGGACGAATGCCAGCTAGCGCCCGCGTTGCTTGAGCTGGAACTGACCGAGGGGGTCGCCATGAACGATCCGCTCGGCGCCATCGCGGTGATGAATGACCTGCATGACCGTGGCATTCGCATGTCGATCGACGACTTCGGTACCGGCTACTCCTCACTCAGCTATCTGAAAAAGTTCCGCGTTTACAAGCTCAAGATCGACCAGCAGTTTGTGCGCGACCTCAGCGATGACCCCGAAGACCGGGCGATTGTGAGCGCCATCATCAGCATGGCCAAAAGCCTCGGCCTGCAAACCATCGCCGAGGGCGTGGAGACACAGGGCCAGCTGGACTTTCTGCGTGAGCAAGGCTGCAATGAGGTACAGGGTTACTTGTTTGCCAAACCGATGCCAGCGGAAGAGTTCGGCCCTTTCGTGCAAGCGCGCACCAGATAGCTGCCAAACCTAAGGGCAAGCTGGCACGCTGGCTTCTAAGCCATTGCGCAAGCAGCCTTGGCCCGCTTCTGCCAGACTACCCCCATGAATCAAATGCGCAAATCCAATTTAGTCATCAGCGCTGCCTTAGCTGCCGGCCTAGCCTTGTCCAGCTGTTTTTCCTCGGCCCAAACGCTGCGCTGGGCCAGCGCCGGCGACCCGCTTACGCTGGATCCCTACGCTCAGAATGAAACCCTAACAAACACCGTCAACGGGCAGATCTACGAATTCCTGGTCACCCGCGACAAGCAGCTCAAGCTGGTGCCGCAACTTGCGACCGAATGGAAACAGACCGGGCCGCAGAAATGGCTGCTCAAGCTGCGCCCAGGCGTGAAGTTTCATGACGGGCGAGCTTTCACAGCCGACGATGTGGTGTTCTCCATCCAGCGCGCGCGCCAGCCCAGCTCGCAGATCGCCATGTATGCCAATGCCGTGGGCGAGCCGCGCCGAGTCGACGACTTGACGGTCGAGTTCAACTTGCCCCAGGTCAACCCGATCTTTCTTCAGCATCTCAGCACCCTCTACATCATGAGCCGGGGCTGGGCCGAGGCCAATAAGGCGACCAAGACGCAAGACTTTGCCAATAAGGAAGAAAGCTATGCCGCCTTCCATGCCAATGGCACCGGCCCTTTCATCCTGGTCAGCCGCGCACCGGACAGCAAGACCGTGTTCAAGCGCAACCCCAATTACTGGGGCCAGATCGAAGGCAATGTGCAAGAGGTGATCTACACCCCGATCAAGAGCGAAGCCACACGCACAGCGGCGCTGATCTCGGGCGAGGTGGACTTTGTGCTCGACCCCGCGCCACGCGACTTGGCCCGACTGGCACAAAGCAGCGGCCTGAAGATCATCAGCGGGCCCGAGAACCGCATCATCTTCATTGGTCTCGATCAAGGCCGTGACGAGTTGCTGTCCGGCAGACCCAAGGGCAAAAATCCCTTCAAGGACGTACGCGTGCGGCGCGCGCTCTACCAGGCCATCGACATCGAGACCATCAAGACCCGCTTGATGGACGGCCAGGCTGCGCCGACTGGCGCTATGGTGCCCTCGCCCTTGGGCAGCTTCAATGATCCGGCGCTGGAAGCGCGCCTGCCTTTCGATCTGGCGGCCGCCAAAAAGCTCTTGAACGAGGCAGGCTACGCCAGCGGCTTCGAGTTCACGCTCGATTGCCCGAACAACCGTTACGTCAATGATGAGCGCATCTGCATGACGCTGGCCTCGCAATGGGCCAAGCTGGGACTCAAGGTCAAGGTCAATGCTCAGCCCAAGGCGCTGTTCTTCAACAAGATCGAGAAGCTCGATACCTCGGCCTATCTGTTCGGCTGGGGCGGCGCCATCACCGACCCGGAAAGCATCTTCACCAGCCACTTCCGCAACCGGGGTGACAAAGGCGTAGACAAAGGCGTCGGCGAATACAACCGCGGCAACTTCAAGGATGATGAGCTTGACGCCGTCGTTGCCGCCTCCAGCCGCGAGCCCGATGAAGTCAAGCGTCAGCAACTGATCAAACAAGCGCTCAAGCGCATGGCCGAGCAGCTGCACTACATCCCGCTGCACCGCCAATACATCCCCTGGGCGGCGCGCAGCAATGTCACGGTCGTGCACAGGCCGGACAACTGGCTGGAATGGCGCTGGATTACGGTCGCACCCGCGCCCAAGTAAACAAGGTAGATGGGCTGATGGTGCCGCTCGGCGCCCCTACAAGCCGCGAGCAGCAACTGACAAGACAGGCGTGACATGCGTTTTGCAGCGCATCTTTGCGCTCGCCCTGCGTTTTTCTCATATGCATAGAAGAACTTCTTGGTTCACGCGCCCTGCCTGCTTGCTTACAGTGGCGCTGAACCTTATGCATAAGCTTGCTCTAAAGCTCCTCTCAGCCCATCACCGAACGCTCTGTATCCATGAACGCCATCCGACGCCACTTCTCCCTCGCGACCGCAGCCCTGCTGCTGAGCGCTGCCGGCCTGACCCAGGCTCAGGCCCAAGTCTCTTTGCTCAATGTCTCCTATGACCCGACGCGCGAGCTGTATCAAGACTTCAACAGCGCTTTTGCCAAGCATTGGAAGGCCAAGACCGGCGAGACCTTGACGGTCAAGCAGTCGCACGGCGGCTCAGGCAAGCAAGCGCGCTCGGTGATCGATGGCCTGGAGGCCGATGTGGTGACGCTGGCCCTGGCCTATGACATCGACGCGCTGCACGACAACGCCAAGCTACTGCCCGCAGACTGGCAAAAACGATTGCCTCACAACGCATCGCCCTACACCTCGACCATCGTGTTCCTGGTGCGCAAGGGCAATCCGAAGAAGATCACGAACTGGCCGGATCTGGCCCGTTCGGGTATCGATGTCATCACGCCCAACCCCAAGACTTCGGGCGGCGCGCGCTGGAACTATCTGGCCGCCTGGGGCTATGCCTTGCAGCAGCCCGGCGCCAATGCCGACAGTGCCAAAGCCTTTGTTAAACGCATCTACGCGAACACCAAGGTCTTGGACTCGGGCGCGCGCGGCTCGCTGACCACCTTCACCGAGCGCGGCATCGGCGACGTGCTGATTTCATGGGAAAACGAAGCCTATCTGGCCGTCAAGGAGTTGGGCCCGGACAAGTTCGAAATCGTGACACCCAGCCTGTCCATCCTGGCCGAGCCGCCGGTGGCCGTGGTCGACAAGGTGGTCGACAAACGCGGCACGCGCAAGCAGGCTCAGGCCTATCTGGAATACCTCTACACAACGGAAGGTCAGGAGATTGCCGCCAAGCATTACTACCGGCCGCGTGACCCCAAGGTGGCGGCCAAATATTCCAAGCAGTTCAGCCAGACCAAGCTGATCACGGTGGATGAAGTCTTCGGCGGCTGGCGTGCGGCCCAGAAGACGCATTTCGCCGACGGCGGCTACTTCGATCAAATCTACACGCCCGGTCGCTGAGAGCCAGGCCGGCCTTTTTAGCTCTTTAGCCTTTTAGCGATTCAGCGCCGGCTCAAGCCTTGCCGGTTGACCCGAACCCCGCCTCGCCGCGCTGCGAAGCATCGGAGAAATCATCCACCACACGGAACGCCGCCTGCACCACCGGCACCAAGACCAGCTGCGCGATGCGCTCCATCGGCTCGATCACAAAAGCGGTCTGACCGCGATTCCAGCAGCTGACCATCAGCTGGCCCTGGTAATCCGAGTCGATCAGCCCGACCAAATTGCCCAGCACGATGCCATGCTTATGGCCCAGACCCGAGCGCGGCAGGATGATGGCGGCCAGACCAGGGTCGCCAATATGAATGGCCAGTCCGGTCGGGATCAAGGTGGTTTGGCCGGGCTCCAGGGTGATGGCGGCGTCCAGGCAGGCGCGCAGGTCGAGGCCGGCGCTGCCAGGGGTGGCATAGGCGGGCAACTGCTCAGCCATGCGGGTATCGAGCACTTTCAGGTCAACCGTGGTCATTTGCTTTTGGTCTTCTTTTCAAAACGCTCGGAGATCTCACGCACCAATTCGCGCGCCAGGCTGAGCTTGTCGTTATGGGGGATTTCGCGCTCACCATCGGCGTCGATCAGCAGCAGTGCGTTATGGTCGAGGCCAAAGGTGGCCGGACCGATATTGCCAACGATCAGCGGCACGCCTTTGCGCAGCAGCTTGGCGCGACCATGCTTGGGCACGTCCTCGCTCTCGGCGGCGAAGCCAACACAAAACGGACTGTCGGCCAATTTGGCGACTGAGGCCAAAATGTCCGGGTTCTCCGTCATGCTCAGGCTCGGCGGGCTGCCACTGCCGTCCTTTTTGATCTTGTGCAATTGCACGGCCGCCGGCCGCCAATCGGCCACCGCTGCGGTGGCGACAAAGATCTCATGCTGCTCCGCCAAGGGCAGCACTGCGTCAAACATCTGCTGTGCCGTCTGCACGTCGATGCGTTTGACGCCGCGCGGCGTGGCCAGATGCACCGGGCCGGCCACCAGCGTGACCTCGGCGCCGGCCTCGCGAGCCGCGCGGGCCACGGCAAAACCCATCTTGCCGCTGGAGTGATTCGTTATCCCACGGACCGGGTCAATCGGCTCAAAGGTCGGGCCGGCGCTGATCAGCACACGGCGACCCGCCAGTAGCTTGGGCTGAAAGAAGGCAATCACCTCGTCCAGCAACTCGGCCGCTTCCAACATGCGGCCGTCGCCGACCTCACCGCAGGCCTGCTCGCCGCTGCCGGGGCCAAACAGGCTGGCGCCGTCGGCCTGAATCTGCGCAACATTGCGCTGCGTGGCCGGGTGCGCCCACATCTCGCGGTTCATCGCGGGCGCCACCGCCAGCGGGCAGCGCTCAAGCGGCCGCGCCAGCGCGGTCAGGCTGAGCAAATCATCGGCCCGGCCCTGCGCCAGCTTGGCAATGAAATCCGCACTGGCCGGCGCCACCAGCATCAGATCGGCCTCGCGGCTCAGATTGATATGCGCCATATTGTTGGGCTCGCGGGCGTCCCATTGGCTGCTGACGACGGGCCGGTTGGACAGCGCTTGCATCGTCACCGCGGTGATGAAATGTTCGGCCGCTTCGCTCATCACGACCTGCACGGTAGCGCCGGCCTTGATCAGCAAACGCGTTAACTCAGCGGACTTGTAGCAGGCGATGCCGCCGGACAGGCCGAGCAAGATGTGCTTGCCGGCAAGGGCATGGGCATGGGAGTCAGACATGGCAGGCCTTTGTACTCAAGCCTTGCGGCGGAACACCACGTCCCAGACACCATGGCCGAGCTTGATGCCGCGGTTCTCGAACTTGGTCAGCGGGCGATAAGAAGGCGTCTGGGCAAAACCTTCAGCCGTGTTCTCGAGCAGCGGCTCAGCGCCAAGCACTTCCAGCATTTGCTGGGCATAGGGCTCCCAATCTGTCGCGCAATGCAGGTAGCCACCCGGGCGGATGTGCTTGACCAACTGAGCGACAAACGGCGACTGGATCAGCCGGCGCTTGTTGTGGCGCACCTTGTGCCAAGGGTCGGGGAAAAAGATGTGCACGCCGGCCAGCGAATCGGGCGCAATCATCTGCTCCAGCACATCGACCGCGTCATGCTGAACGATGCGGATATTGCTCAAGCCCCGCTCGTCGATATGTTTGAGCAGCGCGCCGACGCCGGGCGCGTGGACTTCGCAGCCGATGAAGTCGGTATCAGCGAGTGTTTGTGCGATCTTGGCGGTGGCGTCGCCCATGCCGAAGCCAATCTCGAACACCAGCGGCGCCTCGCGACCAAACACCTCGGCCGGATTCAATCGCTCGGCCTTGAAGGGCAGCACGAACTTCGGACCCAACTCGGCCAAGGCCTTGACCTGGCCCGAGCCCATGCGACCGGCGCGTACGACAAAGCTCTTGATCGGGCGATGCTGGGCCGGGTCTAGCGGCTTTTCTGGCGCGTTCATTGGCGCGTTCTCTGGCGTGCTCTCGGGAGCGGGTGCGGGGGTGGTGTCAGACATGCCGTTGAAGTTGATAAAGACGCGAAGCGGGGTCGGAAGTCTAGCCGACCCGCGCCAAGATGGGCGAGGCAGGCTGCCAGCCATTGGCGTCTTCGCTCAAATGGCAGGCCGCCTGCAACTGCGCCACCGCACGTTCGGCGGCAGCCAAATCTGCCGCATGCACATAAGCCAATGGCTCGCCAGTGCGAACTTCATCGCCCAATTGCCGCATGGCGCTCAAACCGACCCGGAAGTCGATCACATCACTCGCCTTGCGCCGGCCGCCGCCCAGCTCGACGATGGCAATACCGATATCGCGGGTCTGCATGGCCGTCAGGCGGCCGCTGCGCAGGGCCGGCGCCGGGATGATCACCGGCGCGCTAGCGAGATAGGCAGTCGGCCTCTCCAGCAGATCGGCCGGGCCACCAAGACCGGCCACCATGCGGGCAAAACGCTCGGCGGCAGCGCCGCTGTCCAGCGCTTGTTGCAGCTTCAGCGTCGCCTCGGTCGTATCGCGCGCCAGACCACCCAAGAGCAGCATTTCGGCGCCCAGGGCCAGCGTCACCTCATGCAGACGCGCGTCACGCAAGCCCTCGCCCTTCAAGTAACGGATGGCCTCGGCCATCTCCAGCGCATTGCCGACCTCACTCCCCAGCACCTGACTCATATCGGTGATCAGCGCCCGCGTCGGCAGGCCGGCGCCATTCGCTACTTCGACAATGCTCTGCGCCAATTCTTGGGCCATTTGGGGCGTGTCGGCAAAAGCGCCGTTGCCGCATTTCACGTCCATGGCCAAGCCTTGCAGACCTGCGGCGAGCTTTTTGGACAGGATGCTGGCTGTAATCAGCGGCACACTTTCGACGGTCGCGGTGACATCGCGAGTGGCATATAAACGCCCATCGGCCGGCGCCAGATCGGCCGTCTGGCCGATCACCGCGCAGCCGACCTCACGCACCACCCGGTCGAACAAGGCGGCCGACGGTGTGCAGCTGTATCCAGGGATGGCATCGAACTTGTCGCGCGTGCCGCCGGTGTGGCCCAGGCCACGGCCGGAGATCATCGGCACAAAGCCGCCGCAGGCAGCCACCAGGGGCGCCAGCATCAACGAAACCTTGTCGCCGACGCCGCCGCTGGAATGCTTGTCCAGAACCGGCCCCGGCATATCGGGCCAGCTCATCACACGGCCGGAGCGCATCATCGCGGTGGTCAGCGCCACGCATTCGGCTTTGCCCATACCTCGCAAAAAAACTGCCATGCCCAAAGCGGCGACCTGCCCCTCGCTCCAGCTGCCGTCGACCAAGCCGCGCACAAAGTGTTCGATCTGCGCCAGCGACATTGCCGCGCCGTCACGCTTGGTGCGGATGATCTCCTGAGCAAGCATGGCCGGCTCTCAGTAAACGCTCCTGGCGGCGGCGACTTGGCTGCCGGACAAGACCGCCTCGATATCGCCAAGTAAGGCGCTGGCGCCAAAGCGCAAGCGCTGCGGCCCAATCGCCGCTGCGCCAAGATGGGTCTCGAACAGCTGCAAATAGACTTGCGCGTCGGCCACCGTGCGGATACCACCCGAAGCCTTGAAGCCGGCCGAGCCCAGGCCGCTGAGCTTGATTTCTTTAAGAATCACGCCGGCCGCTTTGGGCGTCGCCGACACTTTGGTCTTGCCGGTGCTGGTCTTGACGAAATCGGCCCCGGCCATCAAGGCGAGGCGCGCGCCCTGTGCGATCAAATCATTCGTCAGCAGCTCGCCGCTTTCGATGATGACCTTGAGCGTCAAGGGCCGCGTCGCATGACGCACTTCGGCCAAGAACTCCGCACATTCGACCGTCTGGCCCTTGATCAAGGCTCGGTAAGGCAAGACCACATCGACTTCGTCGCCGCCGGCCGTAGCAATCTCTTGCACATCGGCCAAGGTGCGAGCCAGATCCAAATCACCGGCGGGAAAGTTGGCCACCGCGGCGACACGAATATTGGCGGGCAACAAGGCACGCGCCTGGGCCACAAAACGCGGCCAGACACAGACGGCCGCCACCGGGCCAAACGGAGTCTGGGCACGGGCGCAAAGTGCATCGATATCGGCCGGGGTGTCGCCTTCATTCAGGCTGGTGAGGTCCAGGCATTGCAAGGCCTGCTGGGCCGCTTTTTTCATCAAACTCTCATCCATCATCAAGCCACCGGCTGCAAGGAAGGCAAGTCGGCCAAGCCGGCCACCACCGCGCCCAGGAAGCTGGCGGCGCGTTCGCCCGACAGGCTGGCTTGCTGCAGCGTCAAGGCATGGGTCAGCGCTTCGGCCGACAGGCCGGCGGCCATATTAGTCATCAAGGCCAGACCCATCACGCGCAGGCCGGCGTGGCGGGCCAGAATGGTCTCGGGCACGGTGCTCATGCCAACCGCGTCGGCGCCCCAGGCGGCGAACATGCGGATCTCGGCCGGGGTCTCGAACTGCGGGCCTAGCGCCCAGCAATACACGCCCTCGCCCAGCATCAGGTTCTGCGCTTGTGCGACCTTCTTGGCGTGCGCTCGCAACTCGCCGTCATAGGCATGGCTCATGTCGACAAAGCGCTCGCTGCCCTGCTCGCCCACCAGCGGCGAGCGCTGCGGTGCGTTGATATGGTCACTGATCAGCATCAGGCTGCCGGGGCCCATATTCGTGCGCAAAGAGCCCGAGGCATTGGTCTGCAAGAGCACTTGCACGCCCCAGCGCTTCAAGCTGCGCAAGGCGCCGGCCATGCCGGTGCATTCGCCGCTCTCATAGGTGTGAGCGCGGCCACGCAACATCACGACGCGCTGCGCGCCAATGCTGCCGACAACGATCTCGTTGACATGGCCTTCAACCTTGGGCTGCGGGAAAGCGGCCAGCTCGGCATAGGACAGGTGCTTGGCGTCCTGCACCAGACTGACCGCGCCGGCCCAGCCCGAGCCCAGCACCACGGCCACGGCGGGGGCTGCGCCGAAAGAATCGTTCAGCTTGGCTACCGTGGCGTCGATCGCGATATTGAGGGTCTTGTTATCAATCATTATTTTTTAACTCCACTGACGGTGAGATGTTCGGGGCCGAAACTGAAGGGCAGCAATTCGCCCAGCGTCCATTGCTGTTTGATGCCGGATGGGTCGCCGGCAATGATGAGTAAATCTTGGCCGGCGAATTCACGCAGCTTTTGCCGGCAGCCGCCGCAAGGCGTGATCACGTCCGGGCCGGGGCCGGTCACCAGCACGGCCGTCGCGCGTTTGCCGCCGGCCATCACCATCGCGGTCAGCGCCGAGGCCTCGGCGCACCAACCTTGCGGATAGGCCGCATTCTCGATATTGGTGCCGACATGGATGCGGCCCTGCTCGTCCAGCAGCGCCGCACCTACCGCATAGCCTGAATACGGCGAATGGGAATGTTCCCGAGCGCCCAAAGAGGCTTGCAGCAGCTGCGCTTGTACTTCTTGCGTGAGCTTCATTTCTTCAACGCTCCTTCACTTCAACGTTCTTTCACATACGGCCGGCCCAGCGCCTTGGGCGCCAGGGCCTGGCCGATAAAGCCGGCCAACAAAACAACGGTCAGCAGATAGGGCAAGGCCTGGATCAGCTGCACCGGTATCTCGGCACCGCCCAAGCCAGCAGGCAAATGAGCGCCTTGCATGCGAATCGCGACCGCGTCCAGAAAGCCGAACAGCAGGCAAGCGAACATCGTCGGCAGCGGACGCCACTTGCCGAAGATCATCGCCGCCAGCGCGATATAGCCGCGCCCCGCCGTCATATTGGGCGAGAAGGCCGCGTTCTGCGCCAGCACCAAGTAACTGCCGGCCAGGCCGCACAGCAGGCCGTTGATCATCAAGGCGGCATAACGCAGACGCGGCACGGACACACCGGCAGCGTCCACCATGGCCGGGTTCTCTCCCACCGCGCGCAGGCGCAGGCCCGGCTTGGTGCGCTCCAGAAAGAACCAGACGCCGGCCACCAGGGCAAAGGCCAGATAAACCAGGATGTTGTGGCTCAAGAGGCCATGGCCGATCACCGCGCCCAGCCAGGGGCCCAAATCCGCCACCGCGCCATCCAGCTCGCTCCAGGCCGGGATCAGGCCGGTCAGGCGCAAATCCGCCGCTACCGGCGGGGTCTGCCCGCCCTGTTGGAACCAGGCAATGCCCAATACGACCGTCAGACCTGCCGCCACCATATTCAGCGCCACGCCCGACACCACCTGGTCGCCGCGATGCGTGACACAGGCAAAACCGTGGATCAATGAAATGGAACAAGCCACGGCAATCGCCGCTAACATGCCCCAACCCGTTGAATGGCTGACACTGGCGGCGGCCGCTGCAGCAAAAGCGGCGAACAGCATCTTGCCTTCCAGGCCGATGTCCACCACGCCGGAACGCTCAGCAACCAGGCCAGCAAGCGCGCACAACAAGAGCGGCGTGCTAACGCGCAAGGTAGACGCCAACACTGAGCCGATCAATATCTCATCCATGAGCTGGCTCCTTTGGCTTGAGGGCGGCATAAATGCGGCCGAACATCGGCGCACTGACGGTCGCCATCGCACCGGCAAACAAGACGATCAAACCTTGCGCCGTGACCACCATTTCGCGGCTGAAGCCGGGCAACTCGAACGAGACCTCAACACCCCCCTGATAGAGCACGCCAAACAGTAGCGAAGCCAGCACGATGCCGACCGGATGGTTGCGCCCCATCAGGGCGACCGCAATGCCCGTAAAGCCGGCGCCGGCGACAAAGTCCAGCGTCAGCTTGCCCTGCACGCCGGAGATTTCATTGACGGCCACCAAGCCCGCCAAAGCGCCCGACAAACCCATCGCAATCATGATCTGCCAGCGCGGCTTGATGCCGGCGTAATGCGCGGCGCGCGGCGCGCTGCCGACGGCACGCAAGGCGTAGCCGGCCGCACTCTTCCACAAAAACCAGTGCACAAAGAAGCAGGCCAGCAGCGCCAGCAACAGACTCAAGTTAAGCGGCGACGAAGGCAGCTCAAGGCCGAATTTTGCGGCGATCTCATGCAGGGCAGGCATGCGGGCCGACTCAGCAAAGACATCGCTCTCCACCGACATGCTGCCCTTGGGCCGCAGCCAGTTGACCAGCAAATACACATTCAGGCTGGCTGCCAGGAAGTTGAACATGATGGTGGTGATGACCACATGGCTGCCGCGCCAAGCCTGCAGCGCCGCAGGCACCAGGGCCCAGACCATGCCGAACAAGGCCGCGGCCAAGACCAGCAGAGGCAACAACAAGGCGGCCGGCAACAGCGGCCCCAAGGCCAGCGCCAGCAGGCCCAAGCCGATACCACCCAGCGTCGCCTGCCCCTCGCCGCCGATATTGAAGAGCCCACCGTGAAAGGCCACCGCGACGGCCAAGCCGGTGAACACAAAGCTCGTCGTGTAGTAGAGCGTGTAACCGATGCCGCGCGCGTTGCCCAGCGCACCCTGCAAGAGCACGGTGAGCGCTTGCAAAGGGCTCTGACCAATCGCCAGCACAACCAGGCCAGCGACGCCCATCGCTACACCCAAATTCCACAGCGGCAAGAGGCCGACGTCGATCCAACGCGGCAGCGCGGCGGTTTGGTTTGCGCTCATGCCGAAGCCTTTTCATTCAAATCGGCTTGCGCTGCCATCAGCAGGCCCAAGCTCTTCTCGTCACAGTCGGCAATGTCTAACTCCCCAGTCACTCGGCCACCATTCATCACAATCACGCGGTCCGCCAAGGCCAATATCTCATCCAACTCGCTGCTGACCAAGAGCACCGCGCAACCGGTGTCGCGCAGCGCGCGCAACTGGCCGTGGATGAACTCGATTGCGCCGATGTCAACGCCGCGCGTCGGCTGGCCGACCAGCAAGACCGTCGGCGCCTGCCCAATCTCACGCGCCAACACCAGTTTTTGCTGATTGCCGCCGGAGAACTTGGACGAGCCCAGGTTGACGTCGCGCGGCCGCACATCAAAGCGTTCTTGCATCAGGGCGGTCTGCTCTCGCATCAAGCCTTGGTTCATGCCCAGCCCGGCCGGGCCGCTGCGATAGCTTGGCAGATTCTGATAGCCGAGCGCGGCAGTTTCCCAGGCCGGGAAGTTCATCACCATTGCGCAGGCATGGCGATCTTCGGGCACATGGGCCAGCTTCAATTCACGCGCCCTGCTCGGCGTCAGCCAATTGCCGGCGGCCGCATCAAACGGACTGTTGTCGAGCTGCAAGTGGCCCGCCTCGGGCGCCAACATGCCAGACAGCACCTCCAGCAACTCGCTCTGGCCATTGCCCGACACACCGGCCACGCCGACGATCTCGCCGGCATACAAGCTCAGGCTCACGCCGGCCAGCGTCGGCACACCATTGGCGGCGCGCAGGCTCAAGTCGCGGGCTTGCAGGCGCAGCGCCTTTTGAGCGACGACGCCCTCGGATTCCTTGCGGCCCAAATTGACCTTGCGCCCGACCATGGCCTGGGCCAAGTCCTCGGCACTGGTGTCGGCGATTGGCGTGGTCTGCACGATCTGGCCGGCCCGCATCACGGTGACCGTGTCGCACAAGGCCATCACTTCCTTGAGCTTGTGGGTGATCAGCAAAATTGTCACACCGCTCGCTCGCAAGCGCCGCAGCGTCTCGAACAACTGCTGGGTTTCCTGCGGCGTCAGCACGGCCGTCGGCTCATCCAGAATCAACACGCGGGCGCCCCGGTAAAGCGCCTTCAAAATCTCCAGGCGCTGCAACTCGCCGACAGGGAGGTCGCCGACCATGGCGTCCAGCCTCACATGCAGGCCGGTCTCGGTCATCAAGGCTTGCAGCTTGGCCCGCACCTTGCGCGCGCCGCTGGCCAAGAAGAAGCCGGGCTCCGCACCCAGCATCACATTGTCCAGGCAGCTCAAGGTATCGACCAACATGAAGTGCTGATGCACCATGCCGATGCCCAGGGCGATAGCCTGTTGCGAGTTGCCGATATGGACCGGCTGCCCCGCCACTTCAATCGAGCCCGAGTCGGCTTGGTAATAGCCATAGAGAATGGCCATCAAGGTGCTCTTGCCCGCTCCGTTCTCGCCCACCAGTCCATGCACCGTGCCGGCAGCCACGGTCAGGCTGACCTCGCGGTTGGCCTGCACCGCGCCGAAGCGCTTGGAGATCGCAGACAGGCGCACGGCGGGTGCCGCAGCGCCCTGGCTTGCTGAACGTTTCATCAGTACTTGCAGGCGCCGTCAGCCATATAGTCGGCGACGCGAATCTTGCCCGCCACGATGTCGGCCTTGATCGCATCGACCTTGGCCTTCAAGGCCGGCGTGACCAGCTTGGCATTGTGTTGGTCCAGCGCATATTCAACGCCGCCGTCCTTCAGGCCCAGCATCGTGGTGCCGGGCTTCCAGCCCTTGAGCACGTTATAGACCGCCACATCGACGTTCTTGACCATTGAGGTCAGCATGGTGCCGGGCTGCAAATGGTTTTGGTTGCTGTCCACGCCGATGGCCAAGCGGCCGGCATCCTTGGCGGCCTGATAGACGCCAGAGCCGGTGCCGCCGGCGGCGGCAAAGACCACATCCGAGCCCTTGGCAAACTGTGCCTTGGCCAACTCACCGCCGCGCGTCGGGTCGTTCCAGGCGCTCGAGGTCGTTCCTGTCATATTGGAGAACACCTCGGCCTTGGGGTTGGTAGCCTTGGCACCCTGCTCGTAACCGCACTGGAATTTGCGAATCAGGGGGATGTCCATGCCGCCAACAAAACCGACCTTGCCGGTCTTGCTGGCCAGCACGGCCATCGCACCGACCAGATAGCTGCCCTCATGCTCCTTGAACAGCAGCGACTGCACATTGGGCAGCTTGACCTCGGCATCGATGATGGCGAATTGGGTCTTGGGGAACTCTTTGGCAACCTGCTCCAGCGCCGAGGCTTGGGCGAAACCAACACTGATGATGGGGCTGGCGCCACGCTCGGCCATGCGGCGGATGGCCTGCACGCGCTGCGTGTCGTTGCTGATCTCGAACTCGAGATAGGGCTTGCCGGTCTCCGCCTTCCAGCGCTCGACGCCCCGGTAAGCCGACTCATTGAACGATTTGTCGAACTTGCCGCCCATGTCAAAAATCACCGCCGGCTTGGTCTGGGCCTGCGCGGCCAGCGCCAACAATGACAAAGCCAGCGCCAGGGCTGTGCGAGCAGGAGGAGCAAACTTCGGGGAAGCAATCATGGCTTGGAGCTTTGGCTAAAAATCATCTGCGCGAATATCGGCAGAACAGGCATGCTCAGGCGGACCCGAACAAGGACCGTGCATTGTAGGAAATTTGCAGGTCTTCCCGTCTAAAGGAAAACGCTAAACGTTTGCGCCCTCGATTTTGTGCGGAAAAACAGCGGTTTTTAGCTTCTGCACTTTTGACCTGCACCCTTGCCCCGCGCCTTTGCCGCCCACCTACTAACAGCGACCAACACAGACCAGCATTGGCCGAACTTGGCAAAGTTTTGGCAATCTTTCAGCCAAGCGGCGGCCTTGTCTTGTCGAAGTCGAGGCCAGCAGTTCGGACAGCCCCAAGGGGTTTGCATAGGTCTTGACGCAGCTTCGCTCAAGTACAGTTCGAACTCGGCGCGTAGCCCCCTTCGCCCATTCAGGTCCCCCTGACGACTCTTCAACGCATGCGACCTACTACGATTCTCTGCTTGGCCCTCGCCTGCAGCGCCCAGTCCTGGGCGCAGGACAAGCCATTGGACTTGACCTCGTTGCCGTTTGAGAAACTCACTCAAACAGACGTGATCACCGCGTCCAAACTAGCCAAGCAAGTCAGCGATTCACCTTCGGCGGTTTCTATCGTGACCGCTGCCGACATCCGAACTTTTGGATATCGCACCTTGGCCGACGTCATCAACAGCATGCGCGGGCTCTACACCACATTTGATCGGCGCTATGAATATCTGGGCGGCCGAGGTTTTGGTGCACCGGGTGATTATGTCGGCCGCATCATGGTATTGATTGATGGCAGCGCCACCCAAGACAATCTCTACAACCAAGCCTATATTGACAACTCGGGCTTGATTGACCTCGAACTAATAGACCGGGTTGAATATGTACCCGGCACCGGCTCGGTCACTTACGGCAACAATGCCTTGTTGGGGATTATCAATGTCATCACCAAAAAAGGCAGCGATTTCAATTCAGCCCAGGTGGCCGCTGACGTTTTCAGCCATGGCGGCCGCAAAGAGCGGCTGAGCTTCGGCAAGAAGTTGGACAACGGCCTGGACCTGTTGTTCTCGGCGTCTTGGCTCAAGAGCGATGGGCAAGACTTCTACTTCCCTTACTTTGACACTCCCAAGCAAAACAATGGTTGGGCCATCGGTCAGGATTTTGAAGAGGCTCGGCGCCTGTTCGCGAAAGTTGAATTCAATGGTTTGAGCCTGCAGGCCGCCAGCGTGACCCGAACCAAGGCCTCCCCTCTACCAAGACGCGAGGACGCTTTCAACCGGATCTACCATTTGGTCGACGAGACCAGCCACGCCAGTGCGAAATATGACTTCAATATCAGCCAGGATTTCAAATCGGTTTCGCGCCTGTACTACGGCCTGTATGAAGATAAATCGATTCGCGAATATGGCGCCATAGACCCCAAGGAGCAATTCAGGCAAAACCAACATGAAGGCCGGTGGTGGGGACTCGATCAAAAGTTTGCGCTGACCCGCTTTACCGGGCATACCTTGGTTTTTGGAGCCGAGTACCGGGATGATTTCAAACAAGTATTTTCTCCGGTGGCGCTGGATGCCAAATTTCAAAAACAATTCGTTTATTACCGCTACCCCTATACCAACAGGACTTACAGCCTGTATGCCACCGACGAGTTCACCGTCAGTGACAAACTGAGCGCCAATGTCGGCCTGCGCTATGACAAACCCAATGCCATCGACTGCTCGGTCGAACCTTGCATTCGCTATGCCCACAAGGCCGCCATCAGCCCGAGGCTGGCGCTGACCCTGCAGGCCGACGCCGAGACCACCATCAAGGCGTCCCACAGCCAGGCTTTTCGCCTGCCCAACCCCTACGACATCAGCTCTTCCAAGCAATCGGACTTGTTCAAACCCGAGCATGTCAGCGCGTCAGAGTTGGTGCTGCTACACGACGTGAGCCCCAAGCTGCGCTTGACCGGATCGGTCTACCACTATGTCTTGTCTGATCAGCACTATGTGGCGTCCGCCAGCGGTGCCGATGTCTTCGATGGTCAGAGCAAAACCAAGGGTTTGGAAGTGCAGATCGACCAAAGCTGGGCCGGCGATGTGCAGCTGCGCGCCAGTGCCGCTTGGCAAGACGCCACGGACTCCGAAGGGTTGCGACTGGTCAATTCGCCGCGCAGCTTGGGCAAGGTCAATCTCAGCTGGCCGGCGCTCGACAACATCTTGCGCATAGGTTTGGAAGCCCAGTACCTGGGCTCTCGCATCACCAAGGAGTTGCGCAACTCAGACAACGTCATGGTGCGGCCGGGCCGCCCAGTGGGCGGCACCAGCTTCTTCAATCTGACGCTGACCTCCGCGCAGCGGTGGAACGGTCTCGGCGCGTCCTTCAGCATCAAGAACGCATTGAATCGCCAATTTGAGGTGCCGGCCTCGGTGGTCCGGAACACGCGCGAAGGCATGGCGCTTGACACCATGCAGATGGACGGGCGGACTTATTGGCTGCAAGTCAGCTGGGACTTCTGGAAATAAGGATGAAGCGCCTTTTGCTGTCGAAGCTGAGATTGCTGCTGCCGGCCTTGCTGCTGGGGGCCGGCCTGAGCTCGACCTTGTGCCCGACTGCGAGAGCGCAAGCCGTGCCCGAGTACGCCATGAAGGCCAGCTATCTTTACAACTTCATGATCTTTGCCGAATGGCCCAATTTGGACCCCCAAACGCCGCAGGAAGGTCTGACGCTTTGCGTGCTGGGTCAGGACAGTTTCGGCGAGGCCTTGAGCAGTCTCGAAGGCAAGAATGTCAACGGCCGGCGCTTGTCGGTCAGCCGCATGAACGGCTTGGCCGGTATCAAAAAATGCCAGCTGCTCTTCGTCACCGAGCAAGAGGCACCCAATATGCAAGCCATCCTGAAACACTTGGCGGACGCGCCGGTCTTGACGGTGGCCGATACGCCGGTGGCAGCCGGTGCGGCAATATTATTGTCGCTGGACGGCAAACGACTGGTGTTTGATGTCAATATCCAGCGGGCCAAAAAGGTCGGCATCGTTTTGTCGTCCAAAGTCTTGCAATTGGCCAGAAGCACGAATTGACGCCCAACCCCAGCCCGCCTATCCAACCCGACCCTGAAGCAACGGTGACAAGTCCTCAGACCAGCACAGCCCTGAATCATGCCAAGCAGCGCTCCTTGGTCACGCGGCTTGAGCGCATTCTTGCCGCCGCGCTCGCGGCAGCCTTGGCCATCGCGCTGCTGCTGACCTCCGCGCAGGAGGCCGTGATGCAGCGCGCCGCCGTGATCGACGGCAGCCAAGCCTGGCTCAATACCCTGGCGGTGCAAGCGGCGTCTCCGCTGGTTTTTGATGACGAGAAGGCGGCCGGTGAAATCTTGCGCGCCGCCAGCATCTATCCCGGTCTGCAGTCGGTCTACATCTTGCGCGTCAACGGCAGCATCATTGCCAGCCACCTGGCCAGCGCAAACATGGGTCTGAGCAATGCCGAGTTGCAACTGCAGCGCGAATCCCGCCTGTTCGAGAACTCGCTGATCTTGGCTGCACCGGTGATGTTGTCGGATGCTCGCGTGGGTACGCTGGTTGCCAAGGTGGATTTGGCGCGGATGTGGCAATCCATTCTTCATTTCGCCCTGGCCCTGGTGCTGACGCTGGGGCTGTCGGGTGCTGCAGCCTTGCTTTTGGCACGCCGCTTCTTGCGTCGTGCGCTGACCCCCATCACCGGCCTGAAGCAGGTCATGGAAGAGGTGTCACAACGCGAAAAGTTCACCGTTCGCGCCCAGGTGGTGGCCAATGACGAGGTCGGCGCGCTCAGCACGGTGTTCAACCGCATGCTCGACCAGATCGTCAAACGCGACAGCCAGCTGGAGGACAGCAACAGCCGCTTGCTGGCCCTGAAAGATGCGGCCGAACAGGCCTCGACCCTGAAGAGTGCTTTCCTGGCGATGATGAGCCATGAGTTGAGAACGCCGCTGGCCGGTATTTTGGGCATGCTCAAACTTGGCTTGCGCGGGCAGATGGAGCCGCTCGCGCGTGAGCGCGTTGATTTGGCCAGCAAGAATGCGCAGGCCTTGCTGCAGATCGTCAATGATTTGCTCGATGTCTCCAAGATCGAGGCCGGCAAACTCAAGCTGGAAACGGTGGACTTTGCCTTACGGCCCTTGCTGGACGACGCCATGCAACTGCTGAACGAGCGCGCGGGCCAAAAAAGCATACGGCTGGAGCTGCACCTGGACCCGCAAATACCGGATTACCTGCAGGGCGACCCGACAAGGCTGCGCCAAGTGCTGTTGAATCTGGTCGGCAACGCCATCAAATTCACCGAACGCGGCGGTGTCACCGTGGCCGCCAGCTTGAGCAGCCCCGAGCGTTGCGACGCGACCGGGCCTGGGCCCGCGCAAGTATCGATTTACTTCGCCGTCCAAGATTCAGGCTTGGGCATCAGCGAGGAGGCTCAGGGACGGCTATTCCAGAAGTTCGAACAGGCCGATATGTCGACCACGCGCAATTTCGGCGGCACCGGCCTGGGCTTGTCGATTTGCAAGCAGTTGGTGGAATTGATGGGCGGGCGCATCGGCCTGCAAAGCAGCCTGGGCGCGGGCAGCACCTTCTACTTTGAAGTGCCCTTTGCACTTGGGCAAGAGCCGCAGCAAGTGGTCGAGCAGGACTTAGTCCCCCATGCCCATGCGCTGCATGTGCTGGTGGCCGAGGACGCGCAGACCAATCAGTTGATCATCAAGGCCCTGCTCAACGATATGGGCCACACCCTGACCTTGGTGAACAACGGGGAGCAGGCCTTGCAGGCGCTGACCCAGGAGGCCTTTGACCTGATCTTGATGGATGGCCGTATGCCGGTGATGGATGGGCTGGAAGCGACCGGCCATATCCGCGCCGGACGTTGGCGCGAGCTGGTGTTCCCTGAGCCGCAGATCCCCATCATTGCCTTGACAGCCAATGCTTCCGAGCAGGACCGAGCGCGCTTCCTGAGCAGCGGCATGGCCGGTTTTCTGAGCAAGCCCATCGACGAGCGAGCGCTGCATCAGGTGCTCGCCGACGTTATTGAAGCGCGGCGCATCCAAGGTCGCCCACTCAGGCCGCGCAATGTGCCGCCTGAGCTGCCACGCGATCAGCCCATTGATCAGTCTGAGCAAGGCCCACACATCCCAGCAAGCCCTTCGGCACCGAGCAGCCCCGCCACCCCGGTCAGCAAGCAAGAGATTCGAGCGCAGCGCGTGCGCGAACTGAAGGGGCAGATGTTGAGCGCCTTCAAGGAGCAATGGCCCTTGCGCCTGCAGGAAATCGAAGCCGCGATGACCCAAGCCGACTGGCCTGCGGCAGCCACCACCGTGCACGGCATCAAAGGCTGCCTGGCCTTCATCGAACCCCAGGGGCGCAGCTACGACTTAAGCGATGAACTTGAGCGCTTCGCCGATATGCGCCAAGGGGAACAATTTGCCGCCGGACTTGAGCAACTCAAGCTTGCGCTTGATCAAACATTGAGTCAGCCAAGTTCCTGAGCGCCGCCCGGCATGGGTACAATGCGAATAATTCTTGATTGCATTAAACCCACTTCAAAATCCATGACCCACGAAGCCCCAGACAGCCTGGCCGAGGCCGCGATTGGCGCGGCGCTCAGCGTCGTTGGTGTGAGCTCACCCAGCTATGCCCCCGAGTGGGCCGAATGGCTGGAAGAGCTGGGATTTTTGCCCGGTGAAGCGGTGCGGGTGATAGCGCGCGGCCAACCCGGCGCAGACCCCTTGGTGGTGCGCATCGGCCAGTCGACGTTTGCGCTGCGGCGGGCCGAAGCGGCCTGCATCACCGTCTTGAATGAGGGAAGCCTCGGTGCGTGAAGCCGTCATCCATCTGCACCCGAGCGGCCCCTTGTTGGCGCTGGTGGGCAACCCGAACTGCGGCAAGACCGCCCTCTTCAACCGCCTGACCGGCAGCCAGCAAAAAGTCGCCAACTATGCCGGCGTGACGGTCGAGCGCAAGGAAGGACGCCTGAGCAGCGCGGCGGGCAAGAGCCTGCGCCTGCTCGACCTGCCCGGCACCTACAGCTTGCATCCGCGCTCGCCGGACGAGCGCGTCACCTGTGATGTCTTGGCCGGCCGTGCGCGCGGCGAGAAGCGACCCGATTTGGTGATTTGCGTGCTCGACGCAACCAATCTGCGCCGCACCTTGCGCCTGGTACTGGCGGTCAAGCGCCTGGGCCTGCCCTGCGTGGTGGCGCTCAATATGACTGACTTGGCCGACCGCCGCGGCATCCATATCGACGCCGACAAGTTGGCCGCGGCCATCGGTGTGCCGGTGATTCGCACCGTAGCCACGCAAGGCCTTGGCGTGGACGAGCTGAAGTTGCTGCTCGATCAGCGCGAGGTCTGGTCGCCGGCTGCTGAGGCCTTGCCCGAGCTGAACGCGGCCAGCGCGCCGGCAGGGCATCAAGCCAGCGACCACGCCGCCGTGCGGCAGATCTTGCAGGCGCTGGACCTCGACCAAGTCTTGCCGCATTTGCCCAGCGACCGGATAGACCGGGTCTTGCTGCACCCAGTTGCCGGCCCGCTGATCTTGATGCTGGTGTTATTCCTTTTGTTCCAAGCGGTGTTCAGCTGGGCCGAATGGCCCAAAGATCAGATCGAAGCGGGCATGGCTTGGCTGGGGCAACAGGCCTCGGGCCAGCTGCCAGACGGCTGGTTGCGCAGCTTGATCGTCGACGGCTTGATCGCCGGTGTTGGCGGCGTGCTGGTGTTTTTGCCGCAGATTCTGATTCTTTTCTTCTTCATCCTGGTGCTGGAAGAGTCGGGCTATTTGCCGCGCGCCGCCTTCTTACTCGACCGTTTGATGGGCAGCGTGGGCCTGTCCGGGCGCAGCTTCATCCCCTTGCTGTCGAGCTTTGCCTGCGCGATTCCCGGCATCATGGCCACGCGCAGCATCGCCAACCCGCGCGACCGTTTGGTCACCATCATGATTGCCCCGCTGATGACCTGCTCTGCCCGCTTGCCGGTCTATGCCTTGTTGATTGGGGCCTTCATTCCGCAGCGCCTGGTATGGGGTGGCTTCGAGCTGCAAGGCTTGGTCTTGCTGGGGCTCTATTTGGTCGGCATCTTGGGCGCCCTCGCCGTCGCCTGGGTACTCAAACGCTTCACCAGCGGCAGCCAAGTGAGGCCACTGATGATGGAACTCCCGAATTACCACTGGCCCAATCCGCGCAATGTGATGATTGGCCTGTGGCAGCGGGCCGCGATCTTCATCAAACGCGTCGGCGGCATCATCTTGTGCCTGACCTTGCTGCTGTGGGCGCTGTCGAGTTTCCCCGGCAAGCCGGACGGCGCCACCGGCGCGGCCATCGAGTACAGCGTGGCCGGCATGCTCGGGCGCGGCCTGGCCCATGTGTTCGAGCCGATTGGCTTCAACTGGCAAATCAGCCTGGCCTTGGTGCCCGGCCTGGCAGCGCGCGAGATCGCCATCAGCGCCTTGGGCACCGTCTATGCCTTGTCGGCCGGAGCCGAGGACGCGGCCCAAGCCTTGACACCGCTGATCGCGCAGAGCTGGAGCCTGCCGACCGCTTTGTCCTTATTGGCTTGGTTCGTCTTCGCGCCGCAATGCCTGGCTACTTTGGCGGCGGTGCGGCGAGAAACCGGCGGGCTGCGCATGCCGCTGGTGATGGCCGCCTACCTGTTCGGCCTGGCCTACTTGGCGTCCTTCGTCACCTTCAGGCTCAGCACATGGCTGCTGAGCTAGTCAGCTCAGCGCATCATCGAGCGAATGGAGCCACACACACTCAACAAGGCCGGCCCATCCATGCGCCCGATGATGTTGCGGATCACCCCGCCCATCAGCTGCTGCACGCCGACCATACCGAGATTGGCCGACTGCTGAATCACAAAGCCGGCCTTGGCTTGTTTGAGTGGGGCGAGGAAATAAAAATCCATGCCGGCAGTCATCAACACCACGACCATATCGGCCAAGGCTGCCCGGTGCTCGCCGGGCGCGTCCGCCTGCTCCATCGCAGACAGCACCTTCAGCGTCTGCTTTCGCATGGCCTGGCTGTGCATAAAGCGCAGCGAAGGCTGGGCCGACGGCTCCTCAAGGGCTTGTGGGGCCGCCTCCTCACTTGCCGCCGTACCCCGCTTTGCGGGCTTGGACGCCTTGGCCGCAACGGCCGACTTGCCTGTCTTGGCCGTCTTGGCCGTCTTGGTAGGAGCAGCCGTTCTTACGCTGGAAGCGGCGGAGGATTTGCGCGGAGTTGAGGTCACCATGAACCGGATGATAGCCAGCAGCTTCAACATTTCACGCAAACCGGCACGGGCCGCGCGGCCTACGGCCGACACTCGGGTTTACGCCGATAGTCAGCAAGCACCAAACACAGATTTTTCTCGAAAACTCTCCCTACAATCCGCGCAGTCGGCCGCCATGCTCGGTCGCGTCCATTTGCACACCGACACATCGAAAGAAACCCATGAAAATCTCCAAGCTGATGGCCGCCCTCTTGTTGCCCTGCGCCTCGCTGGCCTTTGCAGCACCCGTCAAATACATCATCATCGACCACTCGACCGCCCCCTGGATGGATCAAGCCAGCGCCGAAGCGATCTGGTTGAAGGCCCCCACGGCCAAGTTCGTCAAGCTCTTTCCCGCCAAAAAATGGGGCTTTCTGAGCCAAGTCGAAGGTGGCATTGATGCGAACAAGACTTGCGTGATCACCGCCCGCACGCTGATGCTGCCGGTCAAGGGCAAGGATCTGCTTTTCAAGCCGGCCAAGAGCGCCACCACATTTGGCTCGCAAGCCAATGCATCGGTGGAACAGTGCAAAGCCTTGGCTTCAGCCAAGTTGGACGAAGCCGTGCAGGCGCTGGGTTCGGCGCTGATACCCAACTAAGGTCTGCGCCGGCACTCAGGCCGGCACTGTCTGCAAGCAGGCTTTGGACCTGGCTGCCTCCCGCACCCGCTGTTTCTTACCGAGCAGCGGGTGTTGTTCTTTCTGCACTGACCTCGTGCCTGCAATCGGGGGCTGATTTGTGTCCACTCGGGGCACCGCCACAGGCTAGACTGCTTCGATGCAGCCTTCCCCAAGCAGCCGTGCCCGCGTCATCGACGTTTTGCGTTCAAGCTCGGTATTTGGTGCGCTCCAGACCGAGATCATTGAGGCCTTGGCCGACGCGATGACGCTCAAGAGCGTGCACGGCGGCGAAACCGTGATTCATGAGGGCGCCGCATCCGACTGCATCATCTTCGTGATCAGCGGCGGGCTGCGGGTTTCTCGCCAGGGCACCGACGGCCAACTGCTGCTCTATAACCAGATTCAGCCCGGCCAAAGCATTGGCGAATTGGGGATGATCCTGGGCCAGGCGCGCGCCCAAGATGTGACGGCCGTGCGCGATTCGCGCTTGGCCCTGCTGAGCCGCCAAGCCTACGAGCGGCTGCTGCAATGCTTCCCGCTCGAGCTGTCGCAGGTTTTCCTCAAGGCGGTCTATGACCGCATGCGCAATGCACCCGACCCGGCCGATCGACATCTGGCCCAGACTTTTGTGCTGCTGCCGCTTCAACACCAGCAACAACACGGGCAGCAAACAAGCCTGGGGCAAGACCTGACCCTGGCATTTGCCAAGCATGGCCGGGTGGCGCACCTTCAAGCTGCTGCCGATGGCAGCAAGCTATTGCTGAATGGCCAAGCCGTGCCACGCGAAGCCCTGCCTCGCATCGAGGAAGAGCATGAGTTCATCCTGTACGAGAGCTCGGGCGAAGACTGCGCTTGGACCCGCTACGCCTTCAGGCAAGCCGATCAAGTCGTGTTTGTGGCCGATGCCGATGCCGACCCCAGGCTTGCCGATATCGAGTTGACGCTCTGTCAAGAGCCCGGCTATTTGCTCAAACGCCGTCACTTGGTGTTGCTGCACAGCCCCGCGCAAGTGCAAGCTGTGCCGCCAGCGCCCTGGTTGTTGGGGCGTGATGTCGAGCGCATTTACCCGCTGCGCCGGGGCAGGCTGGGAGACTCGGCCCGCTTGGCGCGCTTTCTGACCGGCAGCGCCGTCGGCATCGTGTTGGGCGGCGGCGGTGCGCGCGGTTTCGCGCATCTGGGGGTCTTACGTGCCTTGCAGGAATGCGGGCTTGCGGTCGATCTGATCGGCGGCAACAGCATGGGCGCCTTGATCGGCGCGCAATACGCGCTAGGCCATGATTTGGCCGATATCCTGCGACACACGCAGCGCTTCGCGGCCGGCGGCGAAAGGCCGACCCTGCCCTTGGTATCGCTGGCGGCTGGGCGCCGGGTCGAGCGCGACCTCAAGCGCATGTTTGGCAACGCTCAGATTGAGCAACTCTGGCGTCCTTATTTCGCGGCAGCCTGCAATCTGAGCCTGGGCAATACGCAGGTGCTGGACGCCGGCCCGCTGTGGAAGGCCGTGCTGGCGAGCAACTCCCCGGCCGGCCTGTTGCCGCCGGTATTGATGCGAGGCGCCTTGCTGGTGGATGGTGCCATTCTGGACAACGTGCCCGTTCAGGCGATGCGCATGCGCCTAGGTACCAAGTTAGAAAGGCGGCGCGGCAACGGTTTGATCATCGCGATTGATGTGGATGTGCGTGCCAATCTGCTTGCCGATCACGCGCTCAAGCGCCTGAGCGCCTGGAGCACCCTGAAGTCAAAATTTTCTACCCGCGCGCCGGTCTCCCCTGGGATTGCCGAAATTCTTTACAGCGCAAGCCATGTGGGCAGCATGAACCAGAGAGTTCGCACCATCGCTCAGGCTGACCATTATTTGGAACCGCCGGTCGGTGAATATGCCCTCATGGCCTACGGGCGAGGTGCCGATATTGCCGAAATTGGTTACCGCTATGCGATGGAGAAAATTGGCCAATGGGATCTTCCCAAGCAGTCAGACCCACCCCGGGCTTGAAACTCGATTTATCCCTCAGCCAGCGTGAGGTTTGGCTCGATCAGCGCGCTTGGCCGGGCAGCACACATCTGCACATCGGCGGCGCCGGCTTCCTTGTCGGGCCGCTGGATGTGGCACGCCTGCAGCAGGCCTTGCTGCTGTTGGTGGCGCGCCATGACGCGCTGCGCCTGGCCCCTCACGCCGACGGCACACAATGCCTGCTCAGCCACTTCGAGCCGCAGCTCGACTTGATCAGGCTTGATGCCAGCGACGACCCACGTGAAAGCATGCGCGCCTGGTGGCAGCAAAGCATGCGACAGCATTTCGAGTTAGACGGCCAGCCTCCTTGGCGCTTCACCCTGCTGCGGGCCAACGATCTGCTGCATGGGCTGACGATTCAGTTTCACCATCTGGTCATGGACGGCTGGGGCACCACCCAAGTGATGCGAGCCTGGAGCGAAATCTACGCGGAGCTGGACTCAGACTCAGCCCACACGACATTGCCAGCACCCAGCTACCAAGACTTTATTGCCGAGTCTGTGGCCTACAAAAGTTCGGTGCAGTTTGAGCGAGACGCAATCTATTGGCAGCAGCAGCTCGGCGAACACCTCGCGGGGAAGCAAAAAAGCCTGCTGGACGGCGCCTTGATTGCACCGCGCCAAAGCCAAGGCCAAGGCCAGCTAAGGCGCCAAGCCCTGCCCGAAGCCGATGTTTTCAAACTGCCTTTGCCCAGACCCGCCTACGACCGCCTGGCGGCCAGCGCAGAAGCCTCGGGGAGCAGCGTCTTTGCCTGCTTTTTGGCCGCAGTCGCGCTGTATTACGCCCGCCTGCTGGGCCGCTCGTCATTGCTGATCGGCGTGCCCAGCCTGAACCGCTCGGGCCGGCGCTACCGCGCCACGCCGGGTATGTTTGTCGGCGTTCTGGCGGTTCGCGTGCAGATCGAAGCCGGTGCGAGCGCGGCGGACTTGCTGCGCCATGTCAGCCAGCAAATCCAGGGCGCGCTGCGCCATCCGCGTTACCCCTTGAGTGAGCTGAGTCATTCCTTGCCGCTGATGCGTGCGGGTCGCGACAGTCTGCTCGACCTTGTGCTGTCTTTTGAGCGGCAAGACTACGCCTTGTCTTTCGGCGCGGCACAGCTGGTGGACTCTCGCCAACTCTTTGCCGGCGTGGCACGCTATCCGCTGGCGCTGACGGTGTGCGAGTTTGATTCCCAGGCCGACCCGGAGATGATTGTTGAAGCCAGCCAAGACTGCTTCGGGCCGGGTGAGCCGCAGCTTTTGGCGCGCAGGCTTTGGCACTTGACGCAGGCCCTGGCAGAGGCCTTGGCCCTGCACCCAAACCGCTCCCTTGAGGCCTTAGACATTGTCCCCTCCGAAGAGCGCTGGGCCTTGCTGGAAGGGCTGCACAAAGATCTCGCTCAGTTGGACGCGCCGCAAGCCTATATCGATCTTTTCGAGCATCAAGCCGCGCTGTGGCCGCAGCGCTGTGCGCTGGTGTGGGATGGCGGCAGCCTCAGCTACGGTGAGCTTGCTCAGCGGGTCGAAATGCTGGCCCGACGCTTGCGCGACTTGGGCGCTGCACGTAACAAGGTGGTGGCCCTGGCCATTGAACGCGGGCCTGAGATGGTGACCGCATTGTTGGCCATCTCTCGCGCCAGCGCCGCGTTTTTGCCGCTGGACCCGCAAGCGCCCACGGTTCGCTTAGCCGAGATCTTGGCGGACAGCGGCGCCGTCGCCTTGCTGTTGGACGCTTCGGCCACCCCCAATTTGGCGGCGCTGCACAGCCGCTGCCTGCCTGTGCGTGTGGCTTCAGACTCAGCGGTGGCGCCCTCGCAAGCGCAAGGGTCATGGGCGAAAGCCAGCCCCGATGACTTGGCCTATGTCTTGTTTACCTCGGGCTCCAGCGGGCGGCCAAAGGGCGTGATGGTCGAGCACGGCGCCTTGTCACGGCGGCTGGCTTGGCTGTCCCGCGCCTGGGCGATCGACGCCAACGACCGCTCGGCCCAAGGCACACAACTGGTCTTTGACCCGGCGCTGATCGAGCTCTTGCTGCCGCTGACCCAAGGGGCCAGCATTGCGCTGCCGCCGCCCGGCAAGCTGCACCCGCAGCGTTTGGCGGACTTCATGCTCAGGCATGGCACGACCTTCAGCGCCCTGGTGCCCTCCAGCCTGCCCGGGCTCTTGGCCGGCTGGCATGGCAAGCCGGGGCTGAAGCTGCGTGTGGCCTGTTGCGGCGGCGAGGTCTTGGCGCCCGAGTTGGCCGCGCGTTTTGTGCGTGAAACCGGCGCACAACTGTTCAATGTCTACGGTCCAACGGAAGCCACCATCTTCGCCACCGCTTGGGACTGCACCCTTGATACGGCCGAAGGACAGGCGCCCGAATCCGGCGCTGACTTGCCACTGGGCCGCCCGATCGACGACAGCCGCATCTATGTGCTGGGGCCACGACAAGAGCTGCTGCCCTTCGGCGCCATCGGCGAGATCTATATCGGCGGCGGCGCGCTCGCACGCGGCTACCTGGGCCGGCCCGATCTAGATCAACAGGCCTTCATGGCCGACCCTTTTGCTGCCGGACAGCGCATCTACCGCAGCGGCGATCGCGGCTGGCTGGATGTCCTCGGTCGCCTTCACTTCAGCGGCCGCATCGACCGCCAGATCAAGCTGAGGGGCTACCGGATCGAACCCGGCGATGTCGAGGCCGCTTGCTGTGCGCTGCCCGGCATAGAGCAGGCCGTCGTGCAAAAAATCGAGCTGGGTGGTCAAGCGCAGCTGCATGCATGGCTGGTCGGTCGGCCCTGCGATACGCTCGAACTGCAAGCCGGCTTGCGGATGAAGCTGCCCGACTATATGCGGCCAAGCGGTTTCACCTGGCTGGAAGCAATGCCCTTGACCGGCACAGGCAAGCTCGACTGCGCCGCCTTGCCACTGCCGCTAAGCGAGCAATGCCGCAGCAAAAGCCTGCGCGCGCCCGCAACAGCGATGGAGCACAGACTGCTGGCCCTGTGGCAACAGGCGCTGAGCCCGCGGGATGGCAGCATGGCCAGCATACGCAGCATCGGCATGGATGATGATTTCTTTGAGCTGGGGGGAGACTCTTTGGCCGCGCTGAGCATCTTGGGCGCCATGGAAGACCAACTGGGCCGGCCCCTGCCGCTGCAGTTGATCAGCGAGCATCCAAGCATTGCAAGCCTGGCGCGGGCCTTGAACCTGCCCATCGCCAGGCCCGGTGTCCTGCGTGCGCTCAGCGATTCCTCGGCTGACACATCGGCCCCAGCACCGGCCCTATTTCTGGCGGCTTCGGGCCATGGCGATGTGCTGCGGCTGCAAAACTTGGCTCAATCCCTGCAAGGCGAAGCACAGCTCTTCATGTTGCAGGCGCCGCTGTCCCCAGCACCCGCCACGATGGAGGAATTCGCGACGCTGTATGCGGATTGCATCGAAGCGCAGGCACAGACTGGCGATCAGGCCGTTTGGCTGGCCGGGTTTTCGGTCGGCGGCGTGACCGCGCTGGCCACTGCGCTTGAGCTGCAAAAACGTGGCCGCAAACCGCTGGGCTTGATGCTGCTCGACACCATTCATCCGGACGCGGTGTTTGGCGGCGCCACTTCTTGGCGCGCACTCGGCTGGCTGGTGCGCAAGCTGCATATGCAGGATCTGAGCATGAATGGGCGACGACTCAGCGCGATGTTCAGTGACCCCGGCCTGATCAGCCAGGTGCTCGCTTTACGGGGTCATCGCTGCCATGCCTTTGACGGCCCGGTACTGCTGGTCAAATCAACCGGCCTGGCCAGTTGGAACCGCTTCTTGTTTCAGGGCTGGCACCGTCTGATGCCCCAAGGCATACAAACGCGGCTGGTCAGCGGCTTGCATGGCTCGATGTTTGAGGCTCAGCATGTGAACGAGCTGGCCGAGACGATGCGGCAGTTCTTGCTTCAAGCACAGGGCGAGAATGAGGCTGCATGAAGCAGACAAAAGACCTAAGCGCAGTCAAGCCAGGACCCGCGATCAAGCATCTCAAGCTACGCCTTGTGCTGTTGGCGCTGCTACTGGCGAGCCTGCTCGCCCTGGCCTTGTTCTGGAGCGGCGGCAAGCTGGATCTCGCCGCTGGGCTGACCGAGTTGCGAAGCAGCGGAGCCGAACTCGGCCCTGGCTTGGCCATGCTGGGCGCCGCCCTGGGCCTCACGCTGGCGGTGCCGCTGTCGGTGCTGAGCCTGTTGTTGATCGCCGCCTTGGGGCCTTGGCAGGGCTTTGTCTGCAGTGTGGGTGCCGCACTCTTGTCCTCGGCTGCCAGCCATGCCATCGGGCGCAGCCTGGGCCATCAAGCATTGCAAGGGCTGGCCGGCCCCAAGGTACGCCAAGTCAGCGAGCAGTTGGGCGGCCGCGGCGTTTGGGCCGTGATCACGCTGCGCTTGCTGCCCCTGGCGCCGTTTGCGGTCGTCAATATGGTGGCCGGCGCCACCCATATCCGGCTGCGTGACATGCTGCTGGGCACGGCCATAGGCATGACGCCCAGCACCTTGGTGATGGCCTTCTTCATGGAGCGCCTCTTGCGCGCCCTGCAGCAAGCGGGCCGCGAGGACTGGCTTTGGCTGGGTTTGATCGCGCTGCTGATCTTGCTGCTTGCCTTCGCGTTGGCGATGGGTTTGCGGCGATGGCAGCGGCGTCATCAAAGCTGATCGAAAATAGCGCCATGCCATTTAGATCCCTCACCTTGCCCCCGAATCTGAGCGGCCGCCTCTGGCTGAGCTCTATGCCTGGCCGCCTGGAGTCCTGGGGCTCGTTTCTCGACGAAGCCCGCCTGCGCAACCTCAATCTGGTGGTCTGCCTGAACCCGCTGGAAGAAATTGCAGGCCTGTCGCCCGCCTATCACAAGGCCATTGCCGAGGGGCGGCTGCCGTTTCGCTGGCAGCATCTGCCGATGCGCGACTTCGGGCTGGGCGCCGACCCTGCCGCATTTCGGCTAGGTGTTGAACAAGTGACCCACAGCTTGCAACTGGGCGAGCAGGTTTTCTTGCACTGCGCCGCCGGCCTGGGTCGCACCGGCACGGTCGCCGCTTGCGTCTTGAAGCAAGCAGGCTTGGACCGCGAAGCCGCGCTCAGCCACGTACGGGCGGCCGGATCCAACCCTCAGTCCGCCTTGCAATCGGGCTGGATAGACCAATTTTGAGCGGCACACAAGTTCTTGGGGTCGGCCTCGATGACGAAGGGCTTCGCGTCGATTTCTTGTTTGTCAACGACGCGCTGTTGCTCATCAACAAGCCGAGCGGTCTGCTGTCGGTGCCGGGCCGCGGCGAAGACAAGCAGGATTGCGCGATACACCGTGTGCAGCGCCTGTACCCCGAGGCCTTGATCGTCCACCGCCTGGACATGGCCACGTCGGGCCTGCTGCTGCTCGCACGCGGCCCGGCCATGCAGCGCGCCTTGAGCATGGCATTCGAAGGCCGGCGCGTGCACAAACGCTATGAGGCGCTGCTGGCGGGCAACTTGCCCCTCCCCGACGCGGGTGAAGTAGACCTGCCATTGATCACCGATTGGCCGAACCGGCCGCGTCAAAAAATTGACCACCAAATCGGCAAAGCCTCGCTGACGCGCTACCGCGTGCTGTCGCGCTGCGCGCAACAGACGCGCGTGGAGCTGGAGCCGGTGACCGGCCGCACGCATCAGCTGCGCGTGCACATGCTGGCATTGGGCCACCCCATCATCGGCGACACGCTGTACGGCGGCCAAGCCGCCCCGCGCATGTATTTGCACGCCCGCACACTCAAGCTGCCAGACTGGGACCTGAGTTTCGAGTCCCCACCGGAGTTTTGACAACATGACCTTGCCCACTGCCAACTTGCACCCTGCCGCCCTGCACTCGCCTGCCGCCGAGCGCAACAAACACGCCATCCTCGACGCGCTACTGCCCTTGCTTCCCGCCCAAGGCATAGCGCTGGAAGTAGCCAGCGGCAGCGGCCAACATATTGCACATTTTTCCGCCCAAATGCCAGGCTGGAACTGGCTGGGCTCAGACCCGACGCCCGAAGGTCTGGCCTCCATTGCAGCTTGGCGCCCGCATGGCGCTGCACCCGTGCGAGTCGATGTCTTGCACGCCGATTGGGCCCTGCCGCCCAGCCATCAGACGCTGGATGCCCTGTACTGCGCCAATATGCTGCATATCTCGCCCTGGCAGACCTGTGCGGCCTTGATGCAAGGTGCGGCGCGCCACCTCGCGGCGACGGGGCTATTGCTCGTCTACGGCCCGTTCTTGCAGCGCGACGTGGACACCGCCCCCAGCAATCTGGCTTTCGACGCCGACCTGCGCGAGCGCAACCCGGCCTGGGGCCTGCGCCATCTGGACGAAGTCGCGGCTCAGGCCAAGGCCTGCCAGCTCAGCCTGCGCAATGCGATCAAAATGCCTGCCAATAATCTGCTGCTGGTCTTTGGCCGAATCGCGCCGGCCAGCGCCTCGACTCCTCCGAAAGAAACTCTATGAAACAGCAAGAGCTTTACATCGTCAGCGGCGCTTCACGCGGCATGGGCGAGGCGATCGCCCGCCAATTGCTGCATCCCGACCATGTCGTGATCGGGATCTCGCGCGGCCAAAGTGCCGCGCTGAACGAGGCGGCGCAGAGCGCTCAACTGATGCCAAACCTGATGCAGTGGCAATATGACCTGAGCCAGCCGCTGGCCGCCGCGCAGGCACTGCAAAGCTGGCTGGAGGCGCAAGCCAGCGGGCGCTTCAGCCGCGCCACTTTGATCAATAACGCCGGCCTCGTGCCCACACCCGGCCCGGTCGAATGTGCGTCGCTGCAAGACCTGTCGACGGCAATTCGCGTTGGGCTGGAAGCCTGCCTGCTCCTGAGCAGCGCCTTCTTGCGCGGCACGACTGCCCTGGGCCGGCAACGGCGGATTTTGAACATTTCGTCCGGCCTGGGACGCCGCGCCATGGCGGGCAGTGCGGCCTACTGCGCCGCCAAGGCAGGCATGGACAATCTCTCGCGCGCCATGGCCCTCGATGAAGCAGCCAAACCGGACGGCGCGGCAATCGTCTCCTTGGCGCCCGGCATCATCGACACGGAAATGCAAGCCCAGTTGCGCAGCGGCGATCCAAGCAAGTTCCCGGATCAAGCCGTGTTTGCTAACTTCAAAACCAGCGGGCAATTGCTAAGCCCTACAGCCGCAGCGGAAAAGGTTTTAAGTTATCTTGCGCGCGGGGACTTTGGTGCCACGGTACTTGCCGATGTGCGTGAACTTGATCTGCGCTGAGGCCCTTGAAAGCCGCCGCAGCAACCCCACCTTAACGCGACGGCCAATTGAGGCTTGGAGGAATTTTGTGAAACGATTTTTGATTTCTGCAATGGTGGCTGTTTTGGCCTTGGGCTTGACAACGTTTGACGCCGAAGCCAAGCGCCTGGGTGGAGGCGGCTCCTCCGGCATGAAGCGCACTGCCCCCCCTGCCGATGCGGCCAAGGGACCACCGGTACAGCAGGCCAGCCCCGCGCCCCAGCAAGCCGCTACGCCGGCAGCCGCCGCTGCCCCAGGTGCAGCCGCTGCTGCCGCACCCAAGCGCAACTGGATGGGTCCGATCGCAGGTTTGGCCGCAGGCCTTGGCATTGCCGCTTTGGCCAGCCATTTCGGCATGGGCGGCGCCTTGGCCAATGTGATGACCATGTTGCTGATCGGCGTGGCCTTGATGTTTGTGATCGGCTTTGTGATGCGCCGTATGCGAGCCGCTAAGGAGCCCGCAGCCCAAGGCATGCAGTACGCAGGTGCCGGTGCGCCATTTCAGACTCAGCCACAGCAGCCAGTTGCTGCACCGGTGAGCCCGCCTGCCGCGTTCACCGCAGCGCCGGTTGCGACCGCCGCTGCGACAGCACCCACAACTGCGCTCGCAGGCGACGGATTTGATAATGCCGGCTTCGAGCAACTCGCCAAGCGCGTGTTCATACGCTTGCAAGCAGCCAATGATGCCGGCGACCAAGCCGACTTGCGCCGCTTCACCACGCCGGAAATGTATGGCGTGGTGCAACAAGAGCTGTTAGACCGCAAAGGCGCCATTCAGCGCACCGATGTGTTGCAGCTTGATGCCCGTGTGATTGAGCGTGTGCAAGAGCATGGCCAACAAATCGTCAGCGTGCGGTTCTGGGGCTTGATTCGCGAGCAAAGCGAAGCAGCGGCCGAAAACTTCGATGAGGTCTGGCACTTGGTCCGCCCGGTTGACGAAAGCCAGGAATGGGCGATTGCGGGTATCCAAGCTACGGCCTCGGCCTGACACGGGCCTTGGTCAAACCCTGAGCAAGAAATCAAAAGGCCCGTGTCAACGGGCCTTTTTTTGTGCCGGCGTTGTGCCAGCTTTGCATCTGTTTGCGGGTCAGAGATTGCGCCCACTGCGCGCCACTGCCTCATAAGCCTTCAGTTCTGCCGCCACCGTGCGTGGCGTTTGCTCATCCGCCGAACCCGGGTAACGAGCCAGGGTCGGGTGCATGAAATCATAAGCTCGGCGTTCAAGCACGTTCACCGTGCCGTCCTGATTCGCATCTGCTTCATCGAACTGGTCTGTTTCGCTCGTCGCCCCTTGCTTGGCCGGGCTAGCGGATTTTTGCGTGGCGCTTGCTGCCGGCTGCGCTGATGCGCTGGCAGTGGCTTTCTCGGCTGCCTCATTATTTGCGGCAGCTTGAGGTGCCAGCGCAGGTTCGGAGCGCTCGGCCGGCATTTGCGTCTTGGCTTGTGCCCATCGAGCGCCTTCACTCGAAATTTCCACCACGGCCGAATCCTGCTCGACCGTTGCCGCCGTCATGGGTTGAGGCGTTTCACGGCGCTTCAGTGACTCTTCACCGCTTGGGCGACTTGGAGCCGGAATTTTTTCAACGGCACCAGCTACAGCATTAATCATGGCAAACCTCCGCAAGAGAGACTTTGCTGGGCTGCGTCGGCACTTCGCTTGAGAGCAAGCAAGCAAGTCGGCTCGAAGCAGATCATGTGCATTATTTCGACTTCCACACCACGGACTTTAATCGCGCAGCGCACGGGCCGCCACTTTTTGCTATAAAAAACTACACGCTGGCTCGATGGCAGCGCGGCAAAACCCGTGTACAGAGCGATGGTCAAACCATTCAACCGACCAAATTGGCCAAGGTCAGCAAGGCCAGCAACAGCATCCACAGCACGACCGAACGCCAAATCAAACCGACCACGCTTTGCAAATGGCCCAGTTGTGGCAGTTGCCCCGGTGTTGAGCCATCGGCCAGGGTCGAATCCGAGTCCACACCAGCATCAAAGGTCTTGCTGCGATCCGGCGTGACACCCGGTGCGGCCACGCCGCCCAATTGCAGGCCCAGGGCCCCGGCAGCGGAGGCCAAAATAATGCCTTCATTGGGATGCAGCCACAGGCCGGCGTCGCGACGCCAGCCGTTCACTGCTTCTTCGAAATTGCCCACGATGGTGAACCCCACCGCCGTGAAGCGGGCCGGCAGGTAGTCGATCAAGCCAAACAGCCGCCTTGACAGCTGCATCAAGCGCAGATTGGTGGGCGCGTCCAAGGTGCGGCTCTTGAAGGCCCAGTAGCGGCTGACAAATTCGGCCATCCGGTAGAGCACCGCACCCGCCGGACCGAGGCCTAAGGTTGATAGCACGACGAACCAGAAAAACACGCCAAACACGTGGCGATGCGCGGCCAACAAGGAATGCTCAATCGCATGCCGCACCAGTTCGGTCCGCGGTAGCTCACTGGCATCCAGATGACGCCACTCCGACAGCAAACGGCGCGCTTCCAAGTCATCACCGCGCTCAAGTGCATCGCGGATATCGGTGAAGTAATGACTGAACTGCCTGAAACCCAGGGTCAGATACAACACCAACATGTCCAGGCCCAGGGCCAACAACAAGCTGAAGTGGCTAACGGTCAAATAGATCAGCACCGTCAACAGCGCCGGCCCGAGCACGGTGATGCACCAGACCACGGTGGCATGGTGCTCACGCCCTGCGTCAAAATTTCGCCCGGTCCAACGCACCCATCCAATCACGCCTTGATGAATGCCATTGCCATGGCGCAAAGGTTTCAGCTGTTCACACAGCAAAGCAAGCAGGACCGCAAAGAAGTTCATGGGCGGGAATGATAGCGGGCGAGCGGGCTCACGCGCTGAGGAAACGGTAGAAGTTGCGCAGCATCGCCGCAGTTGCACCCCAAATAAAGTATTCCTGAGCGTCAGCAGCTGCCTCTTTGTTGCGCCAAGGCATCGACAAGAACTGCTGTCGGTCGCCTGCGAACTCAAACACATGGTGCCGATGATGAGCCGGCGTCATCAAAAACTGCAGAGGCACCTCGAAGGCCTCGGCGACCTCACCTTCCTGCAGCTTCAGCTCAAACCCTGGCTTGACCAACGCGACCACCGGCGTGACTCGATAAGCCGTGACGGTGGTGTAGATGGGCAAGCGCCCCAGCACCTCCACGAATGTTCGGGACAGGCCAATCTCTTCCTCAGTCTCGCGCAGAGCGGTCGCTTCCAGTGAGGCGTCTTGCGACTCGACCCGCCCGCCGGGAAGGCTGACTTGGCCGGCATGGTCGCGCAGATGGTCGGTGCGTCTTGTCAGCAACAAACGCAAGCCATCGTCATAAGCCACCAAGGGCAGCAGCACAGCGGCATCGGCCGGCTTGCGCCCCGGGAACAGCCCACCATCCCCGAGCAATTCGGCTTGCCACATGGGCGGATTGGCAAAGCGCTCGCGCAAAGCCTCGGGCATCATCTGAGCCAATGCGACGGCCGGCAAATGTTCATCAACCGAGCTGCAGGGCACGGCTTGGGGATTCAAGATAGGGGGTCGGACCATGGCTCAGAGCATAGGGGAAAGTGCAAAAAACCTTTGGCACAGTGCACAGAAAAACCAAATCCGCAACCCAGCAACGACAAAGCCGCCCTGAGGCGGCTTTGTCGTTGGGCGGCTGCAGCAAAACTCACTACAACCGTGTTCCCGAATTTCGACCGGAGTCGAAATTCGATCAGCCCAATTTTTCCTTGATTCGAGCCGACTTGCCCGAACGATCGCGCAAATAGTACAGCTTGGCGCGACGCACGGCACCGCGACGCTTGACCACGATCGAAGCGATCAATGGGCTGTACAGCTGGAACGTACGCTCGACGCCTTCGCCGTTCGAGATTTTGCGAACGATGAAGCTGGAGTTCAGGCCGCGATTGCGCTTGGCAATCACAACGCCTTCGAAAGCCTGCACACGCTTGCGTGTACCTTCAACGACGTTCACGCTGACAATCACTGTATCGCCGGGGCAATAGTCAGGGAATACCTTGTTCAGGCGAGCAACTTCTTCGTGCTCAAGGGTTTGGATCAAGTCCACAGAGTTCTCCTAATGATCATGGTGGCATCAACAAGCTAAACGGCCAACATGGCCGCCAATTTCCTGATTTCAGCCTGCTCTTACGGGGTGTACTGCGCAAAGGCAGCACGGTCCGACCACAAGCACTCAAGCCAAAATCGACCCACCAGAGGATCGAACAGCCAACTATTATAGCCGAAAAGCCGGAGCCCTGCGAAAGTTTCAGCTCTTCGAGTCAGTTTTCGCCAGCTCACGCAAGAATCGCTCATCGCTCTTGCTCAGCGCACCAGCCTCGCGGGCCAAGGCGATCAACTCCGGCCTGCGCTTTTGGGTGATTTCAAGAGACTTCTCCCGGCGCCATTTGGCGATATTGGCATGGTGGCCCGACATCAGCACCGCCGGCACCGGCAGGCCCGTATCGCTAGCCCCCAAGCCAGTCAGGACCTCCGGGCGACTGTAATGCGGGCAATCCAGCAAACCATCCGAAAAGCTGTCCTGCTGATGCGATTGGGCATCGTTCAAAACGCCATCTTGCAAACGTGCAATTGCGTCGAGCAACGCCAAGGCGGGCAGCTCGCCGCCAGACAATACAAAGTCACCCAAGCTCAGTTCTAGCGTCACATGACGGTCCAGAAAGCGCTGGTCCATACCCTCGTAGCGGCCACAAAGCAGCACCCCACCCGACCCTTTGGCCAAGTCGCGCACCAAGCTCTGAGTGATGGCTTGACCGGTCGGACTGAAATGAATGATGGCCGGGCCACCAACATCTAGCGCGGCCAATTGACGCTCCAGCTTGACCGCGTTCAGCGCGCGCTCCAGCGGTTCGGCCAGCATCACCATGCCGGGGCCGCCGCCGAAAGGCCGGTCATCGACACGGCGGTAGTTGTCTTCGGCAAAGTCGCGCAACTGCCACAGGCGCACATCAACCTGAGCGCTCTCAAAAGCACGCCGGGTTACCCCGTGACTCAGATGCGGCCCAAACAGTTCGGGGAATAAGGTGATGACGTCAAAGCGCATGCTGCGCTGGCCCGGACTCAGAAGTCCAAGCCCCAGTCGACGGTGATCTGGCGCTGCTCAAGATCAACATCGTCAACGAAAGCCGCAACGAATGGAACTAGACGCTCTTGGTCGGGCTTGATGGGCGCCGTCAAACCCGGCGGCATGATGCGCAGCACACTGTGCGGGCCGGCGTCGATCAAGCCAATAACCTCACCCAGCGCCTCGCCCTGCCGGTTGGTCACATTCAGGCCGATTAAGTCGACCCAGTAATATTCGTCCGGATTGGTGCTCGGAAAGGCCGAGCGCGAAATGAAGATGCGCGCGCCGCGCAGCGCTTCAGCCGCATTGCGATCCGCGATGTCCTGGACGCTGGCCACGATGCCCTCGCCATGCTCGCGAATCGAAAGAATTTTTAACAGCCGTGGCAGCGGCTTGCTGCGCACCACGGTTGGGCCCTTCCCCTCAATTGCTTCGTTAGCTCGTAAAAACCAACGCCGCGAGGAGAACAGCGCCTGGGCATCACTGGAATAGGCTTGCACCCTGATCCAGCCCTTGACGCCCCAGGCATCAAGAATGCACCCGACCTCAATCGCATCTTCTGGCCAAGCTTGCTCCGTGGAGCCAAGGGCAGAAGTCTGGAGTTCGGCAGGTGCTCTTGTCATTGGGCGGGCAGCTTAGACTGCAGCCTTCTTGGACTGGGTGACCAGACGCTCAACGGTAGGCGACAACTGGGCGCCAACGCCGATCCAGTAGTTAACGCGGTCCAAAGCGACGCGCAAAGGCTCGGCTGCACCGGAAGCCACGGGGTTATAGAAACCAACGCGCTCGATGAAGCGGCCGTCGCGGCGCTGCTGGCTGTTCGCCACAACGATGTTATAGAAGGGGCGCTTCTTGGAGCCGCCGCGAGCCAATCGAATTACAACCATGATGTTTCCTATGAATCTATTGCATCCATCGCACCAGGAGACACTCAGGGCGAGTAGATCGGAGTGACGTGGGTCAAGCCTGAATCGCAAAAAGCAAATCCCGTCCTGCACCGCCGCCGTGGTTGGCCCTGTAGATACGCCAAACCTTCTAAGACCCAAGGCCTTTGAAGATTCAACCAGCGCCAAAACCCAGCATTATAAACTCACGCAATCAACCCGGACACATATGAACTCAGAAAAGCTCAAAATCATCGATTCCTTGACGATCAGACCCAGCGCGGACGCCGACATCGGCGCCATTCAAGCGATCTATGCGCTTGCCGTTCAACAAGGCACCGGCACCTTTGAAACCGAAACCCCTTCGCTCGAAGAGATGGGTCGCAGACGCGCCGAAGTGCTGGGCCGCAAGCTACCCTGGCTGGTGGCCGAGGCAGGTGGCCGGGTCTTGGGCTATGCCTACGCCAATTACTTCCGCCCTCGCCTGGCCTATCGCTTTTGCGTGGAGGACTCGATTTATTTGCACCCCGATGTGCGCGGCATGGGCCTGGGCAAGCTGCTGCTGGCCGAGCTGATCGCTCGCTGCGAACAGCAAGGTGCACGGCAGATGCTGGCCGTGATTGGCGACGCCGACAACCAGGGCTCGATTGGTATCCATCGCTCGCTGGGGTTTCAGCACACCGGCGTGCTGAAAAGTGCCGGCTGGAAGTTTGGTCGCTGGCTCGATGTGGTGATGATGCAGCGTGAACTGGGTCAAGGCGACCAAAACAGCCCAGAAGCCGACCCGCAAGGAAGTCCGGCATGAGCAACATAAACGGCGCCACTCCGTCGCGCTACAAATCAAAGACCATTGCCGCCTGGACCGCCCTGCTGCTGGGTTGTTTTGGTCTCCACAGGCTGTATCTCTACGGTTGGCGGGATCGCTTGGCATGGCTGCACCCCATACCCACGCTGGCGGGCCTCTACGGCGTTCAACGCATGGAACTGCTAGGTCAGGATGACCGGCTCAGCTGGCTGCTGATACCGCTGCTGGGCTTGATGCTGGTGAATGCAACGCTGTGCGCCATCGTCTACGGCCTCAAGCCGGATGAAAAATGGGACGCGCAACACAACCCGGGCCTGGCGCCGCGCCCAAACGGCTGGGGCGCAGTGCTGGCGGTGGTCGCCAGCTTGCTGATAGGCGGCACCTGCTTGATGGCCACCATTGCCTTCAGCGCCCAGCGCTACTTTGAGAGCCAGGTCGAGGCCGAGACACAAAAGCCGAGCGGCCCATAGTCAAAAAGTAAAAGTCAAAAGGCCTGCGCTTGGGAAAGCGCAGGCCTTTCTCATTGCCGAGTACTCAGCTCAGAACAAGGTAAAACTGAGCCAGTAAAAAAGCCCGGCTACCAAGGCTGAAGCGGGAATTGTGAATATCCAGGCCCAGATGATGGAGCCGGCCACGCCCCAACGCACGCCTGACGCACGCTGCACCGACCCGACACCGACGATGGCACCGGTGATGGTATGCGTGGTGGAGACCGGAATGCCCAGCGTGGTCGCCAAGAACAAGGTGATGGCGCCACCCGTTTCGGCACAAAAGCCCCCGACCGGCTTGAGCTTGGTGATTTTTTGGCCCATGGTGCGCACAATGCGCCAGCCTCCAAACATCGTGCCCAGGCCGATGGCGATGTAGCAGCTCGAAATCACCCAGGTCGGCGGACGCTCGTCCTGCGCCGACATATAGCCAGAAGCCACCAAAAGCAGCCAAATCAAGCCGATCGTCTTCTGCGCGTCGTTGCCGCCATGCCCCAGGCTGTACAGGCCCGCAGACACCAGCTGCAAGCGCCGAAACCAACCGTCCGCGCGCAGCGGGGAGCTACGCCTGAATAGCCAAGCCACGATCACCATCATGATCGAACCCAGCAAAAACCCCAGCAGCGGCGATACGAAGATGAACAAAATAGTCTTCATCAATCCTGCGGCGATCAATGCCCCCGGCCCGGCTTTAGCGATGACCGCGCCGACAATGCCGCCGATCAAGGCATGCGATGAACTCGAGGGAATGCCGTACCACCAAGTAATGACGTTCCAGGCAATGGCGCCAATCAGGGCGCCGAATATCACATGATGGTCAACGACGCCGGGGTCCACGATGCCCCGGCCAATGGTGCTGGCCACCTTGAGCTGAAAAATCGCAATCGCCAAGACATTGAAAAAAGCCGCAAACAAAACCGCCTGCTGCGGCTTCAGGACCCCGGTCGATACGACCGTGGCGATCGAATTGGCTGCATCATGAAAACCGTTCATGAAGTCGAACAGCAGGGCCAGAATCACCAGCATGGCGACGACCCAAAACGCGAGCTCTACCGACTGCATTGCGCGCCCGGCTCAGGAGTTCTCGAGGACGATGCCCTCGATCAAATTCGCCACATCCTCGCAGCGGTCGGATATCGACTCCAACTGCTCGTAGATCGCCTTCAGCTTGATCAACTCGCGCACATCCTCTTCCTCGCGGAACAGCGCCGACATCGCCGAGCGCATCACCCGATCAGCATCCGACTCCAGCCTGTCGATTTCCTCGCAAGCCTTGATCGCGGCTTCCGCCGTCTTGGGCTCACTCAGCTTGGGCAGCAGGGACACCGCATGCTGAACCCGCTCGCAGCAGCGCAGGCTCAGGTCGCCCAGGCGCAAAACATCCTCGGGAATGCGGCGCACGTCATACAAAGACAAGGTCTCGGTGGAGTCCTGCAGCAGGTCCAACACATCGTCCATGGCATTGATCAGGCCGTGAATCTGCTCGCGGTCGATCGGCGTGATGAAGGTCAGATGCAGGGCTCGGTTGACCTCGGCGGTGATGCGGTCGGCCTGGTGCTCGGCCTTGTCCACTTCGGCGGCGTACTTCTCGCGCAAGTCCACATCGTCATAGTTCTGCAGCATCAACATGAAGGAGCGCGCCCCTTCCGCGATCTGATGACCATGCTCGTTGAAAAGCTCGAAAAAATTTCCCTCGCGGGGCAGCAACTTGCCAAAAAACATGAAATCTCCTGAGGCGCTGGGGCCACCTGATTGCATTAAATTGCGCCAAATCTCGCGCAGCCCCGCAAAAAGGCGAGCAAGTCACAAAACTGACATCAAGATGTCATTTTGCGCAAGGCCGAGAGTGTAAGGGCGCAGCCTTCATCCCGAAGGCCATGCATATCAATTTGTCGCAAAAAGCGCCGTAGTCACGAACCGCAAGGGCGATTAGGGCTGGAGTAGCGGTGCCGCCAAGCGCTCCAGCACCTGATCGGCGACTGCGGGCACAAAGGCCGCCAAGCGCCCCAGGCCCGGCGCCTGCACATCAGCATTCAGTTCAAGCAAGGGCAACAGGACAAAGGCGCGCTGATGCAAACGCGGGTGCGGTAGCGTCAAGCGCTGGCTGGCCATCTGCGTATCGCCATAAAGCAGCAGATCAAGATCCAAGGTGCGCGGCGCGTTGACGAAGGGGCGCAGCCGGCCATGCGTCTGCTCGATCGCCAGCAAGCAGTCGAGCAATGCCTCGGGGGACAAGGTCGTTTCAACGCAGGCCACCGCATTCAAATAGTCGGGGCCACCGGCGTCAATCGGCGCGCTGCGGTAGGCGCTTGAAACCGCCAGCAATCGGACTTGCGCCGCATCGCCCAAGGCCGACAGCGCCAGGCTCAAGGTGCGAGCCAGATCGCCCAGGTTGGCCCCTAGGCCGATATAGGCCAGCCTAGGCTGCAGCGACATCAAATGCGAGCCTAGGCTGCGCTGTCCGCAGGCTTGCTGCCGGGCTTGCGGCGGCGGCGGCGCTTCTTGGCCGGGGCAGCATCCCCTTCTGCCTCTGAAGCCGGCGCCGCTGGGGCGACGGACTCGCCACTGCCCGCCTTGCGCGGCAATTGATGCACCTTGCTGGGCCCGCGACGCTGCTGTTTGTCGGCCTCACGGGCTTCCTCCAACAAGGCTTCGCGTTCGTCGTCGGTGCCCAGGGCAAAGTCTTCCCACCAGTCGGCCAGCGCCGCGTCGATCTCGCCGGCATCGGCGCGCAGGCGCAGGAAGTCAAAACCAGCGCGGTAGCGCGGCTGGTCGATCAAGGTGTAGACGCCGCTGCCGGTGCGCCGCTCAAAGCGCGGCTGCATCATCCAGATTTCACGCATCTCGGTCGCCAACTTGCCGCGGCCGGAAATATCACCGATGCGGGCATCGAAAACCGTATCGATGGCCTGCTGCAGCGCTGGAATCACCGGCTCGCCGGCCTCACGGTTGGCCGCCCAGCGGCCTCGCACCTCAAACCACAACATGCATGCAAGCATGAAGTTAGCCGACACGCCGCGCCCTTCGGCGACGCGTAAATCGGTATCCTCAAAAGCCATGCGCAAGAACTTGCCGCGCACGCCATCGGCGTCCGCCATTTCACCGTTCTCGTCCAGCATCGCGTCCAGCACCGGGAAGACGCCGCGCGCCAAGCCCTGCTTGCGCAACTCCTCCAGGCTGGCCAGCGAATGGCCGGTCTGCAAGAGCTTGATCATCTCGTCAAACAACCGCGAGGCCGGCACATTGGCCAACAACTCCGCCATCGCCCTGACCGGCGCGCGCGTCTTGGCTTCCAGCTCGAAGCCTAGCTTGGCCGCAAAGCGCACGGCGCGCACGATACGCACCGGATCTTCACGGTAACGCGTCTCGGGGTCGCCAATCATGCGCAGCACACGTTTTTTCGCGTCGGCCAGGCCGCCGTGGTAGTCCACCACCAACTGGCGCTGCGGATCGTAATAGAGCGCGTTGACGGTGAAATCGCGCCGCGCAGCGTCTTCGATTTGCGGGCCCCAGACGTTGTCGCGCAGAACCCGTCCGGCTGCATCCACCACATGGGACTTGCCGGCCAGCTCTGCTTTGGACGTCTTCTCGTTACCGGCAACTTGCTCGGCACCTTCATTGACCAGCAGCGCCCGGAAGGTAGAAACCTCGATCACCTCATGCTCACGGCCGCGACCGTAAACCACATGGACGATGCGAAAGCGCCGGCCGATGATGAAAGCACGCCGAAACAGGCCCTTGACCTCTTCGGGCGTGGCGTCGGTGGCCACATCAAAATCTTTGGGCCGCATGCCCAAAAGCAGGTCACGCACCGCGCCGCCAACGATATAGGCCTCAAAGCCCGCCTCGGTCAAGGTCTGCACGACCCGCACCGCGCGCTCGTCCAGCAAGCTGGGGTCGATGCCATGCTCGGCCACCGACACCTCGACCCGCTTGCCCAAAGGACTTTGGCCATGCTTGGCCGCTTTGGCCGGCGCCACGGCCTTGGCGGCCTTGGCCACTTTGGCCAGCGAGGGCTTGCCTAAAAGCTTGTCTATGAATTTTTTGATCATGCGAACAGATTCAGAATGGGCCAAGCGCGGGCAGTTGCAATATCCGCCAGCGCCGGGGTCGGATTGGTGGCCACCGGGTGGCTGACCAAATCCAAAAGAGGCAAATCATTGACCGAGTCACTGTAGAAGGTGATTCGCTCGAAATCCTGCCATTGTCGCCCCAAGCTCAGCAACCAAGACTGCACACGCTCGATCTTGCCAGCCTGAAAGGACGGAACGCCTTCGATGCCCCCGGTGTAGGTGCCATCTGCACCACGCTGCAACTGCACCGCGATCAGATGCTCGACGCCGAAAGCCGCGGCAATCGGGGCGGTCACAAACTCATTTGTGGCCGTCACGATTGCGATCAAATCACCAGCATCGGCATGCCGGCGCACCAAGGCCCGCGCCTGGGGTTGCAACATCGGCGCCATCACCTCGACCATAAAGCGCTCACGGGCCGCCTGCGCTTCTTGCAGCGGCCGGCTGCGCCAGACCGAAGTGGCGAATTCGATGTACTCGGCCAGATCCAGGCGCCCGCATTGGTACTGGGCGTAGAACTCGTCATTGCGCTCTCGCCATTGCTCACCGTTCGCCCAGCCGATGTCCACCATAAAAGCGCCAAAGGCATGGTCCGAATCGCTTGGGATCAGCGTGCCGTCAAGGTCGAAAAGCGTCAAATTCATCCCACAAGTCCTTCGTCTGCCAGCATCTGGCGCAATAGCGGCACTGTCACCGCACGTTTTGCTGCGAGCGCAAATTGATCCAAGCGGTCCAATAAGCGCATCAAATTTTTCAAGTCGCGGGCGAAGCGATTGAGCAAATAGTCAATCACCTCGTCGCCTAACAAAATGCCCCGCCTGTCGGCCTCGATGCGCAAAGCCGCCCTTGTTTCGGCCTCGGACAAAGGCTGCAGGGCAAAGGTTGGGCCCCAACCAAGCCGTGTGCGCAAATCTTCTCGCAGTTCGAGGTCAACCGGCGGCGCGTGCCCGCTGGCCACGACCGCCAAGCCGTGAGTGGCTGCCTCGACAAACAGCGCGAAGGCGGCATGCTGCTGACCGGCGTCAAAGCGGTCGCAATCATCCAGCAGCAGCAAGCTCGGCTGACTGGGCAAGTCCCAAGGCAGGTGCGTGTCGGCGTCGTACCAAGCGACTTGGGCGCCGGCGGCCTGCCAGTCCTCGGCCAAAGCACGCAAGACATGGGTTTTACCGCTCCCGCCGCCGCCCCATAAAAAGACCGGCGGCGCGCCCGGGCCTGCGGACCGCAAGGCCTGCAAATGTGCCAAAGCGGCGCTGTTGGCGCCGGGCAGGAAGTTCTCAAAGGTGAAGGTAGGCGCTGGGCCAATCGCGAGCGGTATTTGCTTCAAAATCCAACAGTCCAAGACATTCACAAGTCCGCCAAAGGAAAACCCCGGGCCTTCAAGGGCCGCCGGCATTCTAGTTGCCGAGGCAAGGCGCGCTTCAATGCAAGGGCGGGGTGCCGTGTTTGCGCATTTGCGCGATGCGTTGGCGCAAGTCCGGCTCATCGGCGGCCTGGGGCGAGCGCTCGACATAGAAGGCCAGGTCTTCGGTGGCCGCCCGCCACTGACCCATGGCTTCCAGGACCAGACCACGATCTCGTCGCTCGGCCGCGTCGCGCGGCAACAGGATCACCAGCCGTTCCTGCACCGCCAGCAGCCTGGGCCAGTCCTGCGAAGCACGGTAGATTTCCTTCAAGTTGCGCAGCATGCGAGCCAAGATATCGCGCGGCGGCGCGGCCTGCATGAACAACTCCACCGGCAGCTCCACCGCCCCATGCAAGCTCGCCCCTTTACGGAATATCTGCAAATACTCGTCCAGACGCTCGCGCGACAAGGACTGCCCGGTAAACGGGTCCAGCACGACCTCGCCGTTACCCATGCTGACCTTGATCAGAAAATGCCCGGGGAACGCCAAGCCTTGCGCACGCAGGCCCACATGCGCCGCCAGTTCCAGAAAGATCACCGCCAGCGTGATGGGGATGCCGCGCCTGGTCGCCATCACATGGTGGACGAAGCTGTTGCCGCTTTCGTAATAGTTGTTGACGTTGCCGGCGAAACCCAGTTCTTGATGGAAATATCGGGTCAACGCCTGCAATTTGTGCCGGGCACTCGCGTCGCCAGGCATGCGCTGACGCAAGCGCTGCGCCAGCGCCTCGACCTCGGACACCACCGCCTCTACATCCAGCGCCGGGAACTCATCCTGAGCAATCGACGCGGCCGCCTCCAGCAAGTTCAAGCCGCCATCCTCGGCCACCAAGCTTGCAAAATACTCCAGCGGTGTGGGCACTTTCAAACGCAAAAATTCGCTCATGGCCCGAGTTTAATGATCATCAGACGCGGCGCACAAACTGCCGCAGATTGACGCCGAGCATCAGCAGCACAGCAAAGAACAGCAGCGCCGAAGCGGCCAAGCTACCCGCCATCCACAGGGCGCGGGTGAATTCCGTCGCCCCCAGCGCTATCCAGTCCAGGCTGCGCGCCAAGTAGAACTGCAAGCCGCCCATCGCCGCACTGGCCAGACCCACCCGCAGGGCAAAACCCAGCCAACCCGGCGCAGGCCGATAACTCCCCTTACGGCGCAAACCCACCAGCAGCCAGGTGGCATTGATCAAGGCACCCAGGCCGATCGACATGGCCAAGCCGGCAACGCCCAGCCAAGGCACAAACACAAGATTCAAGAGTTGCGTCAGTATCAAAACCGTCACGGCGATGCGCACCGGCGTGCGGGTATCTTGCTGGGCATAAAAACCCGGCGCCAGCACCTTGATCGCAACCAAGCCAATCAGGCCGACGCCGTAGCCCATCACGGCGCTGGTGGTGTGCAACACATCACTGGCTTGGAAAGCCCCGCGGTGATAGAGCACCGCCACCATAGGCTGGGCAAATACCAGCAGCGCCACCGAGCAAGGCAGCGCCAACAAGAACACCAGGCGCAAGCCCCAATCCAACAGCGCGGAATAAGCCTGCGGCTCGCCCTTGCCCAGCGCGGCCGACAGTTGCGGGGTCAAAATTGCACTCAAGGCCACACCGAGCAAAGCGGTTGGAAATTCCATCAGGCGGTCGGCATAGGTCAGCCAAGACGCTGCGCCCGCACCTACCAGCAAGGCGATTTGCAAATTGATCACCAGCGACAGCTGCGCCACACCCACGCCCACCAGCGCGGGCGCCATCTGCCCCAAGACACGCTGCACGCCGGCGTGTCGCCAGGACTGGCGCAAGGCCCCAAGACCCAAGCCCATGCGCGGCAAGGCGCCGATGCGCAGCAAGGCCGGCACCTGAATCAAGAGCTGCAGGATGCCGCCCAACATCACGCCAATGGCCAAGGCATAGATCGGTTGCCAACCCCAGGCCTGCAGCCGAGGCACCAGCAAAAAACCAGCCGCAATGACTGACAAATTCAGCAAGACCGGCGTCGCTGCCGGCACCAAGAACCGCTTCCAGGTGTTCAGGATGCCGGCCGACAGCGCCACCAGGGACATGCAACCGATATAGGGGAACATCCAGCGCGTCATCACCACGGCCACATCATGGGCTGACGCGGGCAGACCCGAACCCAAGGCCCAGACCAAGATCGGCGCACCAATCACACCAAGCACGCAAGTCAGCAACAAGGCCCACAACAAAACGGTGGCTACCGCATTGATCAGCGCATGGGTGGCCTCATCTCCTTCGCGTGCCCGGGTGCCCGCCAACACCGGCACAAAGGCTTGCGAAAACGCCCCTTCGGCAAACAAGCGACGCAAGAGATTGGGGATACGGAAAGCGACTTGAAACGCGTCGGTCAAGCTGCTGGCGCCAAACAGCGCCGCCACCATTTGCTCACGCACAAGACCGGTGATCCGCGATACCAGGGTCAGAATTGAAATAAAGGAAGCAGCGCGCAGCAGATTCATTGATAAGGTGGAAACCGTTTGAGCCCAGGGCCGGATCGGCCACAAGCGGTGTAAGCGGCGCATTATCATCCGCAGAACGCGCTGTTTTCAGCAGCAATTGCCATCAAAGCTTTGTCAAACTGTCATTTCAGTGCTACACTCGCGGTCTTTGCACCAACTGGGTAGAATCACAGCATGGCAACCTCTTCCAAAGCTAAGAAGAAAACAGTCCGTTTGGCGTCGGGCCTCAAGCGCGTTCGCCAGGACACTAAGCTCAACGCCGCCAACACGGCGCTGCGTTCCAAATTCCGTACGGTCATCAAGAACGTACAAAAAGCTGTCCTGACCGGCGACAAGGTCAAGTCAGCAGAGCTGTTCAAGATCGCTGAAACTGTCATCGACTCCGTCGCTGACAAGGGCATCTTTCACAAGAACAAGGCAGCTCGTCACAAGAGCCGTCTGTCGGCAAAAATCAAGGCCTTGGCCGCCTAAAAACCGGTTCTGGTGCAAAGATTGAAGGCCCGCTGAAAAGCGGGCCTTTTCTATTTTGCTTCTCTATTTTGTGACGCGCTGCCCTATTTGCTTGTTTGCAGATAGGTTGGAACGAACTCAAATGCTCGCTCGGACGAAAGTCTTGGCGGGCATTTTTCGTGGTGAACCCACCTCAGGCCGATCAAGGCGATTGCCTCGCGCCCAACCAATCACCGACCGCTTGCGCCACCCATTGCGGGTCATCCAGGGGCAAATCATGGCCGGCATGAGCGTGCATACGCAGCGGTGCACCCCAGGCCTGACTGATGGCCTGCGAGCAACGCCAATCGACCAAGCCATCCGCAGTGCTGCAAAGCAAGAGCATGGGCACGGCCGGCCTCGTAGTGCTGGCCCGGTAGCGGCTCGCAGCCCAGAGCTGGCGCAGGCTATTGCGCAGACCTACCGGATGCCGGCGCTGCAAATCAAGCCATTGAGCCAAAACTTGATCGGGCTTGCTTTGTAAATTGGACGTCATGGCCAAGACCTTGGCCTCGCGCCGACGAGGGCCGATGCCGGGTAGGCTCAAAAGCAAGAATGCCAAATAGTTGCGGGGTCGCAGCCGATGGTAAAAAGGACTGAAGGGCTGCAAGCTCGTGTTGATCAAAACGCTCGCCTTAAGCTCTTGTGGATAGCGCGCTGCCCAATCACAGGCCACCATCGCGCCCAAAGACATGGCCAGCACATGCACCGGCCCGGTGACGCCCTGCTGCCGCAGTTGCTTTCGGCAGCTTTCAACCATGGCAGCCACCTTCGTCGGACTGGCTTCACGGTGCAAAACGCCGTTTCCCGGCAGATCCAGCATCAGCAGACGCGCACCAGGCTGTTGAAGCTGGAGTTCTTGATCAAAAGCGGCCGGAAATCCACCCCAATGCCCCACCTCGCGCGCCAACCCTCGCAACAAAACCCAGACCGGCCCATCCATCGACCCGACCTCACTCACGCAGGGGCTCCATGAAGACCCTGTGCAGCCTGACCCCGGTACCAACGATTCAAAGCCATCTCCTCATGCCACGCGCGCCGTTCCGGCAGCGGCAGCCAACGCTGCATGCCGGCGGCTGCGCGCAACACAAAATCCAGCCAAGCCAGATGCCGACGCAGGACTCGCTGCTGGCGATGTTCGACCAATGGATTGAACATACCGCTGCGCGTAAACAACTGGCGTGGATTTTTCTTCACCCACAACCAAGAGCCCATCTCCAGCGTCAAGGGCAGCAGCATGCAGTTTGGCCGCCCACAAGCTTGCATATAAAGATGGTCCCAAATATCGCCATGAGTCAGATATTGCCGGCTCTGCGGTTCAAACACATAGCGGTGCTGCACATGTGTTTGATCCAGAATTTCACACAAGGCATGCATTTCAGCGAGATGGGGAATCGGCTTGGCGGTGTGCGCAAAAGGAAACCAGATACGGTCCGCCAAGCCAAAGCCTGAATGGCAATCCACCGCGATTGACTGGCTATGCGTGAGCATTTCTCGCTCCACAAAATCACACAGCGACTGGCTTTCAATTTCCATAGCTGCGCCCAATTCACCCCTGAACCATGGCAGCTTGGCACTGATGCGCTGACCACCTACCAGCCACGGCACGGGTCCGGCCGCCTGCACAGGCGCGTTACGCATCAAATCAACGCCATTGGGGTTCGCTCGCGTGGCCCGCTGCAAGCCGCCCGGGTTGACCAAGGGCATGAACACAATGCGAACCGACTCCAGGCTGCGGTGCAAACTGCTGTCCCAGCGCAGCCTTGACACCAGGCTGGCCAAAAAAGCCATCACGACCTCGGCCCCAATGCGCTCTAGCCCATGAACCCCGCCAAAAAAACCCACCGCCGGTACTGCGGGGTCGGGGTTGCCCAGCGTGACCGCCAATAGAGGCAAGGCCCCACCCTCGCCGCTGCCCTCGCCCGCCTTCACTGTCCCCAGTTGATGACGCTCAAGATAAGGCCGCCCGGCGTCGATCAGGGCTTCCAAGGCCAGCAGTTCTGGCAAAGCGATTGTTTTTTGCGCGGGCATGGGGCGTAGACAAGCGTCGCATGAAAGTGCATCCGGCGCGAGCATAGCCGTTCTGTCGATTTGCAAAACCACAGCCACAAGAGTGCAGACACAGTCTTGTCATCAAACCCGTCTAGCCTTGCGCTTCGTCACTCAAACGAAGGCAAGCCGATGCAAAAGCGCCAACCAATCAAAGCTCTGCGCACGCATATGCGAGCCAAGGCTGCGCTCGGCCGCAGCTTGCTTTTGGGTCTAGTGGAATTTGTGGCCCTGTTGCGCGCGCGTACGCGCTGAAGCGCCCGAACGACTCAGCCGGCCGGCTTGGGGTCGGGTTTGGCTTTGACACTGGGCTCGGGCAGCAAACAGGCTTCGGCGACCTGCAACTCGTTGTCGCGGGCAAAGTTCATCACAAAGTCCCAGGCCATGGGCTCGAGCTTTTTCAGCTCTTCATTGACGATCACGCACTTGATGCCGTTGATGACGCGAGGCACGCACAGCGGTGAATAGCCGATATAGGCCCCTATGCCGCCGCGCGCGCCGCCAGGCCGAAAGCAAGACATGGCCCCCGCCAATCGTTCAGCCCAATCGCTAGGCCTGAAGGTATGCCCCGCCAAGGTGACACCTTGAATAAAAACTTCGCGCGGTTTGGGGGCTTGACTCATGAATTGGCGGTTTGAATTCCAGGCCCGTTTATCGCCCAAAAAGGCGGGGTCAAGGGTTTACGACAGACGCTATTGTGCCTTGGATGGCCGCCGGCGCTGGCGAGCAAGGCTTCAAAGTCAGGACAATCGCACAGCAGTCCCTCCATCGAGAGGGTCAGTGCGGGTCGCCCCTTAGAATCAAGACGCAGCCGGGCCCTGCCAACAGGCAAGACCCGACCCCACCACCCCCTTTTTATTTCCATGGAGAGCCGATGAACGCGCCCCAAGTCCGCCCCGATGCACCATCAGAGCCACACGTGATGCAAACCTATGGCCGACTGCCGATTGCCTTGTCGCATGGTCAGGGCTGCTGGGTCTGGGACACCAAGGGCAAGCGCTATCTCGACGGCCTCGGCGGCATCGCCGTCAACACCCTTGGCCACGCCCACCCCCGCTTGGTGCCGGCCCTGCAAGAACAGATTGCGCGGCTGATCCACACCAGCAATTACTACCATGTGCCGCTGCAAGAAAAGCTAGCGGGCATGCTCTGCGAACTGTCCGGCCTGAGCAGCGTCTTCTTCTGCAATAGCGGCCTGGAGGCCAATGAGGCGGCGCTGAAGATCGCCCGGAAATTTGGCCATGACCGTGGCAACCACATGCCCGAGGTGATGGTGTTTGAGGGTGCGTTCCACGGCCGCTCGATCGCCACGCTGTCGGCGACCGCCAACCCAAAGATTCACGCCGGATTCGGCCCCTTGGTGGGCGGCTTTGTGCGCGTGCCATTGAATGACATCGCCGCTGTACGCAAGGCTTTGGCCGAGCATCCGAACATCACTGCCGTCTTCCTGGAAACCATCCAAGGCGAAGGTGGTGTCCACCCGGCCACCATCAATTTCTTGCAAGAACTGCGCCGCGTTTGCGATGAGCATGACATTCTCTTGATGCTGGACGAAGTGCAATGCGGCATCGGCCGCACCGGCAAATGGTTTGCCCACCAATGGGCCGGCATTCAACCCGATGTGATGCCCTTGGCCAAGGGCCTGGGCTCGGGTGTGCCGGTCGGCGCGGTGGTCTGCGGCCCGCGCGCCGCCAAGGTGATGCAGCCCGGCAACCATGGCACCACCTTTGGAGGTAACCCCTTAGCCATGCGGGCTGGCGTTGAGACGCTCACCATCATGCAAGAAGACGATCTGCTGGCCAACGCGGCACGGGTCGGCGCCGAGCTGAAGGCCGCGCTGCAAGCCGGTCTGGCCGATGTGGACGGCGTCGTCGAGGTACGGGGACAGGGCTTGATGCTGGGCATCGAGCTGGACCGCCCTTGCGGCGCCCTGCTCTTGCAGGCGGCCGAGGCCGGTTTGATGATCAGCGTCACGGCAGACCGGGTCGTGCGTTTGGTGCCGGCCTTGATTCTGAGCAGCGAAGAAGCCGCGCAAATTGCCGCCATCCTGTGCCCCTTGATCAAAGCCTTTGTGGCGACGAAAGCCACGCAGCCATGAAACCAGGCACCGCTTTGATTCGCCATTACCTGCAGTTCAAGGACTTCCGCGCCGAGGAATATGCGCACCTGTTCGAGCGCGCAGCCATCATCAAGCGGCGCTTCAAGAACTACGAGCGCTACCAACCGCTGGCCGACCGCTCGCTTGCGATGATCTTCGAGAAAGCCAGCACGCGCACGCGGGTCAGCTTCGAAGCCGGCATGTACCAGATGGGCGGCTCGGTCGTGCATCTGACCACCGGCGACAGCCAGTTGGGCCGGGCCGAGCCGATCGAAGACAGCGCGCGCGTGATCAGCCGCATGGTCGACTTGGTGATGATTCGCACCTTCGAGCACACCAAGATCGAGCGCTTTGCGGCGCACTCGCGCGTGCCGGTCATCAACGGCTTGACCAACGAATACCACCCCTGCCAGATCCTGGCCGACCTGTTCACCTTCATCGAAGCGCGCGGCATGAATCAGCGCGGCATCGTCGATGTCGATTGCCTCAAAGGTCGTGTGGTGGCCTGGGTCGGTGACGGCAACAATATGGCCAACACCTGGTTGCAGGCGGCCGAGATCCTGGGCTTCACCGTGCATGTCAGCACGCCGAGTGGTTATGAGGTCGACGCGGCGGTTGCCGGCATCCAGAACAGCGACTGCTACAAGGTGTTCAAGAACCCCTTGGACGCTTGCCGCGACGCCGACTTGGTCACCACCGATGTGTGGACCAGCATGGGTTATGAAGCCGAGAACGAAAAGCGCCGCGAGGCCTTTGCCGACTGGTGTGTCGACGCCGAGATGATGGGCGTCGCCAAGCCGGACGCCTTGTTCATGCATTGTCTGCCGGCGCACCGGGGCGAAGAAGTGACCGCCGACGTGATCGACGGCCCCCAATCCGTCGTCTGGGATGAGGCAGAGAACAGAATGCACGTGCAGAAGGCACTCATGGAGTACCTTCTGCTCGGGCGGATTGGCTGACAAGCCAAGCCGCGCCCCGACCATGGGGCGTATTCTGTTCGGGCTGGGCTAACTTTGCAGCGCAAAGTTAGGCGCCGTGAGGCGCGGCCAAGACCAGAATCGCATGCATGTGCAGAAGGCACTCATGGAGTACCTTCTGCTGGGGCGCATAGGCTGAACAGCCGAGGTGACCCAGGCCCGCCAGGGCCGCATGCGATTTGGGGCGCATTGACTTTGCTGTCAAGCAAAGTGAGCCCAGCTCAGTGCCTGCCGTAACCGCGGCCCTCTCCCCGGTCATGTCCACGGTCCCTGTCGTCATCGCGACCCCTGCCATGCTCATGCCCATGCTCGCGCCACTGGTCTTGCCGTTCATAGTTCTGGCGATACCAGTCGTCGCGAACAAAATAGACGTTCTGGCCGCAAGCGCCGTATTGGCGGCAATGCTTGCGCCAATTTCTCTCATGCCCCGGCGGCACGCGCATATAGACCGGCTCCGAGCGCTGGTAAACGCGCTCGATGACGACCGGCTGGCGATAGATCAATCGCGGCTGCTGCGCATTGCCAATGTCGATATGGCCATAAAAGCCTGGCTGACCGATGCTGACGGATACGCCGAGGTCGCCGGCTTGCGCCGGAGCTAGGGTCAACAAGCCCAAACCGCTCAAAAACATCCAGGCTAGTCGCTTCATATCGCACTCCAAGTAGCAAAACGCTGAATCGACAACGTCCGCACAGGGCCTGGCGTGCACAGGCCTTACCTTTGGATACAAAGCAGGCAGGCACAAAAAAGACCTTGATTGCATTGAACAATCAAGGTCTGCTGTGTTTGCACCTTCAGCTTTTTGTGCAGCCGGGTGCTTGCTCCGGCTGCTTTGCTGGCAAATTTACGCTGTCACAGCGGCCGCAACCTTGCGCACGCGGCGCTTGGCCACCGTCACGGCTTTGTCGGCCTCTTGTTTGACCGCCGCAACCTTTTTCGGCGCTGCAGCAACTTGAACCTCGACCTGGCTGGCCAAACTGCGCTTGACGCGAACCGCTGTTTTACGAGTGGTCTTCTTGACTGTGACCGAGCCGCCGGCCAAGCGCGACAAGCGACCTGCGCCCTCGACCAAGCCGGCCGACACCGCCAGTGCCGCGCGCGCGCCCGGCATGCTCAGGCTGGCCGCGGTGTTGAGGCTGCGTGCCAACAAAGGGTTCTTGACCTTGGCGCTGAAGCCGGCCATGCGCGACACGCCGACACGGGCTTTGGCGCTGCCGGCCTTGATCGCGCGCTCGCCACCGCTGCTCAACTTGCCAACGCTGCCTTCGATGATCTCGCTCAGGCTGTTGCGCAACTGCTTCAGCGCACCGGTCAAATTGGGTGCCAGCTTGACGCTGCGGCTGTAGACCTGAGTCTGCAAGCCATGATTGACACCGTCGAGCAAGCGGCTGCTGCCTGCACGGTAGGCCTTGACGGTCAGGCTGGCGGCGCGAGCGTAGTTGTCGATGGCGGCCAGGGCGGTGGTGCTCAGGGTTTGCTTGTTGTTCATGCTGTGCGCTTTCTCAAAGGGTTCAATGGGCTCGCCATCTAGCTTTGCTTGAATCTTCTGTTTCAGCTTGCCCTGGCGATGAACGCAGTTTCCCGGCAAAGCCCTAGAGAGCGATACCCAAATCTGGCCAAAACGCACGATATTCCTAGAGCCAGCTCCCAAATTGCTCGAGGGCGCCGCACAGGGTAAGACCACCCGAATCCGCCCCAGCCTCTAGAATGCGCGCCCGCCCTGATCACGATTCAAACCGCCCCATGAACATCACCGTCCTCGAAGAACTGCGCATCTATATCGACCCTTTGACGCCCGAAGAACACCAGGCGCTGGAGCGCAGCATCTTGAGCGAAGGTTGCCGAGACGCCCTGGTGCTGTGGGGCGACATCTTGGTGGACGGCCACAACCGTTACGGCATTTGTCAGCAGCATGGCCTGCCCTTCAATACCGTGCAGAACACCCGCTTCAAGTCCATGGAAGACGTGCACCTGTGGATGATCGACCAGCATCTGGGCCGGCGCAGCCTGTCTGACTTTCAGCGCGGCGTGTTGGCACTGCGCAAGAAAGAGATCACAGCGGAGCGTGCACAGGCTGCCGTCACCGCGCTGGCCGAGGCTGGTGCGGGCATTGGCAGCGAGTTTGCGGCCGAAATCAGCGCCGACGCACAAGCCGCAGCCAGCGCCGATCAGCCGCTGACCAGCCGCGAAGGTGTAGCCAAGGCCGCCCGCATCAGCAGCAATACCGTGGTGCAAATCGAAAAGATTCAAAAGAGCGCCGCGCCCGAGTTGGTGCAGGCGGTCAAGGCCGGCACGATCTCGATCAACGCCGCCGCAGCCGTCTCGAGCCTGGGGCATGACGAGCAGGTCGCGGCCGTGGCCGGAGGCAAAAAGGAGTTGCAGCAGGCCGCCAAGCGCGTGCGCGAGAGCAAAACCGGGAGTCGCGCTTCCAAAGCGCAGGCGCCTGCCGAGGGCGGCGCAGAAAGTGCTGACCAAGAAGGCGACGCTGATCAGCGCAACCGCGAGGCACAGCTGCAACTGCTGCAAAGCACGGTGCTGGAATTGACGGCCGAAAACAAGGCGCTCAAAGATCAGGTGCGCAGCCTGCAAGATCAGCTGGCACAAGCGCAGCAAAGCTAACGTCAAAGTTAAAGTTATGCCGACCCGCTACAGTCAGGTCCTGCGCAGGCGTGAAATGCGCTCAGAATAGGCGTCACCTAGACAGGACCCCAACCCGCAATGGACAGCAGCAGCGAACTCCAAGCCGAAAATCAAGCCCTGCGCCAGCAGTTGGAATCCTTGTTGCGCGAGGCGCGCAGCAATGAAGACAAGATGCGGCGGTTTGAACAGTTAGAGCACCGGCTGATCGGTGCGCGCTCGATGGCCGACCTGCTGCGCCTGCTCTTGAACGAGTACCGCCAGAGCTTTGGCATCGACTGCGTGACCTTGGCCCTGCTCGACCGGGATCAAGAAACCAGTGGCTTGCTGGACGCCGAGCGCCCGCGCGATGACCAGGCCGAGCGGGCGCAGCTCGACGGCCTGACCCTGCTGCACAGCCTGAAGCCGATCGAATCCTTGTTCCAGGACCTGACCCACCCAAGCCTTGGGCCCTTCAATGAAGGTCTGCACCGGCCCTTGTTCGGCACGCCCTCACCCGCCCTGGCCTCGGTGGCGCTGCTGCCCTTGAGCCGGCATGGCGAGCTGATCGGCAGCCTGCATTTCGGCAGCACCGACCCCAGCCGCTACGAACGCGCGGCCGGCACGCAGCTGCTGCAGCGCTTGGCCGCGATCGTATCGGTCTGTCTGGACAACGCTCTCAACCATGAGCGCCTGAAACGGGCCGGGCTCAGCGATATGTTGACCGGCGTGCACAACCGCCGCTATTTCGAGCACCGCAGCCAGATCGAGGTCAGCCAGGCGCGCCGCTACCAGCATGACCTCGCCTGTTTGTTTCTAGACCTTGATCATTTCAAAACCGTCAACGACAGCTTTGGCCATGCGGCCGGCGACGCGGTACTGCAAAAGATCGCCCACATCATCCAAGCGCAGCTGCGCGCCGGCGACACCGTGGCCCGCTTTGGCGGCGAAGAGTTTGTGGTCTTGCTGCCGCAAGCGCCCGCCCAACATGCGCGCGACATCGCCGAACGCATACGCTTGAGTATTTCGGCAGAGCCACTGACCCTGCCCGGCGGTGAAGTCGTGCCCATCAGCGTCTCGATTGGCTTAGCCATGCTGGGTCTCAGCCACCTCAGCGGCGACTCGCCGTCTTTGGCGCAAGGTTTGGTCAATGATGCCGACCGGGCGCTTTACCGCGCCAAGGCCACCGGACGCAACCGAGTGACGTGCAGCGCCGCGAGCGACAAACTTGGCGAAACACTCGGCCCGCAAAAAAATGCCCACTGAAGGAGCAAACCAGGTGCAAAACGAACCCCGCCCGAAGCCCGGCAAGGGCCAAGTTCAATCGGTTTGGGCTGGCCTGATTCTGATCGTGCTGGGCGGCCTGTTTTTCGCTGACAACCGGGGTTGGTTGGATCTGCGCAAGCTGCAGACCTTTTGGCCCGCCATCATCGGGCTGCTTGGCCTCGGGCAAATGCTGGGCGCGCGCAACACCGAGCAACTCTGCCGAGGCGGTTTGCTGGTCTTTGTCTCGGCTTGGTTGTATGCCTCGCTTGAACATGTTTGGGGGCTGAATTTCTATAACAGCTGGCCCCTGTTACTGATTGCTGTGGGGCTGAGCAAGGTCATCACCGGCGTGTTCCATCCCAGCCAGGCCGGCGCAGACAAAGATCGTTGACGCGCCGCCGCGCCCCGCTGAGGTCGATACGCAGCGCCCCGGCCCCTAGAGCCGATTGATCTCGCCAAGCCGCCGCTCCCACACCGGGCCGCCATCATCAATGCGCACGTGTTGGGCGTATCCAAACCCACAGGCCTTCAAGGCCTCGGCCGCAGCCTGGGCCGGCGCGCCGACCTGTCCCATCGCCGCCTGCGCGTCCGGGCTCAAGAATGAGAGGTACAAGGTCTGGCGAGGCAGCAAGGCCGCCAGATGGCTGCGCCAGGCGTCCCCAAACTTGGCCTGAGCTGCCTGCGGGTCGGCGGCGTAAAAATGCGCACCAAGGCCCTGCCAGAACGGTGCCCTGCCCGCCTCGTCCAGCGGTCCGGCCAGCTCGACCATCAGGCGCTCAGAAAACCCAGCCGGCTGCGCTCGAATGCGCTGCAGGGCGGCTTCAATCAGCTGCGTCAAGGCCGCGACCTGCATCTGGGGCGGCAAATCGGGCGAGCAAGCCAGATCTGCCAGCTCACTCTCGCCGCTGTGGTCATTGCCCAGCAGCAAGGTGGTCTGCGTGCGGAACAGCCCTAACTCGGCAGCCGCATGCACCACGCGGCCGACGTGATAACTGAAGCGCGGCAGTGCAAGACCCAGATTCCCGACCAGGCGAAGGCAGGCCAGCGGCACCGACGAGGCGGCGTCCGCCAGAATCAGCCATTTCCCCTCGGCGTCGGTCAGATTCAGCGCCACCCCGGTCTGATTGCGCCATGCACCCAGCAGTTGGGCATCTTCCACTTGCCAGCCACGCACTTGCCAGCCTTGTGCTGCCCCGACTTGACTCATGGCCGACTCCTTTCGCTCGCATCAGGCCACAGCGCCGACACCCACAGGCGCTCACCGGGCAGCACGCCCAGGCGGAGCACCGCCTCATGATCCGGTGCCAGGGCCTGCGCCGTCGTGGGCAGCTCGGCCAAAACCGCGCGAAAACCAGCCCGCTCTGCATTCACCGCCAGATGCCAGGCGGGCAGGCCAAAACCGGCCGCTTCGGCCTGCACTTCCAGCGCGCGGGCATGACGCACGCTGCGCAGCAGGGCCAGATTGGCCTCCACCGTCGGCCCGCCGTCAAAGATGTCGATATAGGTGTCGGCATCAAAGCCCTCTTCTTGCAGGATGGAAAAGGGCAGCTCACCGACCGGATGCAACTGACCAATCGCCCATTGCGCGGCCTCGGGCAGCAAAGGCACATAGATCGGCGAATGCGGCATCAAATCAGCGATGAAGGCCTTGTTGCGACCGCCCGTGACGGCTTCGGCCTGCGGATAGTCCATGTCAAAAAAGCGCCGCCCCACGGCGTCCCAAAACGGGCTTTGGCCGGCTTGGTCGGCCAGGCCGGGGTTCTCGGCGGCGATGCGTTCATTGAAGCGCTCGGCAAACTGCAAGATGAACAGCAGCCGGGCGCGGGACAACAGTTGGGGCGCCGGCCCATGAGCATAGGCCGGGTCGATATAGAAGGAAGTCAGCAGCGTGTAGCCACTCAAGTCATGACAGAGGTGCAAGGTGTGCAGGCGGTTGCTGACGCCCAAAGCGGGGCTGGCGTGCACCACGAACTCATTGCGATAGCTGTAAAAGCGATCATGGAAGCCGGCGCTGGCCGCAATGCCGCTGCTGCCAACCACCTCGCCGCGCGAGCGATCTTCCAGCACGAAGAGGTAGGTCTCCTCGCCGCTGGCGTCGTCAAGGCTGGCAAAGGCCTCGGCTGAGCGCTCAATACGGGCACGCAGCTTGGTTTGATCGTTAGGCAGCGAGCTGATGCCATGCTCGCTGGCGGCGGCAATGCGTTCAAGCGCGGGCAGGTCAGCCAGCGCCACCGGGCGCAGCAGCAAATCACGGGGGTTCATGAGGGGTCTCCAGCGGGCCGGCGCCAGGCGATGGCGCGCTGGCTGCGCTCATCGCGCGGTGTCTTGTCGAAATGTGCCTTGTAGGCATTGGAAAAATGCGGGCCGGACGAGAAGCCGCAGGACAGACCAATCTGCAAAATCGACTGGCCGCTTTGTTGCAGCAAACGGCGCGCCCGGTTCAGCCGCAGTTCCAGGTAGTAACGCGACGGCAAGGCGTCCAGATGCTGTTTGAACAATCGTTCCAGCTGGCGGCGCGACACACCGACCAGGCGCGCCACGTCCTCGGTCGGCAGCGGCTCGGCCAGGTTGGCCTCCATCAGGCTGAGCGCCTCGGCCAGCTTGGGGCTGCCGCCACGCTGCTCGGCCACCGGCCGGCGCTGACGCTCGTCACGGCCGCGCGCGCGCTCCAGGCCCAGCTTGAGGGTCAGGTCTTGCGCCAAGCGTTCGCCATGGCTGCGGCCCAGCCAGGCGATCATCAAATCAAGGCTGGCGCTGCCGCCAGCGCAACTCAGGCGCGAGGCGTCGGCATTGATCTCCCAGACGTTGCCGCTCCACACCACATCCGGGAACTCGTCTTGCAGCGCCTCGGCCAGATGGGTGTTGACGGTGGCGCGCTCGGCACCCAGCAGGCCGGCCTCGGCCAAGACCGCGCTGCCGCCGTCCACGCCGGCCAGCGCCACACCAGCAGCCGCTTGCTCACGCAGCCATTGCAGCAAGGCGGGGCTGGCCTCTGCCCCTTCGCCGCTAAGCACAAAGATGGCGTAGGGGTGGGCTGCCTGCGCCAAGCCCTGCGTTTGCAAAGGCAAATCACCGCAGCTGACGACGCCGCCGCCCGGAGATCCCAGTTCGGCCACATAACGCGCATCGCCCTGCAAGTGATTGACCGCCTGCAGCGCCTCCAACACGCCGGCCAAAGCCAATAGCGAGCCGCCCGGCATGAGCAGCAGCAGGCAGCGACGCGGCTCGGGCGCGCCGGGCAGCGGGTCTGTAGTCATCGGCGTGGGGCTGTTCACCGCTGCACTGTAATTCAGACGCTCATTGCCAATTGATCATTGACGGTATCGCCAGCAAGACCAAGGCCATCAGCAGATACATCAGCTGCAGCGGGATCATCCAGCGCGCCCACTTCGTCCATGGGATGCCGGCCAAGGCCAGCACACCGACCGTGATGCCCGAGGTCGGGATCACCGGCGTGGTCAGCTCACCAAACTGGAAAGCCAGGATGGCGGTCTGCCGGCTCACGCCGACCAGATCGGCCAGCGGCGCCATGATGGGCATGGTCAGCGCGGCCTGGCCGGTGCCGGAATGGATGAAGAAATTGATCACCGACTGAATCAAGAACATCTTTTGCGCAGAAAAAATCGGGCTGCTCGATTCAACAAAAGGCACCAAGGCGTGCAGCATGGTGTCGATGATGTGGCCTTCGCGCATCAGCACCACGGTTGCCTTGGCCAGCGCGATCACCAAGGCGGTGCTGACCAAGTCCTTGGCACCGGCCATGAAGCTGGCCACAAACTCATCGGCACTCAAGCGGCCGACCAAGCCCACCATGATGGCCATGACCAGAAACAAGGCTGCGATTTCTTCGATGTACCAGCCGAACTTGACCACGCCAAAAATCATCACGGTCAAAGTGGCTACAAACAGGCTCAGCACCAGCTTGTGGCGCGCCGTCATGCCGGCGAAGTTCTCGAAATCAGCGGTTTTCAGATGCTTGCGCTTTTCCTGATCCATCTCGAAACAAGGACTCAGCTCCGGTGTGCGCTTGATGCGCGCCGCGTACCACATCAGGAATGCAATCGTCAGCGTGGTGGCGATCGCCCAGCAAATCAGCCGGTAGCCGATACCTGAGAACATCGGCACACCGGCAATGCTTTGCGCCACGCCGACATTGAAGGGGTTCAAAAAGGCGGTAGCAAAACCGATCTGCGAGCCGACAAAAGGAATCGCCACACCGACGATGCTGTCGTACTTGAGCGCCAGCGCCAATGGGATGAAGATCAAGACAAACGGAATCGCCTCTTCGGCCATGCCAAAAGTGGCGCCGCCGAGCGAAAACATCGTCACGAAGACCGGAATGATCGCCACCCGCACCCAGGCGGAATGGGTGTGCGCCTTGGCGACCGACTTGATCATCGAGTCGATGGCCTCGGTGCGCTGCAGCACCGAGAACGCGCCGCCGACGATCAGCACAAAGCCGATGATCAACGCCGCTTCGACAAAGCCTTTGATGGGCGCCATCATCAGCGCAACAGGGCCTTGCGGATTGCTGGCCACGGTGTGGAAAGAGTCGGCCAAGATGACGGTTTTGCCGTCAATCACTTGCGTGTCGTACTTGCCGCCGGGCACCACCCAAGTCGCCAGCGCGATCAAGGCCAAGAGGCTGAACAGCAGGACAAAGGTATTGGGAAATTTGAGTTTAGACATGAGTTTCAATGCACGGAAAATTCAGAGCGACAGCAGCTTGCCGCTGCGAAAGGCCTGTGTGCCGGCGACCTTGCAGACCCGCATGCCGGCCGTGGCGTAAGACCTTGAGACCCTGGCAAAGAGCCGCCCCGCCGCGCTGGCACAAAGCAAGCTGCGTTGATCGGTCAAGGGGTCGATGACTTCGGCCACCGCCTCGCCGGCGCTGACCATGTCACCGGGCTGCTTGCAAAACACCAAGATGCCGTTGTGCGGCGCGGTGATGGGCTCCACCCCTTCGAGCGGGGTGGCCTCGCACAGCGCGGGCTGAGCCTGTGCATCGGCGTCGCCGGCACCCTCGATATGGCCGGCCTGGCGCAAGAACTCCAGCAAAGCACGCGCATCTTGTTCGGCCAATTGAGGCTCGACTTGCAACTCGCCGCGCAACTCCACCGTGGCCGCAAAGCAGGCCAGTGGCACCGGCCGAGCAGGGCCGAAATGCTCGGCCAGTTCCCACCAAATTCGTGCCACGGTTTCATCAAACGGGTCATCGCCCGAGTCGCGCGAGAGCAGCAAGGCCTGTGCGCCCAACAGGCGCGCCAGAGGCGCTGCGGCTGCGGCCAGCGGCGTGCCGGTGTAGACATGCATGACGGCCTGGGTGTCGCAGTGCAAGTCAAGCACGATGTCGGCATCCATGGCCAACGTTTGAAGCAGCTGCTTGAGTCGCTCGGTCTGCGTTTGCGCCGCCTGCCCGCCCAGCAACGCCAAGGCTGCAGAGCGGATCAAGCGCTGATTTTCAAGCGGATCGGGGCCCAGCATGGGCGCCAAGAGCGGGATCAACTCGGCCGTGAGATGGCGGTATTGCCGATTGAAATTGATGCCGGTCGCCATATCAAAACGGCCGCACAAAACGCCTTGCATCTCTTGCGATAACCCAATCGGATTGGCCATCGGGACCAGCACAATTTCGCCGCCAATCAAGCCGGCCGATTCGAGCGCCAGCAGATGCTCGCGCAAGGCCTGGGCCACCAGCATGGGCGGCACTTCATCGGCATGCAAGGAGGCCTGGATGTAGACCTTGCGGCCGGTTTCGCAACGGCCGAAATGCAGGCTGCGTAAGTGCCGAGCGGTGCCGGCACTGGCAAGCGTCAGGGGGTGCAGATGGGTTCGCATCAAATGTCCAGTCAAAGCTTGAGCACAGCCCGACGCCAAGGCCGAGCTGGGGTGTGGATTTGCTCGGGTGTAGAAAATCAGCGCGCGCTGCTCTGCGCCTGGCCGATAGGCGTATAGAAGGGCCGTTTGATCAGCACTGGCTGCACATCCAGGCGCAGGCGCAGCACCGTGTAGTCCTCGCCGCCCATCGCGCCGCTGAACCAGCCTCGGCTGCCCTCGCCCTTGTGCAGGCGGAACTCGAAGCCCAGGTCGGCTTGAGCGTCCGTGCTCTTGCTGCTGCCGTTGAAGGCCACGCCGAGCAGTTCCGCATGCGGGCTGTCGAGCAAGTGGCTCATCGCATTGAGGATGGTGGTGTCACCCAAGATGTCCAAAAAGAAGGGCTGATTGCCGAAGAAGGGCTTGAAGCCGGCGGCAGCAGGATCAATGGCGTGGCCAGCGAGCTTCGCGGCCGAGGGCGTTGTCAGCCCGCTGGTGAAGTTATGCCTATCGCCGCGGTCCAGAAAGCTCAGCTGGGCATTGCGGATATTGAAGCCGGCCAGCTTCGGCGTGCTGCTGGCCTGGCTGAGGTCGACCAGGAGCACGCCTTTGGCACCCAGCACCTCCAGCTCATCGCCGCGCAGCAGGGCGGCGCTGTTTTCTTCCACGCCCAGGCCTAGCGTGTAGCCCTCGGCCTGCATCAGCGGCAGCATGCGGCCGATACGGCCGCGCTTAAGAAAATGCTGATCGATAAACAAGTTAGGCCCCACGAAGCCCAAGCCCCGGTCGATCTCCTTGCCACGCCGCAAGTCGCCCTTCATCACCTGCAGCGCGTCTTGTGCGTCACGAAACATCGTCGTGCTCATGATGGCAGCACCCGCGCTGGTACCCGCCACCACGCCGCCGCGTTTGAATACCGACCAGATGGCCTTGAGCATCTCGGTGGGCTCGCCGCCCGGCTGCAAGGTATCGACGATCAGCTCCTGCGCGCCGCCGGAAAAGAACACGCCTTGCGCAGCCGCCACCTTGGCCAACAGGGCCGGATCATTCAAATTGGCTTGCAGCTCAACGCCCTGCAGGCGCGGTGCTACGGGGATGGCCTCGGCCCGAGCGCCCTGGGCATTCAAGGCATTGATGATCTGCGCGGCGCTGCGCTCAGGATTGGCTGCAGCGGTGGCGAACACCGCAAAGCGCGCACCGGGGCCACCAGCGGCATCAACGATGCGCTTCCAGACCGCGTCGTTGTCGTATTTCAGCGCGCCTCCAATGATGATGGCCGTACCGGGCAGATTGACTGGGCTTGCGACCGGGTTTGCTTGCGCCGATGAAAACTGCATCGCCGCCAGCAGACAAGCTGCACCCGCTTGGATAAAGAGTTGTTTGAATTGCATGGCGCCAGTCTGTCAGCGCAGGGCCGCAATCGCCAGCGGGTATGGCCCCAGAAACACCTTGTTTGGCCGCAAAGCGCAAGAGCATGTCGCATCGCTGCAAGCGCTGTTGCGCCTGTTCATCGGGGGCTTGCGGCCAAGCGACATGGACTTGCGCACAAGCGACCGAGCCACCAAAACCCCATAGGCAAGTCATGTGGCGCGCTCCTAGAGTGCATCCAAGGCCACAAGCGCAGTCCCTTTTCCCCCACAGCGCTGCGGTCTCAGATTCTCTTGCGTCCCCTGTTTCTTTCCCTTCAGTCAAACGAGGCCACATTCATCATGACCCACTCCCGCATGCCGCATCCCTTCAAGCTCAAGCGCTTGGCCCAAGCGGCCACGCTGCTGATCGCCAGCGGCGTCAGCCTGCAGGCCCAAGCACAGGAAGCCAAGCTCGAACGTGTTGACGTCACCGGCACCAGCATCAAGCGCATCGAGGGCGAAACCGCCTTGCCGGTGCAGACCTTGAAGCGCGCCGACATCGACAAGACCGGCGCCACCACAGCGGCCGAAATCATGCGCTCGATCAGCGGCAACACCGCCGGTCTGACCGACGGCGCCAGCATCACCGACAGCACCGGCGGCCAGCGCGGCTTCAACGGCGCCAATCTGCGCGGCATCGGCGTATCCAGCACCTTGATCCTGTTGAACGGCCGGCGCATGGCCAACTTCGCCTCGCCAGGCGACAACTCCGGCGTGGACCTGAACAACATCCCGGCCGGCGCAATCGAGCGGGTCGAAATCCTGAAAGACGGCGCCTCCGCCATTTACGGCACGGACGCGATCGGCGGCGTCATCAACTTCATCACCCGCAAGGACTACCGCGGCGCCGACATCAATGTCTACGCCTCGCGCACGCAAGAAGGCGGCGCAGAGAAGACGGCCGCATCGGTGGGCGGCGGCTTTGGCGATCTGGCCAAGGACAAGTTCAATGTGTTCGGCGTGATCGATGTGCAAAAGCTCGGCAGCTTGCGCTCAACCGAGCGGGAATTCCTGCAGGACCGGCCGCTGGCGACGACGCTGCCGTTCTATATGTCCAGCCGCACCTTCCCCGGCAATATCCGCCTGGCCAGCAAGTCCGCCCCGCGCAAGGTGCAGCTCGATGCGCTCAACGCCGCCGGCTTCACCTTCAACGGCAAGCCCTTCACACAGCGCACCATCAATTTGTACGCGCCGGCCTGCAACCCACCAGCCACCGTCTATGCCAAAGACAATCTGTCCGAGGCCTGCAGCTTTGACTATATGCAGGACACCGAGCTCTACCCGGAGTCGGACAAGGCCGCCTTCTTGGGCCGCGGCGTGTTCCAGCTCAATAACGAAACACAGCTGTTTGCCGAGGTCCTCAAAAGCAAGACCAAGACGCTGTACGTGGCCAGCCCGAATCCGATCGAGATCACGGGCGTGCCCACCGCCGCAATCAACCCCTTCTTGCCCAAGCCGCTGCCCTTCGGCGGCAATGTCGACGTGCGCCAGCGCGTCAGCGAGGGCGGCAACCGCAGCAATGAGGTCACCAGCGATGCCGAGCGCATCGTCGCCGGGGTCAGCGGTTCACTGGGAACTTGGGATTACGACGTCGCCCTGAATCGCGCCGTCAACAAAACCGACGACGCACTCAAGGATGGCTACTTCCTGTATGACAAATTCGTCGCGGGCGTGCGCGCCGGCCAGATCAACCCCTTCGGCAAGTCACCCCAAGCCGGCCAAGACCTGCTCGCCGGCATCAAGGTGCAAGACACCGCGCGCAGCTCCAAGGGCACCACGACCACGGTGGACGCCAAATTCAGCGGCGAGCTGATGCAGCTGGGCGGCGGCGCCTTGGGCGCGGCTTTCGGCGCAGAGTTCCGCCGCGAGGAGACCGAGTTCAATCCTTCGGCCCTGTTGCTCACGAACAATATCCAGGGTGACCGCAGCTCACGCGGCGACTCCCCGCCGGCCAGCAAGAACAGCCGCAATGTGGCCGCCGTCTATGGCGAATTGAACGCCCCCTTCACCAAGGAGCTGGAGGTGCAACTCGCGGCTCGCTTTGATGACTACAGCGGCGTGGGCAACACCTTCAACCCCAAGCTCGGCGCACGCTGGCAGCCATCCAAGCAGCTGATGCTTCGAGGCTCGGCCGGCACCGGTTTTCGTGCACCCAGCATCAATGAGCTGACCCGCCCGACCTCGTTTGGCTCCAGCTCCGCCTTCCTGACCGACCCAGGCTGCGTCTCGCAAGGCTTCTCGGTGGCTGATTGCACCGACCAATGGCGGGTTGAGCGCCGCAGCAATGACAAGCTCAAGCCGGAGAAGTCCAAACAGTTCTCGCTGGGCCTGGTGCTGGAGCCGGTGCGTGATTTGAGTGCCAGCATCGACTACTGGATGATCAACAAGACCGATGTGATCAGCGATCTGTCCGAGCAAGTGATTTTGGGCAATTTGCCAAAGTACGAAAAAGGCTATGTCAAGCGCGACGAGTTCGGCGAGTTCATCGACACCATTTTGTTGAAGAAGGAAAACCAGGGCGAGCTGCGTACCTCGGGCATTGATTTGGACGTCAGCTACCGTTTCAACGCCGGTGAGGCGGGCCGCTTCCGTGCCAATGCCAACGGCACTTATGTGCTGAAGTACGAGCGCCAGTTCGGCGCCGGCGAGCCCTTCGAGAGCAATGCCGGACGCTTCTTGAGCGACCAAGTGATCCAGAAATGGCGTCACCGCGTGTCGGTGGATTGGGACATCGGCGCCTTCGGTCTGACCCTGGGCAACACCTATTACTCAGGCTATACCGACCACAACACCGCCTTCAACCCCAACACCAGCCAGTTGCTGCCGGCGCGCGATGTGCAAGCCTACTCGCTGTGGGACATGTCGGGCTCCTGGGCCATCAACAAGGCCGCGAAGCTGCGTGTTGGTGTGCAGAATCTGCTCGACAAGCAGCCGCCCTTCTCCAACCAAGGCTACTACTTCCTGGCTACCTATGACCCGACCTACACCGACCCGCGTGGCCGCAATTTCTACGCCAGCCTGAGCTATTCCTTCCGCTGATCGCATAGCAAGGGAAGTTTGATCTGAAACCAAGCCTGGGTATGCCGCAGCATGCCCAGGCTTGACCGCCATCCATCATGGCGGTCAATTGGGAAAAACCTCAAGGGCAATCCCTAACTCAGCAGTCGGTCGGTGCGCAAGAAGATACAAACACAGGCCATGTTTGGGCCCGTCAAGGAGGAGAAAAGAGCAGATGTGAGATAGGATGATCCATATCTGGATATTCCAAGTTATGGCCGTCAAAGTACTGATCATTGAAGACAACCCGGTTGCTCGAAGCTTTTTATGCAGAGTGGTGCGTGAGAGCTTCAGTGATGCCATGGAGATCACCGAAGCCGGCGATCTCGAAGGTGCGCGCCGCCATACGGCCAAGTTGGCCGAACTCTCGCCCGAAGCCGGCTTCAAGCTGATTCTGGTCGACCTGGAACTGCCCGACGGCAACGGCATGGAATTTTTGGCCGAGATGGCCGGCTCGCCCGCATTGAAAATCGTCACCACGCTGTACTCGGACGACGATCACCTCTTCCCGGCCCTGCAATGCGGGGCCGATGGCTATTTGCTCAAAGAAGATAGGTTCGAGGTGCTGGTGGAGGAGTTGCAGCGCATTGTGCGCGGCCAACCGCCGCTTTCACCTGCGATCGCGCGACGCTTGCTATCGCATTTCCGGCCCAACTCTACAGGCGACTCCGGGCCGATGACCTTGAACTCGGGCTTTGGCTCGCTGTCCTCGGGTTTGTCTTCCAGCGCGACATTCAGTGCCGGGCGCAGCGTGGTGCTGGACCCGCCGCCCGAGTGGGAGCGCCTCACGCCTCGCGAGAGCGAAGTGCTAACCTACCTCAGCAAGGGCTTCACCATCAAGGAAATCGCCAACCTGATGGGTATCAAGTGGTTCACCGTCAACGACCACATCAAGTCCATCTACAAAAAGCTCAATGTCTCCAGCCGCGCCGAAGCCGCAGTGCTTGCGAGCAAGCAAGGTCTGGTTTGAGCTGTTTGTTCCGTTGAAGCTGGCCCGGTTGCAACTACCGCACTCTTGATTGAAGACCGCGCCACTAGCAGCCCATTGAAGGCTGCCGCGCGCTACATTTCCAGCGCGGGCGCACCGCCCTTTCAGCCCTCCCGCTCCGTGCGCATCCCTCTCCTTTAGAAGCCATGAATCAAAACGACTTTGTCGACGAAGCCGAGGATCCCTCACACAGCCCGGAAGAGCGCGCGCGCGCAGCGTCCACCAGCACCTGGGTCAGCGTCGGCGTCAACACGGTATTGACCATCGTCCAGGTCGTGGTCGGGGTGCTGTCCAAATCGCAGGGCCTGGTCGCAGACGGCATCCATTCCCTGTCCGACTTGGTGGCGGACTTTGTCGTGCTTTTGGCCAGCCATCACGCCAAAAAAGATGCCGACGAGGATCACCCCTATGGCCATCAGCGCTTTGAGACCGCCGCATCCCTGGTGCTGGGCGGGCTGCTGCTGGCGGTGGGCATAGGCATGCTGTGGTCCGCCGTACTCAAGCTGCAATCACCCGAAACCGTCCCCACGGTGCACGGCATTGCGCTTTGGGTCGCCGGTGCTGCCCTGGTGGCCAAGGAGACGCTGTTTCGCTATATGTTGGCCGTGGCCAAACGGGTCAAATCCAGCATGTTGGTGGCCAACGCCTGGCATGCGCGCTCCGATGCAGCATCGTCCCTGGTGGTGGGCCTGGGCATCGTCGGCAATTTGGCGGGTTACCCCATTCTTGACCCGATCGCTGCGCTGATCGTGGGCTTCATGGTCGGCAAAATGGGCTGGGGCTTTGCCTGGGATGCCCTGCATGATTTGATGGACCGGTCGGCAGACGAGCAAGAGGTCGAGGCGATACGCCAGACCCTGCTGCAGACGCCTGGCGTGCAAAACGTGCATGACGTGCGCACCCGCAAAATGGGCGACATGATCGTGGTCGATGCCCATATCGAGGTGGACGCCACGATCTCTGTCGAGGCCGGCCATGAGATCGCGGTGCTGGCCCGCCAACGCGTGCTGCTGCGCCATCGGGTACTCAATCTGATGACCCATGTGGACCCCTGGCGACGGCCGGACCTGGACCACGCCTGAGTTGGCTCAGTCCGCCGTTTTCAGCGATCAGGCGGATTCGATCAGGACTGCAAGGCGTCCTTGATGCCCGGAGTTGACCAGATCGCCTGGTCCTGCCCTACGAGCAAGACCTGAAGCCCCGGCGAGCGAGACACCCAGTCACGTGCAAACTCTCGCCCGCCGATCATGAACGCAGCGCCCAGCCCGTTGAGCGACTCGACATCGCGCGCCCAAAGACTGACGCCCGCAGCGCCCAGGCTGGGGCGCCCGGTTTTGGGGTCAAGCACATGATGATGTCTTTGCCCATTTTCAAAAAAGTAACGCTCATAGTCACCGCTGGCCGCCAGCACACCTTGGCCCGCCAAGGGCAAGACACCCAGGACCCGCTGCGGCCGCCTTGGGTCACGCACACCGACACGCCATGGCCGGCCTTGATTGGCACCCAGATAGAGCACATCACCCCCGCCGTTGATCAGCGCGTTTTTCACGCCCTGGTCGCGCAGCACTTGCATGCCGGCCGCGAGGATGGGCAGTTTGGCGACACCGCCCAAATCCAGCGCCATCCCCGCTCGCGCCAGCCGCGCGCTGCGGGCGTGCGTGTCGAGAATCAGACCTGCGCTGCCGACAAAACACTGCTCACGCGCCAAGACCGCTGCAGAGGGCACACTCGCCACACTGCCGACTTCAAAGTGCCAACTCTTGAGCGACCCTACCGTCATGTCAAACATGCCGTCGGTGCGCGCGTGAAGGTCGGCGCCGGTTTGCAGCACAGCCATCAGCTCGGCAGAGATGGGCATAGCCTCACCCTTGCCCGCTAACTTGTTGATAGCACTGACAGCACTGCCCGGCTCATAGCGGCTCATGCTGGCGCTCAAACGAGCCATCTCGGCGAATGCACTGTCCATGGCCTCGGCCAGCCACAGCTGGCTGCGCCCCTGCGCCACCAGGTCGACCCGGGTGCCCAGCATCAAACGCGATTCGCGCCGCTGCTGCAAACCGGCCTGGGCGGGCTGCAGGGCCGCACCCAAGACCAGCAGCGCCGGCAAGGCCTTGACAGCCCTGCGGCGCGAAGGCAACTCACAAGTCGGCTTCCTGTCTTTCATCGCTGCCTTTACTTGGACAGCGCCACCATATGGTCCACGGCGGCCTTGACCTCGTCATCGGTGAGGGCCGCACCACCGCCGCGCGCCGGCATCATGCCTTTGGCACCGGTGAAGCCTTCGATGGCGTGCTTGTAGAGCAGTTCATTGCCCTGTGCAATGCGGGGGCCCCAGTCAGCCTTATCGCCGGGCTTGGGCGCGCCGGCCACGCCGGCGGCATGACACAGCGCGCAGGTCTTGCCAAAAACACTCTTGCCCAAGGCGTTCTCCGGCGCAGCAGCCGGCGTAGGCGCAGCAGTTGCCACAGTAGCTGGGGCTGAGCTCGCAGGCGCGGGGGCCTGCTCTTGCTTGCCGCAGGCTGCGAGCAAGCTCAGAGCCGCAGCGGCCAAAGCGGTGCCAAGTAGATAACGCATAGAGAACTCCTGAAAATAGTGATTGGCGTTGATTCTAAAAAGCTAACGCCAAAACACCAGGGCTTCACAGGTATTTGTAAGGCCCTGAACCGCTTATTTGCTTTTCTTGAAGCAGTTCAAGGACAGCAAATTCACACCGGTCAACCATTCGGCACCTGAATCATTTCTGCCGCCACCCCCGCCATGCCCCACTCCCATTTCCGCCGCTGCCTGCGTAGTTGCGTGCTGTCATGACTACCTATGAGCTGCGGGCTCGTGCTGGCAGCGCCGCTGACGGAGCTGCCAATGCCACCTTCGCAGCGACGCCTGATGGCCGCAAAGACCTGCTGTCGGAGCCTCCCAAAACTTTCAACCAAACCCGATGAGGAAAACCATGAACGACAAGAAGAACCCTGAAAATGGCACCGGCCTGGGCCGTCGCCGTTTCATCAACAGTGCTGCGCTGGCCGGCATGAGCTTGGGCGCGCTGGCTTGCACCGACAAGTCGGGCACCGCAGTCGCACCGGCCGCCTCTGGCGCTGCCCCTGCTCCCGCCGCCCACACCGGCGGCGCCAGCAACGCCTCGCATCTGAAGCCGGGCGAACTCGACACCTATTACGGCCTCTGGAGCGGTGGCCACACCGGCGATATGCGCGTGCTGGGCCTGCCGTCCGGCCGCGAAATCACCCGCATTCCTTGCTTCGTACCGGATGCGCTGGTCGGCTGGGGCCACACCAATGAGTCCAAAAAAGTCATGGGCACCCGCGCCGACGGCAACCTGAAGTTCAGCGTCGCCGACACCCACCATGTGCACGCCTCCTACAAGGACGGCAACTACGACGGCCGCTACGCCTGGATCAACGACAAGATCAACAGCCGCATCGCGCGCATCCGGCTCGACTACTTCGTCTGCGACAAGATCACCGAGCTGCCCAATGTGCAGGGCTTCCACGGCATCTTCCCGGACAAAGCCGACCCGGTCGATCCGAAGATCAACTACACGACCCGCGTGTTCTGCGGCGCCGAGTTCTCGATCCCGCTGCCCAATACCGTCGGCAGCGACGACGGCAAGACCTATCACTCCTTGTTCACCTGCGTCGATGCCGAGAGCATGGATGTGCGCTGGCAAGTGCTGATCGACGGCAACTGCGACCTGACCGCCACCTCTTATGACGGCAAACTGGCAGCGACCAACCAGTACAACACCGAGATGGGTGTGCATTACGAAGACATGATGTCCGCCGAGCGCGACGCCTGCCTGTTCTTCAACATCGCCCGCATCGAAGAAGCCGTCAAGGCCGGCAAGTTCAAGACCTATGGCGACTCCAAGGTGCCCGTGGTTGACGGTACCCGCGACGCCAACAAGGACGCGAAGACCGCGCTGACCGCCTATGTCTCGGTGCCTAAGAACCCGCACGGCGTCAACGCCAGCCCGGACGCCAAGTACTTCATCTGCGCCGGCAAGCTCTCGCCCACCGGCACCGTGATCGAACTCGCCAAGGTGCTTGATTACTTCGACGGTAAGCTGGAATCGGCCGACAAGGCCATCGTGGCCGAAGTCGAGCTGGGTCTGGGCCCCTTGCACACCGCCTTTGACGGCCGTGGCAATGCCTACACCACGCTGTTCCTGGACAGCCAGGTGGTCAAGTGGAACCTCGACGCCGCGATCAAATTCCACGCCGGCGACAAGAGCGCCAAGTACGTGGTCGACCGCATCGACGTGCAGTACCAGCCGGGCCACTTGAATGCTTCGCAGTCGGAAACACGCGCTGCGGACGGCAAATATCTGGCCGTCGGTTGCAAGTTCTCCAAGGATCGCTTCCTCCCGGTCGGCCCGCTGCACCCGGAGAACGAGCAGTTGATCGACATCTCCGGCGACAAGATGGTCTTGCTGGCCGACCACCCGGTGCGTGGCGAGCCGCATGACTTCATCATCTTCAAGCGCGAACTGCTGAGCCCGAAACAGGTCTACAACCTCGACGACTTCCCCAACGCGGTCAAGGATCCAAAGGATTCGGGCGTGTTCCGCAAGGGCAACAAGGTCGAGGTCCGCATGACCAGCCAGGCCCCGGCCTTCAGCCTGCGCGAGTTCAAGCTCAAAAAGGGCGACATCGTGACGCTGACGCTGACCAACTTGGACAAGATCGAAGACCTGACCCATGGTTTCGCGATCCCCAAGCACAACATCAACTTCATCGTCAATCCGCAAGAGACCGCCTCGGTCACCTTTGTGGCCGACAAGCCCGGTGTGTACTGGTGCTATTGCACTCACTTCTGCCACGCTTTGCATTTGGAAATGCGTACGCGGATGATCGTCGAGGCCTAAGCCGCTGAGACCCAGGCAGCGCGCGGACTCGAGCCCCGCCGCTGCCTCCCCTGCACGTCAGAAAGAGTAGATGAAATTGCAATGTCGGAACTTGGCGGCCAAGGTAGATTTCTACCTGGCCGCATTTCTTTTTTTGCTGGCCAGTCTTTGCGCGAGCAGCGCACAGGCGGGCGCTTACGAGGCCCAGTTGCCGGCGGATCTGCACACGGCCAAGGACATGTGCGCGATCTTGCCTTGCGCTGCCGTCTTCCCCGGCGCGAAGAGCTTCTCCGAGCGGCTCGGCTCGCCGCCCTACGTCGAGGCTTACGGCGAGCCGCAGCCCGACGGCAAGAAGCAACTGCTCGGCTATGTGATGCTGTCCACCGACATCACCGACACGCCCGCCTACTCGGGCAAGCCGGTGGTCACGCTGATTGGCATGGACCGAACGGGTCATTTCGTCGGCACCCAGGTGCTCAAGCATTCCGAGCCGATCCTGCTGCTCGGCATCCCCGAATCGGCGCTGCTGAAATTCAACGCGCAATACCTCGGCAAGTCGGTCGCCGACAAGATCGAAGTCGGCCAGTCTCGCCCCGATGAAGGCGTGCTGGGCCTGGACGCGATCTCGGGCGCCACCGTCACCGTGATCGCTCAGAATCAGGTCATGCTGGCCTCGGGCCAGGCGGTGGCACGCCAGGTCGGAATCTTGGCGCCAACCTTGCGGGAGCCCGCCAACTATGCCGTCCAGGGTCAGGTCTACACCTGGGCCGAATTGATCAAACTCGGCGCCGTGCAAACGCTGCGCGTCAAGCCGGAGCAGGTCGGGCTGGAGCGCAGCGCGGAGCCCTTCATCGAACTCTGGTTCGGTGACCTGAATCACCCCGATGTTGGCAGCAGCCTGCTCGGCGCGCACAGTTGGCAAAAGCTGCATGCGCAATTGAAGCCGGGCGAGCATGCCTTCTTCGTCGTGCGCAGCGCCGGCATCGAGTCCTTCAAGGGCTCGGGCTTTGTGCGCGGCGGCCTCTATGACCGCGTGCAGGTCAAGCAAGGTGCGGACAGCTTCACCTTCCGCGATTTGGACTATCTGAACCTCTACGGCCTCGAAGCCGCCGGTGCGCCGAGCTTCAATGAGTCGGCGATCTTCATCATCCGCAGCAAATCATTCTCGGCCGCCTATCCCTGGAAGCTGGCCTTCCTCGGCAACCGTGTCGACCGTGCCACCGGCACGCGCAGTTTCACCAGTTTCGACGCCAAGATCTGGCTAGACGACAGCCTCTTGCAAGGCGGCCGCCCGGCGCTGCAGGAAGCTGCTGCGCCCTGGGTGCAGGTGTGGAAGACGCGCGCGGTCGAGATCGCCCTGTTCGTCGCCTTGCTGTTGATGGTCACCATCGTCTACGCCTTGCGCGAAAAGCTGACGCGGCTCTCGAACCACAAGAACAAGTGGCCGGTCAATGCGTTCAAGTACAGCGCCTGGGCGCTGAGCATCGGCTTTGTCGGTTTTGGCGCAATGGCGCAGCCCTCGATCACGCAGGTGCTGACCTGGTTCCACTCGCTGCTGTTCCAGTGGACCTGGTCCTTATTCCTGACCGACCCCTTCATCTTCGTGTTCTGGATCTTCATCATCCTGACCGTCTTCCTGTTCGGCCGCGGCCTGTTCTGCGGCTGGATGTGCCCGTTTGGGTCGCTCTCGGAAGCGATCTACAAGATCGGCGAGAAGATCGGCCTGAAACGCTTCCAAGGCCATCTGCCTACCGCCTGGCATCACCGCCTCAAGTGGGTCAAGTACGCGATCTTCTTCGGTCTCTTGACGGTGTCGATGTTCTCGATGGGGCTGGCCGAAATACTGGCCGAGGTCGAGCCGTTCAAGACCACCTTCCTGGTCGGCATCACGCACCGGGCCTGGCCTTACGGCCTGTTCGTCTGCCTGATCCTCGGCGCCTCGCTGTTCATCGAGCGGCCCTATTGCAAATACATCTGCCCGCTCGGCGCGGCGCTGGCCATGCCCAGCACCTTCCGCTGGTTCGGTCTGAAGCGCAAGCAGGACTGCAATAGTTGCAAGGCCTGCGCGGTTGGCTGCGGCTCGCTGGCGATCGATGCGGCCGGCCGCATCGACCACCGCGAATGCCTGCATTGCCTGGACTGCATGATTCTCTACACCGACACCAAGGGCTGCCCGCCTTTGGCCAAGGAGCGCAAGCGGCGCGAGCGCGATGGGCTCTTGATCACACGGATAGGGCGTGATGGCTATTTCATTCCGATCGAGCCGGTGGCGATGAATCCCAAGGTCGCTAACGGCCCAGATCCCCGCATGCCGACCGATCCGGTCATGCCGGCACACAAGGCCGACGCCAAGGGCCTGAGCTGGCTCTGGCAAGAGTTGGTCGACCACCTCTGGCCTTGGAGTCGCGACAACTGGAAAACCCAGAAGGCGCTGCAATTCGCCGGCTTCTCGCTGGCTATCGCTGCCACGCTGGCCTGGGTGCTGGCAGGCACCGGCCGGCTATCGCAAAGCGCCATTTTGAGCTGGTGGTTTGGCTGGAGCGTCTATGAGGTCTTGATCCGGCTGTCGGCCAAGCGCTATGTCAAGGACGGCCCTTGGTGGCAGGCGAACTACCGTTATGCCAATGTGATGGACATTCTCAGTTATGTCGGCTTCAAGAACCTCTTGATTGGCGCCGTGCTGTTCCTGGGGCTGAAGGCCCTGGGCTTGCTGCTATGAGATTCCTAGCCCTTCTCTTGCTCGGTGCGGCGCTCGGCGCGCAGGCCGCGACCGTTCGCGTCGCGCCGGGTGAAGCGCTGCAACAAGCGATAGACAGGGCGCAGCCAGGAGATACCGTCGAAATCGAACGCGGCCACTACGTCGGCAACTTCACCGTCGACAAGGCGCTGACGCTACGCGGCATCAATCGCCCGACGCTGAGCGGCGATCAAAAGGGCGACACGATCCGTGTCACCGCGGCGGACGTGACGATTGAGGGCCTGATCGTGCGCGACTCGGGCGCCAGCTTGAAGGATCAGAACGCCGGCATCTATCTGCGCCCCGGCGCGCACCGTGCGGTGGTGCGCCATAACGACCTCACCTACAACCTGTTCGGCCTGTGGATAGAAAAAGCCAATGATGTGCGCATCGAGCACAACATCATCACCGGCAAGCGTGAGCTCAACAGCTCGCAGCGCGGCAACGGCATTCAGCTCTACAACACCGACGGCGCCCGCATCACAGGCAACAATATCGGCTTCGTCCGCGATGCGCTCTATGTGGACGTTAGCCATCACGCGGTCTTCAAGGGCAATAAGCTGCACCACAGCCGCTACGGCAGCCACTATATGAACTCCTACTTCAATCTGTGGGAGGACAACGACAGCTATTACAACCGTGGCGGCCTGGCGCTGATGGAAGTGCGCAACCAGATCGTGCGCGGCAACCGCACCTGGGCAAACAGCGACCACGGCATCATGCTGCGCACGCTGCAGGATTCGGTGGTCGAAAACAATGTGATCGCCGGCAATAACCGCGGCTTCTTCATCTACGACGTCGAGTACGCGACGCTCAAAGGCAATCTGGTGGTGGACAACCATGTCGGCGTGCATCTGTCGGCCGGCTCGACCCGCAATATCGTCGAAGGCAATGACTTCATAGGCAACCGCGAGCAGATCCGCTATGTCGGGGCGCGCGATGAGGTCTGGGGTAAAGATACGGGTAATCACTGGAGCAACTACCTCGGCTGGGACCGCAATGGCGACGGCGTCGGCGATGTGCCTTATGAAGCTAACGACATGGTTGATCGGCTGAGTTGGCGCCATCCGAGCGTCAAGCTGCTGCTGGCCAGCCCGGCCATTCAGGCGCTGCGCCTGGTTGGCCAACAATTTCCGGTCTTGCGTGTGCCCACGGTGGTCGATCCGGCCCCGCGCATGCAGCCCAGCAACAAGCAATGGTATGAATGGCGTGACAAACATTTCCAACGATGAAAGACACGGGGCTGCGATAGAGCTGCGGTCCGTCAGCAAAAGCTACGGCGCCATCCAGGCCGTGGACCGCGTCGACCTGCGCGTCGAGCGCGGCGAGATCTTCGGCTTGATCGGCCATAACGGCGCCGGCAAAAGCACCTTGTTCAAGATGATGTTGGGGCTAACGCCGGCCAGCAGCGGTGAAATTCTGATCAACGGAGGCTCGGTCGCCGGCAAAGGCTTTCGCGCGACGCGCCGGGCCTTGGGCTATCTGCCCGAGAACGTGGTGCTGTACGACAACCTCAGCGGCTTGGAGACGCTGAAGTTCTTCGCCAGACTCAAGGGTGCGGACCTCAAGCAATGCGCGCCGACGCTGGAACGCGTCGGCCTGGCCCATGCCGGCAACCGGCCCTTGCGCGAGTATTCCAAAGGCATGCGGCAGCGGCTCGGCTTCGCGCAAGCTTTGCTGGGCAAACCGCAGGTCTTGTTTCTGGACGAGCCGACCAATGGCCTGGACCCGCAGGCGATCCGCGACTTCTATTTTGTTTTGCGCGACCTGCGCGACAGCGGCGTGACGATCCTGATCACCTCGCACATCCTGGCCGAGTTGCAGGAGCGTGTTGACCGCCTGGCCATCATGGTGGCCGGCCGCATCCAGGCGCTGGGCACCGTGCAAGGTCTGCGCGAGCAGCAGCAAGCCCCCTTGCAGATTGAGCTGCGCCTGAGCGAGGTGGACGCGGTATTCGCCCGCCAAGCGCTGAGCGAACTCAATGGCGTCTCATGCAGCAGTTCAACGCTTGGCCTGAGCGTTAGCTGCCCCCGCGAGGCCAAGCTGGCGGTGCTGGGCGTGGCCACCGGCCTGGGCGCCAGGCTGCTGGACCTGACGATCGCCGAGCCTTCGCTCGAGGATCTCTTCTTTGAACTCGGCAAGGCCCGGGAATAGTATGGAACTCAGTCAAATCCTGACCCTGGCGGCCAAAGAATTCCGCGACCGCATGCGCAACCGCTGGGTCTTGGCGGTGGCGCTGGTATTCACTGCCTTCTCCTTGGTCATCACCTATTTCGGCGGCGCCAGCAGTGGCCAAGTCGGCCCACGCTCGATCGAATTCATCATCGCCAGCCTGGTCAGTCTGGTGATTTATCTGATCCCGCTGATCGCGCTGCTGCTCGGCTTTGATGCCATTGTTGGTGAGCGCGAGCGCGGCTCGCTGGACCTGCTCTTGGCCCTGCCGATCACCAAGCTGGAGCTGCTCTTGGGCAAATACCTGGGCCTGGCAGCTGCGTTGACGCTGTCGACGCTGGGCGGCTTTGCGCTGGTCGCCGGGCTCCTGTACAGCCAATTCGGCTGGGCCGGCCTGTACCACTACCTGGGCTTTATGTTCAGCAGCACGCTCTTGGGTCTGGCCTTTTTGAGCCTGGCGGTCTTGCTGTCGGTCTTGAGCCGCGAGCGCACGCGTGCCTCCGGCATGGCGATCGCTTTGTGGTTCTTCTTTGTGCTGGTGTTTGACCTGTTATTGCTCGGCGCCTTGGTCGCCAGCAGCGGTGATTTTGGCGGCGACTCGCTCGCCTATCTGCTGCTGCTCAACCCGGCCGATGTGTTCCGCATCCTGAATATTTTTTCGCTCGACGATATGCACCGGCTCTATGGCCTCGCCAGCATCGTGCCGCCCGCCTTGGCCAAGCCATGGCTGATGGCGCTGGTGATGGGAGCCTGGATTGTTGTGCCGCTCGCCCTGGCTCGCTGGAGATTCAAAACATGAAGACAAGATTCAATCGCCGTTCACTCTTGCTGCTCGCAGCGGGCGCAGCCTTCGCAACAGTTTCACTCCCCGGCTGCGGCCGCCAAGACGAGGCCAAGCCGCTGGTGGCGCTCGAGATCGACCCGCGCACCACCTGCGATCTCGACGGCATGCTCTTGGCCGACTACCCCGGCCCGAAGGCGCAGATTCACTTTGTCGGCTTGGCTACACCAATGTTCTTCTGCGACACGGTCGAGTTGTTCAACACCCTCTTGCGGCCCGAGCAGGTGCGAGCCATCGCCGCCGTTTTTGTGCAGAACATGGGCAAGGCCGATTGGGAACAACCGCGCGGCCAATGGATAGACGCCAAGGCCGGCATCTATGTCTTGGACAGCAAACGCCATGGTTCGATGGGGCCGACCATCGCCAGCTTCGCCCAAGAGGCCGATGCGCAGGCCTTCGTCAAGCAATGGGGCGGCCGTGTGCTTCGCTACGCCGAGATAAAGCCCGAGATGGTGGACCTCAGTGGCGGCGCGCTGCACGACAGCCGGATGTAGCCGCCATGCTTGGCCGCACACCGCCAACACCGGCGACACCGGCCTTGGGCCGGCTGGCCCGCTTGAGCGGGACGGGTGTCCTCGCCTTGGCCCTGACCCTCGCCGCCGCCTTGCAGTTGCTGCCCCGCAGCGCGTCAAGCATGGCCGAGCCGCCGGCCGATGTTTGCCTGATTGCGCCGCCGACACCGTTTGACGCCAAATCTGGCCTGAGCCTGCTGGCGCCGCGCCCGGTGCCCGCCGACGCGCGCTGCCCGGTCTGCGGCATGCATCCGGCGCGCTCGCCGGCTTGGGCGGCGCAAGTGATTTTTGCCGACAACGGCGACGCGCAGTTCTTCGACTCGCCGCTCTCGCTATTCATCTATTTGCAGGATGTGGGTCGCTTCAGCCGTGGCCGCAAGGCCGCCGAGATCGGCGCGCTCTACGTCAGTGATGCGGCTAGCGGCGCCTGGATCGCGGCCGAGGCCGCCGTCTACGTGCAGGGCTCCAGCGCGCTCGGACCCATGCGCGCCGGCAATTTGCCGGCCTTTGCCGATGCAGCCTCGGCGCAGCGTTTTGCGGGCGAGCGCGGCGGCCGGCTGCTGCGCTTCAAGGAGATCAGCCCAGCACTGCTGCGCGAGCTGGACACCCGCTCGCACCAAAAACATCGAGAAAAAGCAGGCGCTTGAGCAGCGCAAGCGGTTTTCCTTATTCCGGTTCAAGGAAGTGCCCGTGACAAATCCCTAGTCTTGCGGCATCTGCAACAGACCTTGAGGACCATCATGAGCCGAGGCTTCACCAGCCAGATGGCGCGGAACATTTTTTACGGAGGAACCCTCTTCTTCGTGCTCTTGTTTGCCGCGCTGATCTTTGACTCCGAGCAAAGAATCCCCAAACGCTCCAATGCCGGCGAACTGACGCCGGCCGTGGTGCGCGGCAAGCATATCTGGGAGACCCGCAACTGCATCGGCTGCCACACCCTGCTCGGCGAAGGCGCCTATTTCGCACCCGAGTTGGGCAATGTCTACAAGCGCCGTGGGCCAGATTTCATCAAGGCTTGGATCAAGTCCCAGCCGACCGGTGCGCCGGGTCGCCGCCAAATGCCCAACTTCCAGCTGAACGATCAGCAACTCGACGATCTGGTCGAGTTTCTGCGCTGGACCAATGGCATCGACAACGAAAAGTGGCCTCCAAACATTGAGGGCTGAGGAGAAAACATGAAACCCACCACCCTCAAATACCAGTCCCAGGCCGTCTCCAAGCTCTACTTCATCGGCGCCCTGGCGCTGTTTGTTGGCCAGATCGTGTTCGGCATCACTCTGGGCCTGCAATACCTGATCGGGGACCTGATGTTCCCCGCCATTCCCTTCAATATCGCCCGCATGGTGCACACCAATCTTTTAATTGTGTGGTTGCTGATGGGCTTTATGGGCAGCGCCTATTTCCTCGTGCCCGAGGAGGCCGAGACCGAGCTCTACAGCCCGCTGCTGGCCAAGATCCTGTTCTGGGTCTTTCTGGCTGCCGGCGCGCTGACCATACTCGGCTATCTGCTGGTGCCCTACGCCACGCTGGCCGAGATGACCGGCAACAATTTGCTCGCCACCATGGGGCGCGAGTTCCTGGAGCAGCCGCTGCCGACCAAGCTGGGCATCGTTGTTGTCGCCCTGGCCTTCCTCTTCAACATCAGCATGACGGTGTTGAAAGGCCGCAAGACCGCCATAACCCTGGTGCTTTTGATGGGTCTGTGGGGCTTGGCCGTCATGTTCTTGTTCAGCTTCGTCAACCCCAGCAATCTGGTGCGCGACAAGATGTACTGGTGGTTCGTTGTTCACCTGTGGGTGGAAGGCACTTGGGAGCTGATCCTGGGCGCGCTGCTGGCCTTTGTGCTGATCAAGACCACCGGCGTGGACCGCGAGGTGATCGACAAATGGCTGTACCTGATCGTCACCATGGCCTTGGTCACCGGCATCCTGGGCACCGGCCACCATTTCTTCTTCATCGGCATGCCAGGCTACTGGCTGTGGGTGGGTAGCGTGTTCAGCGCCTTTGAGCCGATTCCGTTTTTCATGATGACCTTGTTTGCCTTCAATATGGTGCAGCGGCGCAAGCGCGAGCATCCCAACCAGGCCGCCTTGCTCTGGGCCGTCGGCTGCGCGGTGATGGGCTTCCTGGGCGCCGGCGTCTGGGGCTTTTTGCACACGCTGAGCCCGGTCAACTACTACACCCATGGCAGCCAGATCACCGCCGCCCACGGCCACCTGGCCTTCTACGGCGCCTATGTGCTGGTGGTCATTGCGATGATCAGTTATGCAATGCCGATTCTGCGCGGCCGCGAAGCCAACCCGCGCCGCGCCCAGAGCGTGGAGATGTGGAGCTTCTGGATCATGACCATAGGCATGGGCGTGATGGTGTTGGCGCTGACCGGCGCCGGCATCTTGCAGGTCTGGCTGCAGCGCATGCCGACCGAAGGTGCGATGGGCTTCATGGCCACGCAGGATCAGCTGCGCTTCTTCTACTGGCTGCGCATGGTCGGCGGCGTGATGTTCTTGCTGGGCCTGTTGACCTACTTGAGCAGCTTCTTCGTCGGCCCCGGCCGGGCCGAAGATGAAGTGCCGGCCGGCGCCTTGCCGCGCGCGGCTTGAGCCAAGTCAGCGTGCTTGTCATGGAGATGCACAGCGCCAGGCAGTTGCAGGAACTGCCTTATTACGAAGCTCAGGGCGAGGAATGCCGGCTGTTCGAGCATGCCCATACCAGCCGGCTGCCGCTGCTGATCAAGGGCCCGACCGGCTGCGGCAAGACGCGCTTGGTCGAGCATATGGCAGCGCGCCTGGGGCGGCCGCTGATCACGGTCAGCTGCCACGATGACCTCAGCGCCGCCGACCTGGTCGGCCGCCACTTGATACAGGGTGGCGACACGCGCTGGTTCGATGGCCCGCTGACCCGGGCCGTTAGAGAGGGGGCAATCTGCTATCTGGACGAAGTGGTCGAGGCGCGCAAGGACACGACCGTGGTCCTGCACCCCTTGGCCGATGACCGCCGCATGTTGGCCGTCGAGCGCACCGGCGAGTTGCTGCAGGCCGCGCCCGGCTTCATGCTGGTGATCAGCTACAACCCCGGCTATCAAAACCTGCTCAAGGGGCTCAAGCCCAGCACCCGCCAGCGCTTTGTCGCCCTGGGGCTGGACTACCCGGCGCCCGCCGTCGAGCGCGCCATCGTCGCCGCCGAGAGCGGCTGCACGGACGCGGTCGCGGCTCAATTGGTGAGCCTGGCCCAGGCCCTGCGCCGCTTGACTGCCCAAGACCTGGAGGAAACCGTCAGCACCCGTTTGCTGGTGATGGCTGCGCGCCTGCACAGGGCCGGGCTGGCCCTGCTGCCGGCCTGCCGAGCCGCCATCATCGACGCGCTGACCGATGAGGCCGACACCAGCGCCGCTCTGCATGAGGTGCTGCGCGCGGTGATAGGAGATGGCTGACACCCCGGCAGCGCACCGCCACAGCCGGCAACTGCAGCGGCGGCGGCGCGTGACGCAGGGCTGCTTCTTCGCTCTCTTCCTGCTGGCTCCGGCCTTGAACCTGCTGCGCTTCGATCTGAACGAAACCCAGCTCTGGGTGCTGGGCCAGCCTTGGAGTCTTGGCATAGATGCCTTGCAGCGCGGCCAAGTCAGTGCCAATGAAGCGGCCATCAGCCTGATTCTGCGCGGCATCCTGCCGGGTCTGGCCCTGGTGGCGCTGTTCCTGGGCGTCGCCTGGCGCTGGGGCCGGCTCTACTGCGGCTGGCTATGCCCGCATTTCTCGCTGGTCGAGGGCTTGAATGCGCTGCTGCACAAGGCCTGCGGCAAGTTCAGCCTGTGGGACGCCCAGCCCAGCCTGCGGCCGGGCGAGGAGACACAGCGGCGCTGGTGGCCGATCTACGCATTCAGTTGCGCCAGCTTTGGTTTCCTCTGGGCCATCACCTTGCTGACCTATCTGCTACCGCCACAGACGATCTGGGGCGGCCTGCTCCAGGGCACGCTCACCGTCAATCAAAGCCGCTTCATCCTGATTGCAGGCAGCGCCTTCACGCTGGAACTGCTGTTTGCCCGCCATCTGTTTTGCCGCTTCGGCTGCGCTGTGGGCCTGTTCCAGAGCTTGGCCTGGATGGCCAATCCGCGCGCCTTGGTTGTGGCCTTCAAGCGCGAGCGCGCCAGCGACTGCCGGACCTGCAGCACCGAGCATGCGCCCGCAGGCAGCGCTTGCGACAGCGTCTGCCCGATGCGGCTGCGGCCACGCCAGATCAAGCGCTTGATGTTTTCTTGCGTGCAATGCGGCCGCTGCGTCGACCAATGCGCCGAATCCCAGCAGGGCCAGGCCCAGCTGCCAGAGCCGCAACTGGAGTGGACGGTTGGGCTGGAAGCCTTGCGCGAGACGCTCAAACAGCAAAAACAAGCGCAACAACACAACAAATCATCACAATAAACCGTCAGGGTCAAGCGTTATGGAAGAGTGGATAGGCGAACGCTGGCACCGTTTCATCAACGGGGCGGCCGATCGCAGCTGCGCGGCGGCGGCCGTCGAATTGCCGGCCATGCAGCAGGCCGTGGGCCTGCTCTACCGCGCCGCCGGCGGCGGCCATGGCGTGCGCATCGTGCCAGCCGCTGACATGCGCATCGGTGGCCCGCGCAGCTGGCTGCAACGCCTGGCCGGCAGCGGCACACGTGCCGCCCTGCCACGCCTAGACGCCGAGACCCTGGCCTTGCCGCCACGCATCGCCCTGTTCGCCCAAGTCGAATTGAACCGTGACCTCTACCTCTGGCTGGCGGCCTTGGCTGCCTGCTTCGAGCCCAGCGAGGCACCGGCAGCCTGGGCGAGCGACAACCTCGCCGCCTGCCGCCTGGCCCTGCAACGCTGCCCGGGCCTGCGGCCGCGCTGGCTGCGCCTGCGGGACGCGCATCTGGCGCAGCGGCGCGTCGAGGCAAGAGCGCTGCGCTCGCCCGAGGCGCAGGCGGCCGAAGTGCGCCTGCAAGCCTTGTTGATGGCAGAGCCGGAACAGGCTTTCGCCCTTGACTACTTTGACAACTTTGACGCAGACGCCGCCCTGCTGTCCCCGGTCTGGCTCTGGCTGCAAGCCCTGCCCGCAGGCTCGGCTTTGGCGGCCGGCCAAGCCCGCGAGGCCAAGGCGGGCAGCGGCGCGAACGCCGCGAACAGCATTCAGCCCGAGCAGCAAGAACAAGAAAAAAAGCGCCGCCGAACCCGCGCCGCCAAGCCGGCCTCACAGAGGGCACCGCTCTTGCTGGCTTCCAAGGCCGAATCGCTGCGCAGCTGGAGCGAGCATGTGCCGCTGGACCGCGCCAGCGAGGATGAAACGGACCCGGATGAAGCACGCGCCGCCGCCGACGATATGGAGGAGCTGACGCTGGCGCGCCAAGGCTCGGCCAGCGCCGCACGCATCAAATTCGACCTCGACCTGCCCAGCGCCAGTGCCGACGATCTGCCACTGGGCGCGGGCGAGTCGCTGCCCGAGTGGGACTGGAAGCGCCAATGTCTACTGCCCGATCATTGCCGGGTGCAGACCTTGGTGGCACGGCCGGGCGGCGCGCCCTTCCTGCCACCCGCTGCCCTGCGTCAGACCGCGCGCCGCCTGCGCCGCCGGCTCGAAACCCTGCGCGCCGCCCCACAGTGGCAACGCGGCTGCAGCGAGGGCGAATCGCTGGATCTGGACGCCTGGGTGCGCCATCTGGCCGGCTTGCGCGCGGGCAGCAGCCCTGACCCGCAGGTCTGGGCCCGCCACCAGCGTGGCGAACGCAGCCTGGCGACCTTGTTGCTGGCCGATCTGTCCCTGTCCACCGACGCCTATGCCAACAACGAGCAGCGGGTGATCGACGTGATCCGTGACGCGCTCTATGTCTTCGGCGAGGCCTTGCAGGGCTGTGGCGACCCCTTCGCCATGCTGGGCTTCAGCTCGGTGCGGCGCAGCCAAGTGCGCATCCATCAGATCAAGGGTTTCGACGAGGCCTGGGGGCGCGCGGTGCAAAGCCGCGTCGGCGCGATCAAACCCGGCTACTACACCCGCATGGGTGCGGCAATTCGCCTCGCCACCCGCCGGCTGCAACAACGCCCCGAACGCCAGCGCCTGCTGCTGCTCTTGACCGACGGCAAGCCCAATGACCTGGATGTCTACGAGGGCCGCTGGGGCATCGAGGACACCCGCGAGGCGGTGCGCGAGGCCCGCCGGGCCGGACTGCAGCCCTTTTGCCTGAGCATCGACGAGCAGGCCCAGGACTATCTGCCCCATCTATTCGGCCACCAAGGCTGGGCCCGCGTGGCCCGCCCGACCGAACTGCCGCTGCGCCTGGCCGGGATCTACAGCCGCTTGACACGATGCCTTTAAGCCCCTGCCGGGCGGCGATGCGACGCCCGGCAGCCCCTGAATCCCCCAAAAAACCAACACATAACGGAGCAACGCTATGGATATGCGCGCCTTTGACCTACCTCGTTACCTCAGCGTTCTTCCCCTGTTCACCGACCTCAGCGCGCCCGAGCTGACAAGGCTGGCGCAAGGTTGCAGCTTGCGGCGATTGACGCGCGGCGACCCGGTATTTCGCGTCGGCCAGCCCTGCGAAGAGTTCCATGTCACCGTCACCGGTCAGGTCAAACTCTTCGCCATTTCTCCCAGCGGCCAGGAGAAAGTGATCGAGCTGGTCGGCCCGGGTCAGAGCTTTGCCGAGGCGCTGATGTTCACCGGGCAGCCCTACATCATCAATGCCCAGGCGCTGACCGACACCTTGCTCTTGTCGGTCGCCAAGCGGGCGGTGCTGACCGAGATCGAACATGACAGCCGCTTTGCCCTGCGCATGTTGGCCGGCATCTCACGCCGCCTGCACGGTTTGGTCCACGATGTACAGGCCTACGCGCTGCACAGCGGGGTGCAGCGCGTGATCGGCTACCTGTTGCGCGACCGGCTGGCCGAAGATCAGGTCGACGGCGAGGTTGTCACGGTGTCACTGCAGGTCAGCAAGGCCACCATCGCTTCGCGCCTGAGCCTGACGCCCGAATACTTTTCACGCGTGTTGCATGAGTTAGAGGTGGCGGGCCTGATTGAGGTGGACAAGCGTGACATCCACATCCTCGACACGGCGCTGCTGGCCGCCTACACCGGCGCGCAACAAAGCTGAAGCGCGGCGGGCACGCCCCAAAAGGAAACAGCGCCGCTCGGCAGCTGCTCAGTGGGAGGTACCTTCATCGCGGTTGATCTTGTTCCAGACGTTGTATTTGCCGACCGGCTTGCTCATAGGCAGACGCTTGATCTCTTTGAAGCTGCTGCCGTCAAGCACGATGATCGCGCCGTCCATGTCCCAGACGCTTGCCAAAGCGTAACGACCGTCCTTGGTGAATTCGATATGGGCCAAGGTCTTGCCCGGCTCCTTGACTTGGGCCACGGTCTCCAGGGTTTGCTTGTCGATGATGGTCAAGGTATCTTTCGCGCCGGTGCTGCTCATCATCGAGTCCACCCAGGCGTAGCGGCTATTGGCATGGCTGCGCATGAAGAAGCCTGGGCCGGGTGTGGCGATGTCTTTGAGCTTCTTCCAGCTCTGCAGGTCGATCACCGTGACCAGCCCATCCTTCAAGTTCGGGCTGGCCAAGACGCGCCGGCCCTGCCAATCAAAGGTGATGCCCGAACCGAGATGCGGCATGCCGGGAATCGGCAGCGTGGCGATGCTGCGGCGCACATCCAGGTTGACCACCTGGCCGAGTTCAGTCTTGCCTTGGCCATCCTCGGACGGCCGACCGGCGCCCAGCACATGCGCATAGCTCTGGTCGAAGAAGAAGTCATCCAGAGGCTGCGCCAATAGCGTGCGCCGGATATTCAGAAAGCCGTCCTTGGCAATGGCTTCGCTGGAGCGGTAGTCATGCACCAGGCCGTCGTAAATCGCCGCGGCCTTGGGGTCATAGGAGATCTCCCAGATTTCGGCGATGTCTTTGAGCGCAACCACAAAGCTGCGGCGCGGGCCGGCGTCATAGACGGCCGAGACGCGTGAGCTTTGGACGCCGTCCAGCGTGGTGGCGGCGAACTGCTTCAGCGGATTCAAGTCGGCATCAAACAGCGCCAGCGTGTGCGGCAGGTAGTTGGCGGCCATCACCAGCTTGCCGTCGCCGCTGACGGCGATATTGCGCATATTCAGGCCGGCGCGCACCTCGGCCACGATCTTCAAATTCCAGAGGTCGTATTTGGTGATCCAGCCGTCACGCGAGCCAAAGAAGACAAAACGCCCATCGGGTGTGAACTTGGGGCCGCCGTGTAGAGCGAAGCGCGAGGGGAAGCGGTGGATGACTTCAAAGCTGTCACCATCAAGCAGGCTGATATGGTGGTCACCGCCCTCGACGACGACGAAGAGATTCATCGGGTCCGCCTTCCATTGCGGTACCGAGGGCCAGGTCTTGCTGGCGGCGTCAAAGCTGCGCGAGGCCAGGATATCGGCGGCGCCCCATTGCGGTGTGGGCTTGAGCGGCTGGTAGATCAGCGCGGCGAGGGCTTCGATCTCAGCCGGCAAGAGCTGCGCGCCAAAGGCCGGCATCTGGGTCGCCGGGCGGCCGTTTTGAATCACCTTCAAAGCCTCTTGCTTGCGCAGCCGGGCCAAGCTTTCCGGCAGCAGTGCGGGCCCCATGGCGCCGAGGCGCTGCGCGCCGTGGCAGCTCGCGCAGTGCTGGCCAAACAACGCCTGCGCATCCGCTTTGACGGTGGCCGGGGTAGCAAGCTGTGCAAGGGGCGGAGCAGCGGGCGCCGCAGCATCTGCCCGGGCTTGACCCAGGCCCATCCAAAACAGACCGGCAGCCAACAGCAGCGGCGGGACGATATCTTGCAGGTCTTTGAGCTTCATAGGGCGTGAATCGGAATGATGGAACCGACGACAGCGGCCTTCTTCGCCTCGTTTTTGGCTGTGTAGCTGAAAGCGCTGTTTTCGACCCGGCTCAGGCGGGCCGAGGCATCTGCAGAGAGGCCGATTTCGGCGTCGTCCAAGTAGCAGCCCGGGTCTTCGGCCCACAGATCGCCGGTGACCTGCTGGGCGCGTACCCGGGTGTTGCCGCCGCACAGCGCGAAATGCGCGCATTCGGCGCAGCGCCCCTTGACCGGGCGCGGTTTGGTTTTGAGCCCGTCCATCAAGGGGTCACTGCGGTCGCTCCAGATCGCCGAGAAGGGGCGCTGGCGCAAATTGCCAAGCGGGTAATGCCACCACATCGTGTCCGGATGGACCTCGCCCAAGTTGTCGATATTGGCCACGCCGACGCCCGAGGCATTACCGCCCCAGGCGACCAGGCGTTCGCGCAAGGCGGGCGCCCATCGCGGCCAACGCTGCTCTACCCAGCGCAGCAGATAGGCCGCATCTGCGTCGTTATTGCCGGTCACATAGTCGCGCTCGCTGCCAGCGAGGGCGTCCTGCCACGCGGTCTCGAACAGCAGATCCAAGGCCGCCCTGGTGGCGTCGAAACGAGCGTCGCGGCCGCGGTGGATATTGCCGCGGCCGGCGTAATTGAGATGGGAAAAATAGAACTTGTCGACCTGCTCGTCTTTCATCAACTGCAGCAGCGCCGGGAAGTCCTGATCATTCAGATCGGTAAAGGTGTAGCGCAGGCCGGTCTTGACGCCCTGGGCGTGCAGCAAGCGGATGGCGTTCAAGGACGCGTCGTAGGCTCCGGCCAGTCGCCTGAACTTGTCATGCGTTTCGCGGGTGCCGTCGATGCTGATACCCACATAGTCAAACTTCTGTGCGGCAATGCGCGCAGCCATGGGCTCGTCGATCAGGGTGCCGTTGGTGGACAGCGCGGTGTAGAAGCCTTGCGCCTGGGCGCGCGCGGCGATCTCGAACAGGTCAGGCCGCAACAGCGGCTCACCGCCGGACAGAATCAAGACCGGCACCCCGTAGGTCTTGAGGTCGTCCATGGCGCTGCATACCTCGGCAAAGCTCAGCTCACCCGGATAGTCATGGTCGGCCGACAAGGCATAGCAATGCTTGCAGGTCAGGTTGCAGCGGCGTGTCAGGTTCCAGATCACGACCGGGCCGCTCGCGCTGGCTCCGGCTGCACCCTGCGCTTGAACTCGGCGTTTGGCTTTTGGGTATTCGCCGCTACGTTCTGCGGCGGCCACTTCACGCAAGTATTGGCTGATTCTCAACATGGTGTTCTCTCTCAATCCTTCAGACGCAGACCGGTCTTTTTGAGAATCGCGCTGCTGTACAAAATCTCGTCGGCGCGGCAGGCCGGGCCAAGCAGGGCGCGAATTTCGGCGGCATGCTGCTCCACCTCGTCGCGCGCGTGGCCATGCACCATCGCAAACAAGTTGTAGCGCCAGGCGGGCAGCCGGCGCGGCCGACGGTAGCAATGGCTGACGCAGCCGAGCGCGCCAATGCGTTCGCCCAGCGCATCGACCTGCGCATCGTCGACATCCCAAACCGTCATGCCGTTGGCCAAGTAGCCGAGTCGGTAATGGTTGGGCACGGCGCCGATGCGGCGGATCAGCCCCTTGGCCTGCATCTGCGCCAGTTGCGCCAGCACCTCGGCCTCGCTGATGCCCAGCACGGCACCCAGCGCTTCGAAGGGCTTTTTCAACAAAGGCAAGCCGGCTTGGGTGGCGGCGATCAATTGCCGCTCAAGAGGACTCAAGGCCATGGGCGGCTCCGCAGGGCAGGTTGGCCTGGGTCGGCAAATGCCGGCAATTTCAGGCCGACAAAGAATTCGCGCTCCTTGGGGAAGGCCAGCACGACGCAATCGGTCAGCGCCTCGATGCGCCGGCAAACGCTGTCTGCCTGCTCCGGCGTTTCGACGGCGATCACGAACCACATATTCAGTGCATGTTCGCGCCGGTAGTTGTGCGCGACCTCGGGCAGCGCGTTGACCAGCATGGCCACCGCGTCGAAGCGCTGCTCCGGCACCTGCATGGCGGCCAGCACAAACAGGCCCCCGGCCCGCTCAATCTGGAACAGCGGCCCAAAGCGGGTCAAGGTGCCCTGGGCGAGCAGGCGTTGCAGGCGCTCAATGACGACCTCTTCGCTGTAGCCCAGCTCGGCGGCGATAGCGGCAAAGGGGCGCGGCAGCAGCGGCAGCTCGTCCTGCAAGCGGTTGATCAAAGCGGCGTCCAGCGCATCAATTTTTGCCAGCCGCTGGCTCGCGCCATTGGATTCATGCATCGACGGTCTCCTGTGCCAAGGCTTGAGGAGCCAACTCGGCGAAGTTGCGAAAATAGCGTGCGCCGCATTGTTTGAAACGACGCCGGCTGAACAAGACCGTCTGCGGAACTTGCTCCAAATCGGCCGCCTTGCGCGCCGCCTCCAACCAGCTCAAGACCTCGCCGCGCTGCCGTCCGTGCAACATGCAGTAGAGGTTGTAGGGCCAGCCCGGCGCGCGAGCGCGGCGGTAACACAGCGTCACGCCGGGCTGCTGGCTCAGAATGGCGGCGTGCGCATCGACGTCGGCGTCCGCCACATCAAACACGCACATCGCGTTGGCGGCAAACCCGAGCTCATGGTGACGCACCACCACGCCAAAGCGGCGCAATGTTCCCTGGCTTAACCAATGATCCAGCTTGGCGAAGATATGGGCCTCGCTGCAGCCCAGCGCCTGCGCCCAAGCGGCGTAAGGGCGCGCGATCAGCGGTAGCCCGTCTTCCACCAAAGCCGCCAAGGCGCGGTCTTCAGTTTGCACCGCGCGGCTGTGGTCGTGCAGCTTCTCTTGCCCACCGGCACGGGCCGCGCAGCCGTCCGCATGGGGGCGCTGCAAATCGAAACCCAGATTGATGCGATAGGCGCGTTGCATCGGCAGGCGCAGGGCCTGCAAGCCGCAAGCCCGCTCCAAGTTGCTCACGCCGGCCGCCACCTGCTCCCGATCGGCGCCGGTGATGACAAACCAGAGGTTGTAGGCATGCTCACGTTCGTAGTTATGGTTGACACCCGCATGCGCGCTGACCAAGGCCGCGACAGCCTCCATGCGCTGCGGCGGCACCGCAAAAGCGCACAGCAAGGCCGCGCCGCCGGCGCCACTGCCCCAGATGCCGCCGATGCGGCCCAAGCTGCCGGACTCTTGCATGCGCTTGAACTCGGCCAGCACTCGCTCTTGCCCCACGCCACAACGCTGGCCCAGCTCAGCGAAAGGCTCGCTGCAGAGCGGAAAGCGCTGCTGCCAGTCATTGATCAAATGGTCGGCGACTGTCATTTTCTAGAATCCCATCCGATTGGCGCGGCTGCTGAAGAAGATGCCGCTGGGGGCGTCGATGCTCAGAACAGCCTGCGTCTCGAAACTGTCGGTGGCGATCACCGAGACGCGGTTGTCGTCGCGCGAGGAAATCCAGACCGCTTCGCCGCGCGGTGTGAACTCCATATGCAGCACCGCCTTGCCCGGCTCCAGCGTTTTGACGATTTGCCGGCTTTGCGTGTCGATGACTTGCACGCGGTTGTAGTCGGGCACGGCGAAGTTGACCCAGACCTGGCGGCCATCGGGCCGGGCGATCACAAACACCGGTTGGCCCGCGACCTTGATGCGGCCCACCTCAGTCCAACTTTCGGTATCGACGACCAAGACCTCATGGCGGCCAATGGCGGGCAGGTAGGCGAGCCGGCCGGCGACCGCCCAGCCGCGCAGATGCGGCATCTTGAAGACCGGCAGCGGGGCTTGGCCGCGCCCGTAGCCGCCCAAGATCCGCGTTACTTTGGGCTCGGCCGCCCAGAGGTCAATCACGCCCAAACCGTCTTCGCCGAACAGGCCGGCAATGTAGTGGCGGCCGTTGGGCGTGAGCAAGGCGTCATAGGGCTGACGGCCAACGTCCTTGAATTTGGTGATCTTGGGGGAGCCTGGACTGCTCAAGTCGGCGATCCAGATCTCGCCCGCATCAAACAGCGAATAGATAAAGCGCTTGCCCGGCAGATCGGCCAGGCCGACCACACGCGAGAGCTTGCCCGGCGCATATTCGGCCGGGATGTCGGCCACCAGGGCCAAGGTCTTGGCATCGAAGACCTTGATGCCGCCGGGCTGGTAGTTCTGTGCCGCCACCAGGCTGCCGTCTTGCGAGATCGCGCCGCCAATCGAGTTGCCGCTTTGCTGCACGCGTGCGTCGGTTTTGTGCGTCAGCAAGTTGACCTTGCTCAGCGCGCCGTCGCGGCCGAAGACATAGGCCGTCGCACCATCGCGGCCGTAGACGACGGAGGCGTGTGACAGATCGCCGAGGCCATCAATGCTGCCGAGGATTTGCCGGCTCGTGGTGTTGATGACCTGCAGCGAGCCTTTTGCCCGCTCGACCACCACGCCGAGGTCGCCGCTACCTATCGGTGCGGCGCAAGCTGGCGTGTCGATCATCGCAGCGGGCGGCGCTGGCTGTGGAGATGAGGCGCAGCCCACCAGTGCGGCCAGCGCCAGCAGCGTGCAGCCCAGTGCTTGCTTCATGGTTTGTCCTTGCTTGGTGTTTCGCTGGGGAAACCCTGCAGCAGTTTTGAGGCGATCCACTCGGCTTCACTTTCAGAGATCATGCTGCGCCAGGGCGGCATGGGCGTGCCCGGCCGGCCGTGATAGATGGTGGCTTTGAGCGTCAGCAAGGGGATGTCGGCCAAGGCCTCGCGCGTCAGCGCGGGCCCCAGGCCGCCGGTCAGCTTCATGCCGTGGCAGCTGCCGCAGTCCTGCCTGACCATACGCACCAGTGCGGACTGGCGACCGAGCGTTGGACTCTCGGCCGCTTGAGCGCCAAGCGTCGCCAACATCAGACCGCAAACAAGCCACCGCATCACATCAGCTCTTGAGGATGGACTCCACGGCCGACTTCAAGTCGGCGTCGCTGATCTTGTCCGGCCCAACTGGCGCCATCGGCACCGGTCCAAAGGTGCCGGCGCCACCCTTGCGGACCTTCTCGCTCAGCTTGGCCACCACGTCCTGGCCCTTGTACTTGGCGGCGATGTCCTTGAAGGACGGGCCGACGATTTTTTTGTCCTTGGCGTGGCAGGCCATGCAGCCGGCCTTGTTCATCGCATCATCGAGTTCGGCGGCCTGAGCGCCGAAGCTCAGCAGCGCGGCCAGGGCTATCAACAACTGTTTCATCACTAACTCCTTTATGGAAGGGGCCGCACCGGCTGCAAGCCGGGCGGCCTTGGGCTGGCTCAATAAACGTCGTGCTGGGTGTTATGCACATTGAAGTGCCCGGTCGGTGTGATCAGGCGCGGGTCCTTGATCACGGCCTTCAGCTTGAGCGTCTTGTCATCGACGATGACCATCGCGCTTTGCTTGTTCTTGGCCGACCAGACCGAGAACCAGACCTCATCACCGGCCTTGTTGAACTCCGGTTGAACGACGCGTTTGGCGCCGTCGTCGCCGATGCCCGCCCATTCGGCAATCGGCAACACGGTGTAGCCCTTGTCGAGGTTCTTGATGTCGTAGACGGCGACCGATTGCGAAATCTTCGGATCCGGGTTCAGTGGCGAATCCGAATAGATGTGATTGCTCTTCGGGTGGCTCTTGATGAACAAGGCCCCGCCGCCTTGGCCCTTCAACTCGGCCACCTTCTTGAAGGCGGAGTCTTTATGGCCTTTGGGGTCGGTGCCGATCAGCGAGATCGAGTCATCACCCAGATGGCCGGTCGACCAGACCGGGCCGTACTTGGGGTGGATGAAGTTGGCACCGCGCCCAGGGTGCGGGATCTTGCCCACGTCGATCAGCGCGGTCAGCTTGCCTTCCTTGGCGTCGATGACCGAGATCTTGTTGCTCTGGTTGGCGGCCACCATGAAGTAGCGCTTGCTGGAGTCCCAGCCGCCGTCATGCAGGAAGGGCGCCGAGCCAATTTCGGTGACCTTGAGCGCGTCGAGGTTGGAGTAGTCCACCATCAGCGTCTTGCCGGTTTCCTTCACATTGACGACGAACTCGGGCTTGAAGTGCGAGGCGACGATGGAGGCCACGCGCGGCTCGGGGTGGTATTCCTGCGTGCCGACCACCATGCCGCGGGTGCTGACGATCTTCAGTGGCTCCAGCGTGTCGCCGCGCATGATCACGTACTGCGGTGGCCAGTAGGCGCCGGCGATCACCAGCTTGTCGCTGTAGTCGCCTTCCTTGCCCTTGTACTTGCTGGTGTCCACCGAGCGTGCTTCCAGGCCAATCCGTACTTCCGCGACGTTATCGGGGATGGGCATCCACAGATCGATCATATTGATCTTGCCGTCACGGCCGATCACAAACAGATAGCGCCCTGAGGCCGAGGTGCGCGAGATGTGCACCGCATAGCCGGTCTTGACGATGTTGATGATCTTCTTGGTGTCGCCGTCGATCAGCGCCACCTCGCCGGTGTCACGCAGCGTGGTCGAGAAGATGTTCTCGATATTGAAGTCATTCATCTTCTTGGTCGGCCGCTGGGCCGGCGGCACGATGACCTTCCAGGTCTGCTTGATCTGCGCCATGCCGAATTCGGGCGGCACGGGCGCATCCTGCTGGATGTAGCGGGCCATCACGTCAACGGTCTTCTCATCCATCTCGCCCGAGGTCAGCCAGTTCGGCATGCCGGCGGCCGAGCCGTAGGCGATGAAGATCTTCAGGTAATCGGTGCCTTTGCCGAGCGTGATGTCGGGCGTCAGCGGCTTGCCGGTCGCGCCCTTGCGCAGCACACCGTGGCAGCCGGCGCAGCGCTCGAAGTAAGTCTTGCGGCCCAGCTCGAATTCCGCCTGTGTCATGGCCGGCGCCTTCGGGTTGGCGCTCTGGTACATGGGCACATCACCCAGCGGCGAGGTGCCGGCCTGGTAGTTCATTTCGGCTGGTGTCACATTTTTCTTGTCCTCGGCCTGGGCCACATTGCCCCAGGCCAGGGCAGCCAACATGATCACGGCAAGCCGAGACAGTTGCGGTGTCTTTTTTTCCATTGCTCACTCCGTCGGTAGGACGCTGCGAAGGGCAACGTCCGAGCAGCACTGCATCCATGGGCACTCAAGTGCATGGGCTCGCGAGGGGCTGCGGTTCCTGTGGCGAGCAGGAGCATCCTCTCGCTCGGAGGATCAAAAGTCCTTGAACTGGTTCAAGGACGCGGCGGGCCACAGCTTTTCAAATAGCGCTCATCGAAAGTCGACGCTTGAAGGAGCGGTGCGCATGAGCATCTTGGACGAACCCCTGTATTTCGGGCCCTTGAGCCGGGCTGTGCCCAGGGCTCCGGCGCATCAGCTGCCAGTGAATACGGCGCCGGCTCTTGTGACCTTGGTCGGCGCCGGTCCCGGCGACCCCGACTTGCTGACGGTCAAAGCAGCGCGCGCGATTGCCCAAGCGCAACTGGTGCTGTATGACCATCTGGTCTCCAAGGAGGTCTTGCGGCTCTTGCCTCCCAGTGCCGAGTTGATCTATGTCGGCAAGCAAAGCGGGCAACATGCCTTGCCGCAGGAAGGCATCATCGAACTGATGCTGAGCCTGGCCCAAAGTGGCCGCCCGGTGCTGCGCCTCAAGGGCGGCGACCCCTATATCTTCGGGCGCGGCGGCGAGGAAGCGCAGGCCCTGGCAGCCGCCGGCGTGCCCTGCCAAACCATTCCCGGCATCAGCGCGGCGCAAGGCGCGGGCGCTTGCGCCGGCATCCCCTTGACGCACCGCGACCACGCCCGTTCGCTGGTCTTCGCGACCGGGCATCTCTGTGCGGCGCAAGCCACGCAGCCCAGCGTCGCCCCGCCCACGGTAGACCTCGACTGGGAGATGCTGGCACGGCCGCGCCAGACAGTGGTGATCTATATGGGCTTGGGCGCCCTGCCCATCATCTGCGAGCAGCTGATCGCCCATGGCATGGCGGCCGATATGCCGGCAGCGCTGATCGAAAACGCCAGCCTGCCCGAGCAGCGCTGCGTCAGCGGCAGTTTGCAGAGCTTGCCCAGCCTGGCACTGCTGCACGCGGTCAAGGCGCCGGCCTTGATCATGATTGGCACCGTGGTCAGTCTGCGGTCGGAGTTAGCATCCGGGCTTGCCTATGCCCACGCGCACCAGCAGGCAGCCGTCACCAGATCTTGATCCGCTCGCCGGCCGGCTTGTGCAGCTTGTCGCCCGGCTTGGTGCCGAAGGCCTGGTGGAAGGCATCGTGGTTGACGACGCCCGCATTGGCGCGGAACTCGCCGGGTGAATGGGGGTCGGCGCTGAGCTGCTGCAGCATTTGCTGCTCGCGCACCTTTTCGCGCCAGATCTGCGAGAAACCCAGGAAGAAGCGCTGCTCGCCGGTGTAGCCCGCCAACACCGGCGCGGGCTTGCCGCCCAGCGAGCGCAGATAGGCCTTGTAGGCGATTTGCAGACCGGACAGGTCGGCGATGTTCTCACCCAGGGTCAGGCGGCCGTTGACCTTCTTGCCGGGCAAGGCCTGGTAGGCATCGAATTGCGCGGCCAGGCGTGTGCCCAATGCATCGAAGGCTTTGGCATCGGCCTCGGTCCACCAATTGCGCAACATGCCATCGCCGTCGTACTGCGCGCCCTGATCGTCAAAGCCGTGGCTGATTTCATGGCCGATGACGGCCCCGATACCGCCGTAGTTGACGGCATCATCGGCATTCGGATCGAAGAACGGCGGCTGCAGGATGGCGGCCGGGAAAACGATCTCGTTGACGGTCTCGTCGTAATAGGCGTTGACGGTCTGCGGCGTCATGCCCCATTCACTGCGGTCCACCGGCCGACCGGCTTTGGCCGCCTCGCGCGCCCAGGCGAACTTCGCTGCGTTCTGGCGGTTCAGCAAGGCCTCACCGGCCGTCACTTGCAAGGCGCTGTAGTCGCGCCACTGGCTGGGGTGGCCGATTTTGATCGTGTACTTGGACAGCTTGTCTTGCGCCGCCGCTTGCGTCTGCGGGCTCATCCAGCTCAAGCCCTTGATGGACTCACCGAACTCCGCCATCAAATTGTCGACCAGGCTCTTCATGCGCGCCGCATGGGCGGGTGTGAAATGCCGGGCGACATAGAGCTTGCCGACCGCCTCGCCGAGCGCCTCATTGACCTCGGCCGAGCCTTCCATCCAGCGCGGCAGCGGCGTTTTGCTGCCCGTCATCGCACGGCCATGGAAGGCAAACGAAGCGGCCCGAAAGGCCTTGGGCAAGACCACCGCATAGGCGTCCACGCTGTGCAATTTGGCGTACAGCTGCCAGTCGGCCAGCGGCGCCTCGCCGAGCAACTGAGCAATGCCGATGATGGCGCTGGGCTGGGTGACCGAGAGCCGGTCGATATTGTTCAGCTGCGCGGCGGCAAAAAATGCCGGCCAATCCAGGCCCGGCGCCTTGGCCGCCAGCTCGGCCGGTGTCATCGGGTTGAAGGTTCTTTGCACATCCCGGTTGGCCACAGCATCCCAGTGCAGCTCGGCGATTTTCTTTTCCAGCGCCAGCACGCGGCGGGCGGCTTCGGCGGGCTGGTCCAAGCCGATCAGGCGCGCCAGGCTTTGCAGATAGGTTTGATAGTCCGCGCGGGCACGGGCCATGCGCTTGTCGCTCTGGTTCAACAGGTAGTCGCGCTCGGGCAGGCCCAAACCCCCTTGGCTCGCGCGCACCCGGTTGAGCAGCGGCTCCTTGGCGTCGGGGCCGACGCTGAGCTGTACAGGCGTGTTGACCATGCCTTGGGCGCGGCCTAGCCACTGCGCCAATTGCTGGCGATCGCTGATCGCGTCAATCTCGGCCAGCAGGGGTTTCAACACCTTCAGGCCGGCACGGTCGATGGCGGCGGTGTCCATGAAGCTGGCGTAAAAAGCGCCGATCTTGGCCTCGTCGCTGCCAGCGGCCTGGGGGCTCGCGGCCAAGGCCTCAACGATGGCGCGCACCTGTTCGTCCGACTGCTCGCGCAGAATCTCGAAACTGCCATGCGAGCCCTTGGCCGGCGGGATCACCGTCGCCTTGAGCCAGCCGCCGTTGACCGCGCGGAACAAATCGTCTTGCACACGCACCTTGGGGTCAAAGCCGGCGAGATCGAGGCCGCTGCTCAGGCTGCCGCCGGCATGGCTGCTGCTCGCAACAATGCTGCTGGGGCTTCCCGCGCCACTGGGGTCGGCCGCATGGCTCAGACTGGCCAAAGGCAACAGCAACAGGGTCAGGCGGCGGAGTTTGAACAAGGCATTCATACGAGAAAGGGGGCTGAAAAAAGTCTCTACCGGCGGGACTACGAGACCGGTCAAGGTCTGTGGCTTCTAGCCGGCGCTGCATATGCAAGCCTAATGGCTGTCCCGCAGAATAACGAAAGTCAGCACCCAGGGCTTTCCCGTGTGTCTTGCGCGTCGCCCTTCCCTCCGTCGGTCAGCGCGCCTGCAGATTGACCGGCGTGCCCTGGCGATCAAAGGGAATAAAGCCGTCGAGGCGCCCTTGCTTGATCGCCTCCACCATGGCGGCCAAGGCCTTGTCGGCTTGCTCGGCGCTGGGCGCCTGAGCGGGGCTGCCCGACAAGCTGGCGACAAAAACGATCTGCCAGCGCTGCAGCTGCTGACCATTTGCACCGAGCAACTGATCGGCTTCATCCGCCAGCGCGGCGAAGCTGCTCAACTCTTGCGGCAGCTTGTCCACGCACATCAGCGGCGCGAGTTCGCCGCCTTGGCCGGCCTCGAACTCGGCCCGCTGCTGGGCCGAGGCCTCTGCAGGCAGCGTAGCGCCGGCAAACACCAGCAGCAGGCGCTGGGCGGCACTTTGCATGGCGGCAGCCTTGAGCAGGTCTTGAAAATTGCTGATTTGCATGGCGAGGTCAGGAGAAGAAGTCGGGGAAGAGGAACGAAGGTGCGAGCGGCTACTGTAAGGGGTAGCTGGCCAAGCCCCGGGTGCTGAGGATGTGAATATCGCGGCGGTCAATCTCGATCAAGCCTTCGTCTTCCAGCTCATGCAGCACGCGCGAGAAATACTCGGGCGTCAGTGACAGGCGCGAGGCAATGGTGGCCTTGCTGACCGGCAAGGAGATGGTGATGGATTGGTTGGCCAGTTGGTCTTCCACCAAGTGATCGCGCAGCAAATACCCAATCACCCGCTGTATGCCGCTGTGCAAGCAGTAGGACTCCACGTCGCTGATCATGCCGTGCAGGCGCTTGGACACGCCGGCCAGCATGCGCAGCGAAAAACGCGGATCGCGTTGGATCTCGCCCATCACCGCCTCCTTGGCAATGGACAGCAGAAATGTTTCGCTCAAGGCTTGAGCGTTGACGGTATGGGCCTTGCCCGAGAACATCGCTGCTTCGCCGAAACTATTGCCCGGGCCGACCAACTCGATCACCTTCTCGGCGCCGCTGCTGGCCAGCGCAAACAGCTTGACCTGACCGGTCACCACCACATGGAACTCGTCGCAGCAATCACCGACGCGAAAAATCGCCTCACCCCGGCCCACGCGCTGCATGCGACAGCCGCTCCCGGCCAAGCGGCGCAATTCATCTGACTGCATGTCGGCAAACAAAGGCAGCACGGATAGATAGCGCGGTAGGTCGAAGGTAGCGGATGACATGAATAGGCTCCAAGAGAGGCCCGGAGCGGGCCTGTCGGAGCGCGATTCTGCGCAGCGGTGGCGCTTGGAATTTGCGTTAGATCAAGTCTGACCGGCGCCTAGTTCTTCAGAACGATGGCCGGCCCGGCCCCGCGCTTACGCACTAGTTCTTGAGGACGAGGGCCAAAAGGACGGGGCTGCGCTTTTTACAAAACCCGGTTTGAATCTTGTCCCAGTTCAAGGCCGAGGCAGGGCCTTCGGTGGTCGACTAGGCGCTCGCAAAACAGCGGGGCAATTTGCCCCGCAATGCCGCAGCGGCCTCGCCTTGCTCGGTCCCAAGGAGACAACTCAGCATGACCCCCAGCATCCATCCGCAGCACGCTCAAGCCTCGGCTCACGCCCTGCTGTCGCCACCCCGGCAGCTGAATCTGCATCCGGCTTGCGCCCGCCTTGCAGCGCCGCGCCGACCTGCCGCCGCAGTGCCTGTGCTTCAGGCGCTGAAGCAGGCTTGGCCGAGCCTGGAAGATGACGAGGACGCCCTGCACGCTCTGGCCTTGCTGGGCCGCAGCCACCGGGTGCGCCCGGGCGGGCTGCTGCTGAAGGACGGCGTCAGCAATGCGGCGGGCAGCTTGTGGTTGCTGGTGCGCGGCAAGTTGAGCATGGGACTTCATGACCCCAAAGCGGTCTGGCGCCAAGGGCGCGCGCTGCAGCCAGGCCAGTGGATAGATCTGGCGAGCGCGTGGCCGCAAGCCCCTTTCCCCGAAACCGCGCTGGCGCTGACGCCGGTGCTGGCGCATGAGTTCCCGGCGCAGGCCGTGCTGGCCCTGTGCGCGGCCCATCCCTTGCTGCTCAAGGTGCTGCTGGCAAGCCTGGGCAGCAGCGCCTGCGAGGCGATGGCATCCCGTCAGGCCATGAGCACGCAGGACTTTCCCACCCGTTTGGCCGAATGGCTACTCAATGAGCTCAGGCTCAATGGCCAGGGTGACTGCCTGAACCTGGGCCTGCTCAAGCGCGATCTGGCGGCTCAGCTGGGCGTCACCCCCGAGACGCTGTCGCGGACCCTGCGCTTGTTCCAGCAACAGGGCCTGATCGTCATGAAACATCGCGAGCTGCGTATTCTTGCGCCCGCCGGGCTGGCTGCGCTGCGCTAGCAGCAGCGCGTGGGCCGCTGCGCAAAGGTCGCGCCCACTCGAATAGGTTCAGGCCGGATCACGGGGCTTTCTGATGCGCCGGCTGACGAGGGGCGGGATCGGAGCTTTGATCATGGTTTGAGGAAGGCCCAGCATCACGGCTCGCGCTGGGCCGGCCGCGCCGGCATTGGGGGCGCTGAGGAGATCGGCCAGGGTGTAGCGGTCCAACTGTTCCAAAAAGGCCGCCAAGGCGTCGTTGAAGATGCCGGTGAGGCGACAGCGCCCGGTCAGGCCACAGGCATTGCCTTGGCCCAGGCATTCCACCAAATAGAAATCGGGCTCGATCGCCCGCACCAATTCGCCCAGCATGATCTCTGCCGGCGCCAGGGCCAGGCGCATGCCGCCGCCCTTGCCGCGCACCGTGGTGATCCAGCCGCCCAGCCCGAGCTGGTGAGTGATCTTGGTCAGATGGGCTTCGGAGATGTCATAGGCCTGGGCGATCTCGGCCGTTGTGCAGAGCCGCTCGGGATGCTGGCCGAGATAAATCAACATGCGCAGCGCATAGTCGGTCATGGTGGTCAGGCGCATGAGGCCTCCTTCGGCTGTATTTGAAAATGGGGGCGGGAATGGCGTCTTAGCCCGGCAGGCCGTCGACACGTGGGCGCAGCAGCATAGGCCCATAACGCCACAAATACAGAACAAAAGCCAAGGCCCACAGCGCCGCCGACAGCCAGACCGCCTGCATCAAGGCGGCCGGCATCAGCAGCGGCACAAACACGCGCACAAGCGCTGCGCCCAGCATGGCCAGATAGGCCAGCGTCTCGACCGGCCCGGCCTTCAAGGGCCGCCCCGTGTGACCCAGCGCGGTGCGCGTGATCATGCCAAGCGTCATCAAGCCGATCAGACCAATGGTTAGCGCATGGGTGGCCGCGCTAGCGGGCAGCCAGTCCAGCGCGGCCGCCGAACGCAAGCCCAGATGCAGCAGCAGCCAGGCATAGGCCGCGTGCAGAACCCAAACCAAGGGGTTGCCCAGCGTCTTCCAAGGCTGCCACAGCGCAAAGCGCCAGCCATGCGCGAGCAGCGCCGGCAGCAGGGCCAACAGCAGCAGCGGGCCGCTCAGGCCCAGCGCGTCAAAAGCCAGCAGCAGCAAGACGCTTCCCAGGGCGGTGCGCTCCACGCGGGGGTCACGGCGCGCATTCATGCCGGGCACGCCGTTATTGGAGAACATGGGCAGCACGCGCCCGGCCATCACCGCAATCATGAACAACAGCACATCCAGGCCAAGCATCAGCCCCAAACCTTGAGCCAGCGAAACCGGCCAACCCAGCCAGCCCAAATGCGTCAGGTGCAGAACAGCCGAGGCCGCCCCCATCGCCAGCAGCAGCCCGACAAAAAAGTAATTGCGCCGATTGCCTCCCGCAGACAAGGCTCGCCACAAGCCCCAGGCTGCTGCCCAAGGCACGGCCAGGTTGACCAGCAGCGAAGCCTCCAGCCAAGGCGTCAACACCAGCACGCGCGCGAGTACCCAAAGCGCCGCCAAAGCCATCAAGGGCCGGCCCGTGGGCGTCGCCTGGCCCGACCAGTTACGCCCGGCCGTGAACAGAAAACCGATCACGATGGCCAGCGCGTAACCGAACACCATCTCATGGGCATGCCAGGCGGCGCCGCGCAAGCCGCCCTTGCTCAGCAGGCCGCTGAACTGCAAGGCCCACAAGGGCACCGACAGCAAAGCAAGGCTCGCCGCCAGCAAATAGAAGGGTCGAAAGCCCAGGTCCCAGAGCGCCAAGCCCTCGCCCGGCCGGCGCCGCCGCAGCGGCTCTTGCAGTTGTACGAAAACATGGCCCATGGCGGTCTCCAGCCTTGACGGTCGCTTTGACGTTCGATCAGTTCGCGCCGCTGCAGCAGCCGCAGCAGCTCTTGGCCGCCGGGCGACGCGCTATGCGCACGCGCCACAGCTGCGGGCCGGCTTCCAGGGTCTCCCAATCGAACTGACCCGGCCATTGGGCCTGAAACTGCTGCTTCAATGGCAGAGGTTCATGGTCGCTGTGCAGCTCGAAGCTGGCACCCGGCGCCAGGCTGTCGAACTGCTGAAAGATCAAACCATGGCGCTGCTGCGTTGGAATCAGACGCACATCGATGACGGCGGGGGATGCAAATGAGTTGCTCAGGGCGCTGGCGGCGGAGGTGTTCATGCGGGCAATCCTTTAAGTTCTATTTTGCATGCAACTTATTATGCAGACTCCTCGAGTTTAAAGCAATATCTGAAATATAGATTTAAATCACTGCCGAGCTTCAAAGGCGCAGGCTGCAGCGCTCTCGCCTGCGCCGCTGCCCTGGCCTCATTGGTACAAGGCCGCCGCCTCGGCCAACTGCTTGGCCACCTCGGCGATCAGGCTTGCCGGCGCCAGCACCTTGACCTGATTGCCATGGCGAAGGATGTCCATCACGATCTCGGTCTCGTGAACAAAGGGGATCTTGAGCTCGTAGCTGCCGTCGTTCAACCAGGCCCCCTGCTGCTCTGCATGCCACTCCTCGCGGCTGACCCATTGCGCGGCCTTCTCCTGGAACACCAACGTGGCCCATTGCCGCTTCTCGCCTGCGAAGATGCCAAAACCGCCGTCCATCTCGGCCTGTATCTGCTTGAGCGAAATCTCCTTGGCCTTGATATCCAAGGTCGTGGCCGTCTCGATCGCATCCAGAGCAAAGCGCAAGACCTGGTTGCGCGAGTGGCACCAGGCGTCCAAATACCAGGTGTTGCGGTAGTGGACCAGGCGCTGAGGTGAGACATCCCGCTCGCTGACCGTGGCGCGGCCGCGCGTCAGATAACGCAGATGCAAGCGCTGACGCTTCAACAACGCCTCGCCGACCATCTCGAAAAACTGCGTCGGCACCGGGCGTTTGGCCGGACTGATGATCTTGATGCGCTTGAGTAGCCCCTTGGCGTCGGCCTCGCCCGGCGCCAGCAGGCCGTGAATGCGATCCAGCAAAGGCGCCAGGTGCCGGCTGATGACGCCCTCGGAGCCCAGCTCACTCAGCATCTGATGCGCCATCAACAGCGAATACAACTCGCGCTCGCTGAACCACAAGCCCGGCAGCTCATGCTTTTCTTGCCCGCGGTAGCCCGCGCCAAAGCCGTAACCGCCGTCCATGCGGCTGTACTCGATCGGCGCGCCGAGTTGGTCACGCAAGTACTCCAGGTCGCGCTTGAGCGTGGCGGCCGACACCTCCAACTCGTCCCTCATCTCCTGAAAACTCACATGACCGCGATTGCGGATCAGCATTTCGATCTTGTAGACGCGAGCGGTTTTTGACATGGCGGCTTAGGCAGAGTTTTTGCAGAGATTTTGGAGGGAGCAGACGCTCACGACTTGAGCCCGTCGGACTGTAGCCGGCAAACGTGACCGAGCGACGCTGATCAATCGAGCAAACGATGGGCTAGCTCGTTATTTGAGCTTCTGGGTCCGCATCATTGCTCCCAAGAAGGCCGCGATCCGCCTCCTATCTTTTTGCTTCTTTTTTTGCATCACCCGGGAGAACACACACATGATGATGACGACGTCAAATCTTGCGACCGCTTTGGTGCAAAGCCTCAAAGACAAAAGAAGCGGCGATGACGACAGCGACTGCCCTCACGGAGTCAGCCCGTTTGACTTCAAGCCAGCAGCACCGCCGGCCAGCTTGACGCAGCTTTGCCAGGCCGTTGCCGAGCACCTGGAATATGGTGGTCAGGTCTATGGGCTGGCTTCGCATTGCCAGGCGCTGAGCGTGCACCCCGAAGTCAGCCAGGCCTTTTGGCGCCTGCGCCAATTGGTCAAAAGCCCCGGCGTGATGTGGTTGCTGCTGGCCGACTGGATAAATCGGCGCAGTCCGCCGCCCCAGAACAAGCTCGATGAACAAACGGTCTCGGACGTCTTGCAGCCCCACCTGCAATGCCTGGACCCGGCGCTGATCGACGACGCCGGCCGGCTCTTCGAACGCCTGCTGGGCGCCTATGGCAACGACGGCTGGACGGCGGCGCGGCTGCAGCGCCTGCTGCGATCGATTCGTTCCCGCTGACGCGACATGGGGCAGCAATGTCCTTGAGGGCTGCGCAGAGCGTCCTACGGGGGCATCGTGATCTATCTCCGATCTAATCGGAGTGAGCCCGCTTGCGGCTTACTGAACCCGCAGCACATCGAACTGCTGCCGAACTGCAGCGACCTGAATCGAGACCTCATCACCCTCGCATTTACCCAACAGAACCCTGCCCAGCGGGGCTTCGCTGCTGATGACCTGCACGAACTGAGTGCCGCTGAGCAACTTCATGCTGCCCCCATCCGGGCCGAGAAAAAGCTGTTGCTGGCTATCGTCGGCGTCGACCAGGCAAACCAACGCGCCAAGCTGAATACCTTTGCTGGCGTCGTAGGGGCGCGGGCGAAACTGGCGCCAATTGATCATCGCCTGGCGGATGGCTTCGGCGCGGCGAGCTTGGCCGGTGGCCAGATAGGCGGCTTCAAGACCCAATGTGTCGTACTTGTTTTCGGCGATGTTTTCTTCGTGAGTCGCCGTTTCATGAGCCGCCCGCGCAGCCTGTTCGACTTGCAGCAGGTCTTCGGCGAGTTTTTCCAGCACCCGCTGCTGCAGCAAGAATTTGTCCATGATGAAAGATAGGCGTCTCGAGCAAGCGGGAGGTCGAGTCTTGATTATGAAGGGCTCCACCAGCTTTCGACACTGCCTTTGCCTGTAGGTTAACTTCAGTTAGGGGCACTGAGCTGGCTTCAGTGCCGGCCATCCAAACTTCCGACGCGAACATGTAGAAATGGATTGAAGAGACCTGAACGTTCCTATCCACTTCTTTTCATCTAGACGCAAGCTTCTGCGCAACGCCGGCCTATGTGCAGGCTAAGCCCGGAGCAGGGAACGCAAACGCGCAATCGTGACCTCCACCGGCGCATCGCGCGAAACTTCCAGGCCCAAGTCGCGTGCGATCTGGTTCACCTTGGCCGGATACAGCGGGATGCCCCCAGCATCGATGGCAGCAATCAAGGCCCGGGCGCGCTCATGCTCAGGGCGGACGGGGCGCTGGGTGAGCAGGCGGCGCAGAGGTGAAGGCTTTATGGGTGGCATTTGCGCTGCGATGGTAAACCCTTCCCCGATGGCCAAGCTAAACCATCGCACTTTTGCCCGCCCACCAAGCCAGCTTTTACATAGTCACAAACGCAGCGTTCAGACCCCAGAAAGCCGAAAGGGCTAGCCCATTGCTGAGCTAACCCTTTGATTCCAAACTTATTCACATGGTCGGAACGGCAGGATTCGAACCTGCGACCCCTTGTCCCCCAGACAAGTGCGCTACCAGGCTGCGCTACGCCCCGACTAAGCCTTCCATTATAGGGCAAATTTTACGTCCGAAGAAAGAAGAAGCTCTCGAATTGAAATTAACTCGCCTCGAACTTGATCGAGAGATAACTTCACAGGCGAGCAGGCTGGCTGACCCAGCAATGCCCGCTCATCACCGATCTCGTCCTCACCCGCCCCCGCGGCCTCGAGTACAGTGGGAAACGACAACGATCCGGCGACTGCGCTCAGGCGCACTTCGTCCTCGGTCAACGGCGAGTTGCCTTCAATCAATTGATTGCGGGCCCCGCTGATGGTGAAACCTTGGTCATAGAGCAAGCCCCTGATGCGCCGAATCAGCAGCACTTCGTGGTGCTGGTAATAGCGCCGATTGCCACGGCGCTTCATCGGTTTGAGCTGACTAAACTCCTGCTCCCAATAGCGCAGCACATAGGGCTTGACGCCGCATAGGTCACTGACCTCACCGATGGTGAAGTAGCGCTTTGCCGGTATCGCTGGGAGCGAGTTTTCCATTGACATCAAGGGCTTCAGGTCGGGAGGTCAGACTCTACTCGAAGTCGTCTTCGGCGCACACCTCGCCTTGCACCAATGCCTTGAGTTTGTTGCTGGCGTGAAAAGTCACCACATCGCGGGCATTGATTGGGATAGCTTCGCCGGTGCGCGGATTGCGCCCCGGCCGGGGCGCCTTGCGTCGAATCGTGAAGTTACCAAAGCCACTCAGCTTGACCTCGTCGCCGGCAACCAAGCTGCCGTGGATGATGTCGAAGAAAGCCTCGACCATGTCCTTGGACTCGCGTTTATTCAAGCCCAATTTATCGAACAATAGATCGGCCAACTCTGCCTTGGTAAGAGTTGGCGTGTCCAGGTTGGCCAACAGCATCAAGGGCGCTGGTCCACCACCGCCCTGCCCGCCTGCATCTTCTTCGCTCATCACCCTACCCTCAGCCGCGCAAACGCGCACCCAGGCGCTGACTCAAAGCCTCAATGACCGCCGCCACCGTTTGTTCGATGCGCTCCTCGGTCAATGTGGTCTCGTCGTCCAGCAATTCCAGCCGCACGGCCAGACTGCGTTCGCCGTCCTTCATGTCGGCGTTGGCTTGCGTCGGCTTGAAGACGTCGAACAATCTGGCGGAACGAATCAATCCGTCATGGGCGCCGGCAATGGCCGCCATCAGGCCGTCGTGGCTGACTTTGTCATCCACAATAACGGCCAAATCGCGCAGCACAGCTTGTTGACGCGGGATCGCTTGAGCGGCCGGCAACTCACGCTGCAAAGTAGCCGCCAGATCAAGCTCGAACAGAATCGGCGCGCCACCACCCTGCGGCAAGTCATAAGACTGGCGCCATTTGGGGTGCAACTCGCCAATCACGCCAATGTCCTGACCGTCCAGTTCGATGCGCGCACTGCGGCCCGGATGCAATGCCGCATGTTCGGCCGGCACAAAGCGCAACTGGCGCGGCGCAAACAGCGCCTCCAGATCACCCTTGACGTCGAAGAAGTCGACATTGCGGTCGCGCTGACTCCATTGTTGCTGTTCGGCCGGGCCGTAGGCCAGACCTGACAGGCGCATGGGCTGGGCCACACCGGCGATGCTGGAGTCGCTCTCGAGCACCGAAGCGTCACGCAAAAACACGCGGCCAATTTCGAACAAGCGCACACGCGTAGCCCGGCGAGCCAGGTTGTAGCGCAAGGTGTTGATGAGGCTGCCCAGCAAGCTGGTACGCATCACAGCCAGCGGAGCGGCGATCGGGTTCAAGACCTGAATCGGCTGCTCATTGCCGGCTAACTCGCGCTCCCAGCGGGCTTCGACGAAGCTGAAATTGATGGTCTCGAAATAGTCGCGTGCGGCCACCGCGTGGCGCAAGGCATGCACCGAGCGGCGTGCCTCCGAGGCCACCTTGCCCACCACCGGCGCCAGCGGCGGCGTCGAGGGCAGGTTCGGATAACCAATGACGCGAATGACTTCTTCGATCAGATCTTCTTCGATCTGCATATCGAAACGCCAGCTCGGCGGCGTCACGGTCAGCACGCCAGGTGTTTGCTCGAAAGGCAGGCCCAGGCGCGTGAACACGCGGGCGCAGTCTTCCTGCGTCACCGGCATGCCGATGATCTTGGACGCTCGTGCCACCCGCAGGCTGACCGGCGTACGCGCAGGCAGTTGCGTGGTTTGATCGTCCAGCGGGCCGCAGTGCGTGTCCGCACCGCCGCAAACATCAAGAATCAACTGCGTGATGCGCTCAACATGCTGGGCCGTCAAGGCCGGGTCGACACCGCGCTCGAAACGATGGCCAGCATCGGTAGAGAAGTTGAACTTGCGCGAGCGCCCCATCACTGCCTTGGGCCACCAGAACGCCGCCTCGACATAGATGTTGGCCGTGTCGTCCGACACTGCGGTGGCGTCGCCGCCCATGATGCCGGCGAGCGACTCAACGCCTTGCGAATCCGCCACCACGCCGACCGTCTCGTCCAGCGCGACGGTGTTGCCATTCAAGAGCTTGAGGCTCTCGCCCGCCTTGGCCCAGCGCACCACCAACTCGTCATGGATCTTGTCCAGATCGAAGATATGTGAAGGCCTGCCAAACTCGAACATCACATAGTTGGAGATGTCGACCAAGGGAGAGACCGAACGCTGGCCGCAACGGGCCAGACGGTCCACCATCCAGGCGGGCGTCTGCACTTTGGTGTTGACGCCGCGAATGATGCGGCCGGAGAAGCGACCGCACAAATCGGCCGCTTCGATGCGGACCGGCAGCTTGTCATCGATCTGCGGCGTAACCGGCGCAATAAGGGGCAACTGCAGCGGTGCACCGGTCAAGGCAGAGACTTCACGCGCAATGCCATAGACGCTCAGGGCATGGGCCAGGTTAGGCGTCAGCTTGAGGGTGAACAGCGTGTCGTCCAGATTCAGGTGAGCGCGGATATCTTGGCCGATTTGCGCGTCGGCCGCCAACTCCAGCAGGCCACCATGCTCTTCGCTGAGCTTGAGCTCGCGCGCCGAGCAAAGCATGCCGAAACTCTCGACGCCGCGCAGCTTGCCGACATTGATCTTGAAGGGCTTGCCATCTTCGCCAGGAGGCAGCTCAGCCCCGACGGTTGCCAAAGGCACCTTGATGCCGACGCGTGCGTTCGGTGCGCCGCAGACGATTTGCAGCGGCGCCCCATTGTTGAAGGCCCCACCGGCATTGACGCTGCAGATACGCAGTTTGTCGGCGTTAGGGTGCTGCTCGGCGGTCAGAATCTCGGCCACAACGATGCCATGGAAAGGGGGTGCTACCGGGCGAAGTTCTTCAACTTCCAGGCCCGACATGGTCAGCAGCTCGGCCAGTTCTTGGGTATTCAGCGCAGGGTCACAAAAGGCCCGCAGCCAGGATTCAGGGAATTGCATGGGATATCTCTCGAGCTACGGGTGGTTCACTTGAACTGGGACAGGAAGCGCAGATCGCCATCAAAGAACTGGCGCAGATCACCGACGCCATAACGCAGCATGGCCAACCGGTCGATGCCGGAGCCAAACGCAAAGCCGATATAACGCTCAGGATCCAGCCCCATATTGCGAATCACCTGCGGGTGCACCTGGCCAGAGCCGGACACCTCCAACCAGCGACCTTTCAGCGGGCCGGAGGCGAACATCATGTCGATCTCTGCGCTCGGCTCGGTGAAAGGGAAATAGCTGGGGCGGAAGCGGATATCCATTTCCGTGGTCTCGAAGAACTGCTGCAGGAAGTTCACATAGACCGACTTCAAATCCTTGAAGCTGATGTTCTCGCCCACCCACAGGCCTTCAACCTGATGAAACATCGGTGAGTGCGTGGCATCACTGTCGACCCGGTAGGTGCGGCCCGGCGCGATCACGCGGATCTCCGGCATAGGCTGGCCGGCATCAATCAAGGCCCGGTGGCGCTTGACATGCTGGACCGCGTAGCGGATTTGCATCGGGCTGGTGTGGGTGCGCAAGACATGACCCCCTTCGACGTAGAAGGTGTCGTGCATCGAGCGCGCCGGGTGATCTTCAGGCGTGTTCAACGCGGTGAAGTTGAACCAGTCGTTCTCGATCTCGGGGCCATCGGCCACGTCGAAGCCCATCGAACCGAAGATGCCTTCGATGCGCTCCATCGCACGCGTGATCGGGTGCAAGCCGCCGCTGCCGCGTTGACGGCCGGGCAATGTCACATCCAAGGCCTCGGCCTTCAGTTGCAAGGCCAACTCGGCATCGGCCAAGGCTTGGCGGCGTGCCGTCAAAGCGGCTTCGATGCCGGACTTCAAGACATTGATTTCGGCGCCGCGGGTCTTCTTCTCTTCGACCGACAAGGCGGCCATGCCCTTGAGCAGCTCGGTCACGCGACCGGTTTTACCGAGGAAGCGTGCCTTGGCATTTTCCAAGTCGGCGGGCGTGGTCGCAGCGGCGAATTCGCCTTGCGCCGTTTGCAGCAATTGATCGAGGTCGTTCATCGCGGAGCCGTTTTCATCAAGCAAGTCTTGAGGCAAGAATTAGAGGGGAATAGGACTTACGCAAAATTGATCCAAGCGAAGCAAACATCTCACCGGAAAGCCTTGCGTAAATCCTAGGCAATAAAAAAAGGCCGATCACCAGGGTGTCGGCCTTTGGGTGCTGACCCCAAACCAGCAAGCCAGTTCAGGGCTGCCAACTACCGCCTTGCGGCGGCAGATGGGCATTAAGCGAGAGCGGCCTTGACCTTGGCGAAGATGCTGGCAAAACCAGCAGGATCACGCACAGCCAGATCGGCCAGGACCTTGCGGTCGATGTCGATCTGAGCCTTCTTCAGGCCAGCCACAAACTTGCTGTATGTCAGGCCCAACTCACGGGAAGCCGCATTGATACGGGCAATCCAGAGTGCGCGGAACACACGCTTCTTGGCACGACGGTCACGGTAGGCGTATTGGCCTGCCTTCATCACTGCCTGTTTGGCAATGCGGAAGACATTCTTACGACGACCACGGTAGCCCTTGGCTAGTGCCAGGACCTTCTTGTGACGGGCACGTGCGGTAACACCACGTTTAACGCGAGGCATAGTATTTCTCCTTCAGAAGTCGATCAGAGGCCAGCGCCGGGCAACATTTGAGCCATATGGCCCATGTTGGTCTCGTGCACGCCGGTCGTGCCACGCAAGTGGCGCTTGTTCTTCGTGGACTTCTTCGTGAGGATGTGGCGCTTGAACGCCTGGCCGCGCTTAACGGTGCCACCCGGACGAACGCGAAAACGTTTCTTCGCGCTGCTCTTGGTCTTCATTTTGGGCATGATTGCTCCTTCTTGTGAACGCTTCCAGGGGCGTCTGCATTACTCATGCAGAACTTGGGGGCCTCTGGAGGCTAATAAGCCCGCTAACGACCAAATCAGCGGGCTGAATTGAAAACTACTGCGGAGGCCATCTGCGTTGTTGCGCGGTGCTCGCTTCCTCAACATACCCAAAGTATGTTTCGGTCGCTGTGCGCCGTGCGCCTAGCAGCTGGCCTTCCTCGCTACGTTTTCAGTAGCGTCAAATTCGCGGTCTTAGCGCTTCTTTGGCGCCAGGACCATGATCATCTGCCGGCCTTCCAGCTTGGGCATGTTCTCAACCACGGCCACATCGGACAACTCGTCGCGGATACGCTCCAGCAAACGCATACCGATGTCTTGGTGGGTGATCTCGCGACCACGGTAACGCAAGGTCACCTTGCCTTTGTCACCATCCTCGGCAATGAAGCGACGCAGATTGCGCATCTTGATCAGGTAATCGCCTTCGTCCGTACCCGGACGGAACTTGACTTCCTTGATTTCAATGACCTTCTGCTTGGACTTCGCCTCGGCAGCGCGCTTTTGCTCGATGTACTTGAACTTGCCGTAATCCATCAAACGGCAGACCGGAGGGACGGCCGTGGCGGAGATTTCGACAACGTCCACATCCAACTCGCCCGCCATGCGGAGCGCTTCGTGGATGCTCACAATTCCGAGCGGCTCGTTTTCTTGGCCGTTCAAACGGACTTCGGGAGCCAAGATTTCGCGATTCAGCCGATGCTTGCGCTCAGGAATGGCTCGACGGTCAGCAAATGTAGCGATGGTGCATACCTTTCAGCGAGCCCCAAGGCGAGGAGCCCAAACAAAACAAAAGCGCGCCCTGTGCAGCGATCTCAAGCCTTTTGGGTGATGTCGGCGGAAATCTTCGCAATGAAGTCTTCCAAGGCCATCACACCCAGATCTTGGTTGCCACGGGCGCGCACCGCAACGGCTCCATTTGCCTTCTCCTTGTCGCCTACGACCAGGATATATGGAACCTTTTGCAAAGAATGCTCGCGGATTTTATACGTGATTTTCTCGTTTCGCAAATCTGCCTGAACCCTAAGCCCTTGTTTCTGCAGAGATTTCACGATTTCAACGACGTAATCGGCCTGTGCGTCGGTGATATTGGCGATCACCACCTGCGTCGGTGCCAGCCAAACCGGTAAGGCGCCGGCATGCTGCTCGATCAAAATTCCGATGAATCGCTCCAGGCTGCCGACGATGGCGCGGTGCAGCATCACCGGCGTTTTTCTTTGGCTGTCCTCGCCGACAAACTCGGCGCCCAGCCGCTCCGGCATGTTGGAGTCGATCTGAATAGTGCCGCATTGCCACTGGCGACCCAGTGCATCTTTCAAGGCATATTCAATCTTGGGCGCGTAGAAAGCACCCTCGCCCACTGCGATCTCGAACTCGCAACCCGAGCGGCGCAGGCTTTCCATCAAGACCTGCTCGGTCCTGTCCCAATATTCGTCGGTACCGATGCGGGCCTCGGGGCGCGTCGCCACCTTGTAGACGATGTCGGTGAAACCAAAGTCGGCATAAACCTTCTTCAGCAATGTCGTGAAAGCCTCGCACTCGGCCAGGATCTGGTCTTCGGTGCAGAAGATATGGCCGTCGTCTTGCGTGAAGCCGCGCACCCGCATGATGCCGTGCAGGCCGCCTGTAGGCTCATTGCGGTGACATTGGCCAAACTCACCGAAGCGCAGCGGCAGATCGCGGTAGCTCTTGATGCCCTGGTTGAAGATCAGGATATGGCCCGGGCAGTTCATCGGTTTGAGCGCGTAGTCACGCTTTTCCGACTCGGTCGTGAACATATTGTCGCGGTACTTATCCCAGTGGCCCGACTTCTCCCACAAGCTGCGGTCGATGATTTGCGGGCCCTTGACCTCCAGATAGCCGTTCTCACGGTAGACCCGGCGCATGTATTGCTCGACCTCTTGCCAGACCGCCCAGCCCTTGGGGTGCCAGAACACGGTGCCGGGCGAATGCTCATCGATATGGAACAGATCCAGCTCACGCCCCAACTTGCGGTGGTCGCGCTTCTCGGCCTCTTCCAGGCGGATCAAGTACTTTTGCAGATCATCCTTGCTGGCCCAGGCCGTGCCGTAGATGCGCTGCAATTGCTCGTTACGGTGGTCACCCCGCCAATAGGCGCCGGCCACTTTCATCAGCTTGAAATGCTTGAGCTTGCCAGTGGACGGCACGTGCGGGCCGCGGCACAGGTCGGTGAACTTGCCCTCGGCATACAGGGACACATCCTGATCGGCTGGGATGCTTTCGATGATCTCGGCCTTGTAGGCTTCGCCCAGGTTCTTGAAATAGCTGACTGCCTCGTCGCGCGGCAAGACGGTACGCGTGATGCGCTCATCCTTCTTGGCCAACTCGCTCATCTTCGACTCGATCGCAGCCAGGTCCTCCGGCGTGAACGGGCGCTTGTAGGCAAAGTCGTAGAAGAAGCCGTTCTCGATCACCGGGCCGATGGTGACCTGTGCCTCGGGGAACAACTCCTTGACCGCATAGGCGAGCAAGTGGGCGGTCGAGTGACGAATGACCTCGAGGCCATCGGCATCCTTGTCGGTGATGATGGCCAACTGTGTGTCGACCTCTAACAAAAAGCTGGTGTCGACCAGCTTGGCATCCGCACCTGCGCCGACACGGCCGGCCAGCGCAGCCTTGGCCAGACCAGCGCCGATCGAGGCAGCCACGTCGGCCACGGTGACGGCTTGCGGGAATTCGCGCTTGGAGCCGTCGGGCAATTGAATAGCGATCATGAAGAAACTCCTGAAGAAGGCGGCGGGGCTATGTTTGAGGTCGAAAAAAAACGCGGGCTGTGCCGCGCTTTGATCGATGGCTGCCTGAGCAGCACTTGGAAGAGAAAGTTAAGTCGTGACGAGGCGCGGCCGACTAAACCCAGGTCGGGGTGTGGTCGTAGTTCGCGGTGTCATAACCATGATGCCTTTCTCGCCCTTGTTCGTTGCAGATGGCCCAATTGTAGCCATGGATCAAGTCATTGCCCTTACAGCGGCAGCGCCGCGACGCTAGGCTGCTCACAAGCCGCAGCAAATTCATCTCGCAAACGCTGGCTCTCGGCGACGGCACGCAACCATTCGGCCGCACGCGCCTGCACATTGTCACCATGATGCTGGAAGTCGGCCCGATCCGGCAGCTTGCTGCGTGGCAAGGTCTTGACCCAATCCGGATGCGGCGCCAGCAGGACCACGTTATCCAGGAAAGCGCTGGACCGATGACGGCGCTTGAGTGACTTGTCCAACCAGCCCGGAATCACCTGCCGCTGGAAATGCGGATACAGAACTAAACCTCCCTCCAACATTTCAGAGTAGTTCAGATGCAAGTGGTAATCGGTAATGCCGCCGTCCCAATAAGCACCGCGCGGTGCGCCGGGAATGTCATGCACCGCCTGCAGCCAGAACGGGATTGAGCAACTGGCCAGCAGCGCGGCCTGAAAGTTCTGCGGCGTTAGAGCGACTTGGCGGCTGAGGTAATCGTGCAGCGGCATCGGTAGCTCGGCTCCGAGGGGCGAAAACACCACCCGCTCCAGGCTGCCGCCCATCAAGCGGCGACCGAGCAGGTTCGCCATGAAGGCGCCCGTATAGCCCAAGGGTGTGCGCAGCCTACCTTCGCGTGCCAATAGGTAGCGGCCGCGCGAAGTGAAAACATGCGGCCGGTAGCGCGGGTGGCTCAGCGCCAGCGCCTCGCGTCCACCGAAGACCTCATCCAACTTGGCCGCAAAGCCGCGCGTCACCTCGGCGGCCGTCGGCATCTTGCCGGCCGGGCTGTCGTAATGTTGATGCACGTACTCATGCGTGAGGCGCTCGAACTCGGCCGCATTCTGCTGCGCGTTACGTCCCAAACAAGCGGTCACCATGCGCCAAGCGCCGATCGAGGCCCCGAGCAGATGCACTTCTTGGCTGCTGCGTGCCAACCAGTCTCCGAAGATGAACTGATCCAGCGGCCCCAGAATCAGACCCTTGGGGCCACCGGCCGCCGCCGGCACCGCACGCACATCGTCCGGGCGCAGGCCGCGCTCGGCCAAGCGAGCACGGGCCCGCGGGCCGGCAAAAATTTGTAAGGCCTGCATTGCCATCAATGATTCAGAGCTTGATCTCCAGCGCCGCGCCAAAATTGGTGCGAGCCACCCGATCGGTGGTGCTGCCGTAACCGGAACCCAAGCTGATCGTCTGCTGCGTATCCAGCGGGGCCAGGTTATTGGCCGACAAGCGCAGCGACAGCGTTTTGCTGAACGCCCATTGCGCAAACACATCCAGCGCTCGCGTGCGCGTCTGCTCAAGAGATTGCGAGATCGTCTGCTGTGTGGTGTAGCCCGGCGTCACGGAAAAACTGGCGCCGGTCGTCAGCGGCAGGCTGCTCAAGCGGTAGTCAAAGCCGAGATTGCCGGACCAAGGCTGCTGGCCATCCAGGCGATTGTTCGGGCCCGGCACAACATCGACATTCGAATGATAAAAACTCAGCGAGCCGCGTAGATTCAACGCTAGCTTGGGATCGAACACCGAGGGCAGCAACTCACCCGCGCGGCCCTTGACCTCCAACTCCAGTCCACTCGTTTGTGCCTTGGAATAATTGGTCGGCTGGGCCACCCAGCGCGGCACCGGCGCCCAATCGACGGACTGCAAGGTCGTCGTGCTGCGGATCAAATCATTGATACTGCGATGAAACACGCCAACGCTGAACATGCCGCCGCCGGTGAAGTACTTCTCGAACGCGATGTCCAGGCCAGTGGCCAATTCAGGTTTCAACTCGGGGTTGCCGACGCGGTCGGGCGACAACTCGGTATTGGGCTTGCTGGTATCCGGGAACTGGCCACTCAAAGACGGCCGGGCCAGCAGCGCATTCAGATCCGGCGCCTTGTAGCTGCGTGTCAAGCTGGCGCGAATCAGATCGCGGCCCTTGGGATCTAACTTGTAATTCAGATGCCACAGCGGTGTCACCACCTGACTGGTATTGCGCACCGTCTCCGCGTTACCCCGGCTTTCGGTCGCAATGCGCTCGGCGCGCAGACCGATATAGGTTGACCATTGCTTGGAGAGTTCCCACTCATCCTGCACAAACAGCGCCTGGCGTTGGATATCGGCCGAAAAAGGCTGACCGTCATACTGCGGCAGCTGCGTCACGCCGTTCTCGGTGACCGTGCGCAACTCATCGCGCTTGCGCCATTCCAGATCCCAGCCCGCCGTAATGCTGTGATCATCGCCCAGCAACTGGCCGAACTTGCCGGCCTGGGTCAAGCTGCGGTCATGGTTGTCGCCGACCGTCTGCCGTTGCACTGCTCCGTTACGGAAGGTCTCGCTATTGAAGGTGCCTTTGGAGTCCTGCACGCCGGCCTTGAGCTCCAAGCGCTGGGCGTCATTGAAACGATTGACCCACTGAACATTGCCGCGCAGGTTTTGCCAGGTGCCGTGACTGGCGCTGTTGTCATCCAGACTGGGCTGCCCCGCAAGCACCGTGTTGACGTAGTCGGTCTTGTTGTTCCAGAAACCTTTTTGGGCAAAAGTCTGAAAGGACGCGCTCTCGTCGTCGCTGATCTTCCAATTGACGCGCGGCGCGATATTGAAGCCATGACCCCAGTTCGGCGTTTCTCCACGCTGAATCGAGTGCGAGGGCTGCAGGTCTATGCCTTGCGCATGGCGCTCGGTCGTGAAGCTGCTTTGGTTGCGCCACTCAAAGGCCGAAATCGGCAGCGAAAGCGCCAAGGGGCCTAGCGTTTCGCCCAAGGTGAAATTGGCATTTGGCGTCGGCCGCTCGATGCTATAGCCCACCCCCAGCCGCAGATCGCGTTGCGACACGCGCGGCGCGTCTTTCAAGATGATGTTGATCGCGCCGGCCACCGCTTGTGCGCTCTGGTCGGCGGTTGGGCCCTTGGTGACCTCGATGCGCTCGACCTGCGAGGGGCTGAGCTGATCCAAGGCAAAGCCCGGCGGCGCCGGGTCACCGTTGATCAAAATCAGCGTGTAGCCGGCCCCCAGGCCGCGCATGCGCGGCGAGCCGTCTTGCACCGACACGCCGGGCAGGCGCTTGAGCACATCGGACACATTGGTGTCGCCGTACTTGTCCATCTCCTCGCGGCCGTAGATTTGCTTGGCCACTTGCGATTTGCGGCGCAGGTCGGTGTCGGACTGCTGGCGCGAGCTGAGCTCCACCCGCTCCAATCGGCTGCCTTGCTGCGGACGCGCTGGGGTGTCGCCAATGCCGGCCGGAATGTCTTGCGCCAAAACCAGCGCCGGGCAGGCCAACAATACCAGCGCAGCGCAAGCAGCGGGCACGGCACGCAATGAGAAAGATGTCAAACGGAACTCCGGAGAAAGCACAACAGGTGCGGCACCATAGCTTGCCTTGACGACGATTGCAGCAGGCAAGCGATCAAGCACCGAATCCGTGGGGCGATTTACGAAGCGCCACCCTTGAGTTTCGCCAAGTTGGCAAAGGCTGCCGCCATTGCGCCGCCCGACGGAGCCGCAGCTGGTGCAGGCGCCCGGCCCCCTCCTCCACCACCGCTGCGCTCATTGCGCCCGGCCGGCCGGTAGCTGTTGTCGAGCTTTGACCCGCCACGCTGCGCCGGCGCATCCAGCTTCATCGTCAGCGAGATGCGCTTGCGGGCGATATCCACCTCTTGCACGCGCACCTTGACGATGTCGCCGGTCTTGACCACCTCGCGGGCGTCGGTGACGAATTTGTTCGACAGCTGGCTGACATGCACCAGCCCGTCCTGATGCACGCCGAGGTCGATGAAGGCACCGAACTGGGCGACGTTGGAGACCGTGCCTTCCAAAATCATGCCTTCAACCAGATCCTTGATGTCATCGACGCCTTCATTGAAGCGCGCCACCTTGAAATCGGGCCGTGGGTCACGGCCGGGCTTTTCCAGCTCGGTCAGAATGTCCTTGACCGTGATCGCGCCGAATTTTTCGTCGGCAAAGGCCTCCGGCTTCAAGGTGCGGATGACGTCGCTCTTACCCATCACTTCAGCGGCAGGCCGGCCGACGGTCTTCAGAATGCGCTCCACCAGACCATAGGTTTCCGGGTGCACGCCGGAGAAATCGAGCGGATTCTCGCCCGCGCGGATGCGCAAGAAACCGGCCGATTGCTCGAAGGTCTTGGGCCCGAGGCCCGCCACATCGAGCAATTGCTTGCGGTTCTTGAACGCGCCATTGGCATCGCGCCAGCGCACGATAGACGAAGCGACGTTGGCCGACAGACCCGACACGCGCGACAGCAGCGGCGCCGAGGCGGTGTTCAGGTCCACGCCGACCGAGTTCACGCAGTCTTCCACCACCGTGTCCAGCATCTTGGCCAACTCGCTTTGGTTGACGTCATGCTGGTACTGGCCGACGCCAATGCTCTTGGGGTCGATCTTGACCAACTCGGCCAGCGGATCCTGCAAGCGGCGAGCGATCGAGACCGCGCCGCGCAGCGTCACGTCCATGTCCGGCAGCTCTTTGGACGCGAACTCGGAGGCCGAATAGATCGACGCGCCGGCTTCGCTGACGACCATTTTCTCGATCGCCACATCCGGCGCCATTTGCTGCAAGCGCTTGATCAAGTCGCCGGCCAGCTTGTCGGTTTCGCGGCTGGCGGTGCCGTTGCCGATCGCGATCAGATTGACGCCGTGCGTCGCGCACAAGCGCCCCAGCGCATGTATGGAGCCGTCCCAATCCTTGCGCGGCTCATGCGGATAAATCACCGCCGTGTCGAGCACGCGGCCGGTGTCGCTGACCACCGCCACCTTGACGCCGGTGCGGATGCCGGGGTCCAGGCCCATCACCACGCGTTTGCCGGCCGGCGCGGCCAAGAGCAGGTCGCGCAGATTCTCGGCAAAGACCTTGATCGCCACGTTCTCGGCCGACTCGCGCAGGCGCGCAAACAGGTCGCGCTCCAGGCTCATCGACAGCTTAACCTTCCAGGTCCAAGCCACGGTTTTGCGAATGAGCGCGTCGCCAGGGCGCGTGCCCATGGTCCAGCCCAAATGGCGGGCGATGCGACCTTCGGCCAAGCCTGGCTTGCCGGCCACGACTTCTTCATCCAGCGCCAGCTTCGCGTCCAAAAACTCCAGCGCGCGGCCCCGAAAGACCGCCAGCGCCCGGTGCGAGGGCACGGTGCGAATCGGCTCGTCGTAATCAAAGTAATCGCGGAATTTGGAGATATCCGGGTTGTTCTCGTCTTTGCCCTCCATCAGCTTGGAACGGAACAGACCCTCGGCCCACAGCCATTCGCGCAGCTTGCCGATCAATAAAGCATCTTCGGCCCAGCGCTCGCTGAGCAGATCGCGCACGCCGTCCAGCACCGCGAAGGCGTCGGCAAAACCCGCATCCGCATTGATGAAGGCGCCCGCCTCGGCTTGCGGGTCCAGATTCGGGTCGGCAAACAGCTTGTCGGCCAAGGGCTCCAAGCCTGCTTCGCGGGCGATCATGCCCTTGGTGCGGCGCTTTTGCTTGTAAGGCAGATAGAGGTCTTCGAGCTCTTGCTTGGTCGGCGCGGCCTCGATCTTGGCGCGCAGCTCCGGTGTCAGCTTGCCCTGCTCCTCAATGCTCTTGAGCACGGCGGCGCGGCGATCCTCCAACTCACGCAGATAGGCCAACCTAGCCTCCAGATCGCGCAGTTGGCTGTCATCCAGGCCGTCGGTCACTTCCTTGCGGTAGCGGGCGATAAAGGGCACGGTGGCGCCGCCATCGAGCAGCTCCACGGCTGCATTGACTTGGGCCGGCCGAACTTTCAGTTCAGCGGCAATTTGAAGCAGGATCTTGTCCAAAACGGCAGCAACCACTCAAAAACACGAAGCCGCGCAGTTTGCCACAGGAGCCGGGCGCAGCTGATAAAGCCAGCCTTACAGCCAAGGCTTCAGCCAGCCCAGCCCATCGGAGGTGGCATGCAAGGCCACGCCGCGTGCCGGCCGGTACTCGCAGCCGATCCAGCCCTCATACCCTTGCGCGTCCAGCAGCTTGAACAGATAGGCGAAGTTGATCTCGCCCACATCGGGCTCATGCCGCTCAGGCACGCCGGCAATCTGGATGTGGCCGACATGACCGGTCGGCAAGTAGCGGCGAATCTTCATGGCCAGATCGCCCTCAACGATCTGGGCGTGGTACAGGTCCATCTGCACCTTCACATGAGGGGTACCTATCTCGGCGATCAAGGCATGGGCCTGGTCCTGGCGATTCAGAAAGTAGCCCGGCATATCGCGCTCGTTGATCGGCTCGATCAGGATGTTGACATTCCCCTTCGCGGCCTCGGTGGCCGCATAACGCAGATTCTCCACATAGGTTGCATGCACATCGACGCGGCTTGTTCCGGCCGGTAACAGGCCGGCCATCACATGGATACGCGAGCAACTCAGTGCCTTGGCGTAAGCCAGCGCCTGGCCTATGCCATCACGGAACTCGGCCTCACGGCCGGGCAGGCAGGCGATGCCGCGCTCACCCGCGTCCCAGTCTCCCGGCGGCGCGTTGAAGAGCACTTGTTGAAGGCCATTGGTCTGCAGGCGCGCGGCCAAGTCGTCGGCGGCGTAGGCATAGGGGAACAGGTACTCGACGGCCTTGAAGCCATCGACGGCAGCGGCGGCAAAGCGGTCAAGAAAGTCCACGTCGTTGTAAAGCATGGACAGATTGGCGGCGAATTTGGGCATGTTTGTGAGTGAGCAATGGGCGCCTAGGCTTCTTCCCGCACGGTCATGGCCTTGGCGAGGCTGTCCTGCACCATGGCGCAGTAGCGCAGTGGCAAGACTGTAATTGACACAGGTTTCGGGCCTGAATGCCCTGACCTTTAGCCAAGGTTACGGGCTGCTGGCATAGTTCAGCGCTGGCTCGCAGCCCGCTGCGCCCACGCACACAGAATTTACCCAAGCAAACAGAGATCTAGAACCCATGAAGCTTCACGTCCGCCCCTTGCTCAAGGTCGCCCTGGCGACTGCCCTGGCCCTGGCCGGCCAAGCCGCCTTCGCCCAAGCCTTTGACGCTGCGCGCATCTACGGCGCAATTCCAGAACGCGATGGCGGGGCCGTAGGCCTGGGCGTCTTCACCGGTCAAAAATACCTCGGCTCCCGCGAAACTCGCACGATGCCGGTTCCCGTCATCGACTACCAATGGAGCAACGGCTTCTTCGCCGGCACCGGCAACGGTTTGGGGCTGAATTTCTCCAAACAGCCCAATATCAGCTACGGCCTGCGCATCACCGCCGACTTCGGACGCGACGAGGACCTGGATGCGAATCTGAACGGCATGGGTGACATTAAGGCCCGGCCCGAGTTCGGCGGCTTCCTCAACTACAACCTTGACCGCAGCTTTGTGCTGACCTCCTCGCTACGCTATGGCGCCGGCAACGACAGGAAAGACATGCAGCTGGACCTCGGTGCGGTTTACTCGACCATGTTGGCCCCGCAGTGGCGTATCGGCGTTGGCGCCGCCGTCACCCTGGTCAATGCGGACTATACGCAGACGAATTTCGGCGTGAGCGCCGCACAGTCGGCTCGCAGTGGCCACGCGGTGTACTCACCGGGCGCCGGACTGCGTGATGTGCGCGCCAACCTCTCGCTGACCTATGCAATCAACCAGCGCACGGCCATCACCACAGCGCTGTCCGCCCGCGCGCTGCAAGGCGACGCCAAAGACAGCCCCATTACCCGGAAAGCGAACAGCCTGGGCGGCGGCGTAGTCGGTACCTATTTGTTCTGACGCTCAAGCAGCGCTGCGACCCGCCAACCAGGCCGCAGCACCCTCACCGGCCACCCGCCCGCTGGCCATGCTGGCGCTGAGCAGATAGCCGCCGGTCGGGGCCTCCCAGTCCAGCATCTCGCCGGCACAAAACACGCCCGGCAGCTGCTTCAACATCAGCCCCGCCGTCAGCGCTTCCAGGCGCACGCCGCCGGCGGTGCTGATGGCCTCGGCCACCGGCCGCGCCGCTACCAAGCGCAGCGGCAAGCGTTTCAAAGTCGCAGCCAGGGTGGCCGGATCGCCGTACTGTTCTTTGCTCAGAACCTCGCGCAAGAGGCCGGCCTTCAAGCCCTCGATGCCGAGCCGGCTTTTCAGATGCGTGGACAGCGAGCGCGGCCCGCGTGGGCGCGCCACCTCGGCGGCCACGAAGTCCACGCTGCGATCGGGCAACAAGTCCAGATGAATCAAGGCCTGGCCGAACTCGGCAATTTCTTCGCGCAGCAAGGCGCTGGCGGCATAGACCAAGGAGCCCTCGATGCCGTCCTCGGTGATGACGAACTCACCTTGGCGCGCAAACTGCCGGCCGGTCTGGCCCTCAAAATGCAAGGCTACCGGCTTGACCGGCAGGCCGGCAAAACGCGCGGTAAAAAGCTCACTCCAGCCTATAGGCGCCACGGCTTGATCAAGGCTCGGGTCTTGCCTGGCCCCAAGCTCAAAGCCGCAATTGGCCGCGCGCAGCGGAGCAATCTCAACGCCGCGTTGCGCCAGCAAGGGCGCCCACGCGCCATTGGAGCCCAGCTGTGGCCAAGAGGCGCCGCCCAGCGCCAGCACCACGACATCGGGTTTGGTCACCAGCGTCTCGCCGCCTTCGCCAGCGAAGCGCAGGCCACCGTCTTCCGCCCAGCCCAGCCAGCGCTTGCGCATATGAAACCGCACGCCAGCCTCGCGCAGCCGGTGCAACCAAGCGCGCAGCAAGGGCGCGGCTTTCATCGACGTCGGGAAGACGCGCCCCGAACTGCCTACAAAAGTCTCGACGCCCAACTCTGCGGCCCAAGCACGCAAGCCCGGCCCATCCAATTCGTTCAACCAAGCCGCCACCGAGTTGCTGCGCTCGGCAAAGCGCGAATCAAACAAAGGCCGGTCTTCTGAGTGGGTCAGATTGAGCCCGCCTTTGCCCGCCAGCAAAAACTTGCGGCCGACCGAGGCCATCGCGTCATAGACATCCACCTCCACGCCCGCTGCGCGCAGCCGCTCGGCCGCCATCAAGCCTGCCGGGCCGCCACCGATGACGATGGCTGATTTTGACGAAGGGCTGGGCTGGGACATGAGGCGCTTTCTACGGAAACTGAGGCGGCAGTGTGCCAGATCAGGCCAGCGGCAGAATCACCGAGAACCGCGTACCCACCCCGACCTCGCTCTGCACCTCGATGCGGCCCCGGTGTTTTTCAACAATCTTCTTGACGATGTCCAAGCCCAAGCCACTGCCTTCGCCGGCCGGCTTGGTGGTGAAGAAGGGCTCGAAAATCCGACTGCGGATGGCCTCAGGAATGCCGCAGCCTGTATCGCCGACCGACACCACCAAGGCCTCGGCTTCCCGCCCGATCGAAATCGTGAGCACACCCCGATGCTGCATCGCCTGCAGCGCGTTGTGGATCAAATTGGTCCAGACCTGATTCAGCTCGTCGGGCAGGCAGGGCAAGAGCGGCAGGTCCGGCTCGTACCGGCGAATCAGTCCGCATCCTTGCTGGAGCTGATGTTGATAAATCGTCAGCACCGTCTCAATGCTCTCGACCAGGTCGGTCGGCCGCAACTCGCCGCTGTTGTCAACGCGCGAAAAACTCTTCAGCGCGAAAACAATCTTGGCGACCCGCTCGACCGCTGTGTTGATATTGCTCGCACTGCGCACCACCGTGGAGACGCCCTGCACCGCCTGCAGAATTCGTTCACGCAGCGGGTGGCGCAGCAGCGGCAGCAGCGCCGCAGGAACCGTCGTCAAGCCCATTTGCCCCAGCATGGCGGCCAGCGCACGCGCATCCGCCAAGCCGGCCTGTTCCAAGGCGGCCGTCAAGCCCTTCACCACGGCCCGCTCCTCGCGCGAACTCAGCAATGGGCTCGCGCGGCTGGCTTGTTCGATCAAATCGCCGAACAAGGCTTGGCTGGGAGCGTCCAGCATTTGCAAGAGCGGCGGCAGACCGGCGAGGGTGTCGGACAAGGACTCGACGATGGTCGCGCCGCTGGACTTGATGGCGCCGATCGGCGTGTTGATCTCATGCGCGACATTGGCCACCAACTGGCCCAGCGAGGCCATTTTTTCGGACTGGATCAACTGCGCCTGCGCCTCGGCATTGGCCAGCGCGATAGCGCCGTAGGCGCACAGCGTCCGGAAGATCGCGACCTCGCGCTCGCCATAGGCCTGCGGGCGTTGCGACTGTATCGTCATCACGCCCAACAAGCGCTCACCCACCATCAAAGGTGCGTACATCAAGCTCTGGGTCGCTGCCGTGCCCGCGACGAACATCCCATCGGCGCCGGAGGGGTCGACATTGACGACAATTTCCCGCCGCTCGCGTGCGCAGAGCGGCACGCGGCCCTCACTAGAGTCCAAACGGGTGACGCGTTGTGGCAACGTGACGCCGTCTTCCACACCGAACACCGTCCGTAGCGTCTGGCCATCGATTTCAAGCCGAAAAACCACAAAGGCGAAAGCATCCAGCAAGGCGTGCACATGGCTATCGAGTGCGGCAATGATTGCGGTCGCTTCCAGGTTGCCGGTGATGTCGCGGCCGATTGCGCCGAGTTGCTCCAGTGTGAAGTTGGCCTGCTCAAGCGTCGCTGCCCTATCGGCATGGGCAAGAGCGAGCAAGCGCTGCTTTTCGCCCTCGGCCTGCGCCCGCTCGGTCTGGTGCTGTACCTGCAGTGCGATGGCGCGCTTGCTGGCGTCCTGGCTGTGGGTTTTTTCGCGCGCCTCGGCGGCTTGCAGGCTGAAGTCGTAGGCCCGAGCATGATCGCCGGCCTTGGCGTATTCGCTCGCCAGGCTCGACAGCAAGTCGGCAGGCACCGTGTAACCTTCTACTTGCGCGGCGACATCCAGGGCCAGGTGCAGATAGTGCAAGGCCGGGCTGAGCGCGGTCACAGCTTGCTTCAGCAGTTGCGGGTGTGTGCTCAAGATCTCGGCCACCGCCTGCATAGCGGCAATACGCAAGGTCGTACCGACGCGCCGCCCATCTAAGGCCAACATCGCTGCGCTGATGGCCTGCGCCGGGTCCCCAGCAGCCAGCAGCGCGCGCGCCTGCCCGACTCGCGCCTGACAAAGCAGGTCGGGCGCGTCCAATGCAATAGCCTTTTGCTCCGCCCTTCGCAGCGCCTCCAGCGCAAGATCGAATTGCCCGCAAGCCAACTCAAGCTCGCCCAAGTTCCGCAAAGCCATCGCATAGTTTCTTGACTCGGCCTGCGAAGCCAGCATTTGCATGCCCTCTTGCAGCAATTCGCGGGCCACATCGTAACGTTTCAAGCGCTGAAAAATTTCGCCGGTGTTTATCAAGGCCGGCCCAATCGCCACCCGCAAACCGCATCGGCGGGTCAGACTCAGTCCACGTTGGCTCCATTCCAGCGCGGCCTCGAAATCATTGAGCTCCTTGAAACCGACGCTGATGTTGCCTGCAATACCGGCGGCTCGAACCATTTGCCCGCTGACCAAGGCGTGCTCATGGGCCTCAATGAATTTCAGAATCGCCTGCCCGGCATCACCCGACATTCCGGCCAACAAGCCCTCGATATTTTTGGTGGCGGTGATGGCGAGCGGAGGGTAATCGGGCGCGCCGACTAGCCTGCGGTGCGCCCAAGACTTCTTGGCCGCCACCACGTCTTGAAAAATCAATTCATAGATCAAGCCTAGCTCGGCAAGCTCAAGACGCAGCGGGTCAAGCCCGGCCGCCGCTGCGGCCATCGCCTGATGCTCGGCATCGCTTCGTGGCCCGTCACCCTGCCCTCGAGCAATCAGCGCGCGCAAAAAGTGCGCGTCGGCGCGGCCGATCTCATCGTCGAGGGCCTCGAACTCGGCCAGGGCCTGCTGCGCCGAGCGAACAGCGTCATCCATCTCGGTTTGCTGAACGCTGATGCAGCCGCGAATCAAGCGCAGGCGAGCGTGCCCACTGCGCAACACAGCATCGGGCCAAACGCCGCCGTCCAGCACTTGCTCCGCGTCGCCGCACAGCCCCAATGCGCGGGACGAGTCGCGCTCGCGCAAATGCCAAGCCAGCTCGATCAACGCCGGCAAACGCTCGGCCCCACTGGCCGCCTGCAGCGTCGCCTCCATCTGCGCGACGGCCCCATCGGCGGCAAAGAACTCCAGCATGGGCACAGCGCTGGCCATCTCACTCAGTCCTTGTGCTCGGGGCAATCGCAACGCACCAGCCGCTCGCTCAGGGCCTGCGTCTCGGCGCGCAGCTGCGCGATCTCCTCGGCCGTCTGCCTGGCCTGCGCATAGGCGCCGGCGGCGCTGTTGACGGTCATCACAAGATCGGCGTTATTAAAAGGCTTTTCCAGGAAGCGATACAGTCTGGCCTCATTGATCGCGCGCCTGACGCCGTTCAAATCACTCTGCCCGGTCAGCATGATCTTGACCGTGTCCGGCGAGCGCTCATGCAGCCGCACCAGCAACTCGTCGCCCTTCATGCCCGGCATGATGTAGTCGGCGATCACGACGGCCAGGGCCTGCCCATCTTTATGCAGATCATCGGCAATCTCCAGCGCCTCTTCGCCGCTTTCGGCAATCTCGATGGTGGCGCCGGCACCCGCATGTTTGCTCAGCAAGGAGCGCAGAGCGCTCAGCACCGTGCTGTCATCGTCGACACAAAGAATGGTGGTATTTCCCATCACAATTACCCCTGTATATTCGAAGAATTATTCAACTCGCCGCCGGCCACCAGACCCAGTCCAGCGGGCTTGATGTCCAGCGGCAGATAGACAGAAAAAGTCGTTCCCACCCCGACCTCGCTGGCTACCTCGATCCGACCCTGGTGTTTGTCGACAATCTTCTTGACGATATCCAGGCCCAGACCACTGCCCTCGCCGACCGGCTTGGTGGTGAAGAAGGGATCAAAAATGCGGCCGCGGATTGCCTCCGGGATGCCGCAGCCGCTGTCGCCGACCGACACCAGCAGCTCCGCACTGCCGTCGCGCCGGATCGTGATGGTCAAGACACCCTGATGCTGCATCGCCTGCAGCGCGTTGTGGATCAGATTGGTCCATATCTGGTTCAGCTCATCGGGCAGACAGGGCAAGAGCGGAAGATCCTCTTCATAACGCCGAATGACATCGCATCCCTGCTTGATCTGATTCTGATAAATCGTCAGCACCGTTTCGATGCTCTCGGCCAGGTCGGTCGGCCGCATTTCACCGCTCTTGTCGACGCGCGAAAAGCTCTTCAGGGCAAACACGATTTTGGCCACCCGCTCGACCGCCGTGTTGATATTGGCGGCGCTGCGCACCACCGTGGAGACACTCTGCACCGCCCGCAGGATGCGCTCGCGTTGTGGGTGGCGCAGCAAGACCACCGTGTCCGCTGGAATCGTCGTCAAGCCCATTTGAGCAAGCAAGGTTGCCAGCGCCCACCCATCCTCCAAGCCACTCTGGGCTAGCTCCGCTGCCAAACCCTTCACGATCACGCGCTCCTCACGCGAACTCAACAGCGGGCTGACCCGACTCGCTTGCTCAATCAATGCGCCGACCAAGGCCTGGCTTGTCGCGTCCAGCGTTTGCAGCAAGGGCGGCAGGCCGGCCAAGGTGTCCGACAGCGACTCGACGATGGTCGCACCGCTGGACTTGATGGCACCGATTGGCGTGTTGATCTCATGCGCCACATTGGCCACCAACTGGCCCAGGGAGACCATCTTCTCCGACTGAATCAGCTGCGCCTGGGTCTGGCGCAAATCGTGCAAAGCTCGATTGGCTTCGGCACGCGCCGCCTGCGCTTCGGCATAGGCGTAAGCGTTATCGAGCGCGATGGCACTGTAGGCGCAGAGCGAACGAAAGATCGAGCGTTCACGTTCAGCATAGGCTTTCACACGTTCCGACTGAATCGACATCACGCCCAGCAGTCGCCCGCCGACCAGCAGCGGCGCGAACAGCAGGCTGCGGGTCTCGCGCGTGCCGGCAATCAAAGCGGGCAGTGGCGTGCTGTCCTCGATGTCGATCAAGAACTCCTCACGCTCGCGCGCGCAACGCGCCGAAAACGAACGCGGGTCATCGATCGAGTAACGCATGCCGGGCAGACGCCGGCCGTCCTCGACGGCAAAGATCGAGGCCAGATGTTGGCCATCGGCTTCGAGCGCATAGGCCGACAGGCTGTACAGATCGAGCAGGCTGTTGGCATGGCGCAGCAAGGTCGCAAAAATGGCATCGGCATTCAGGCTGGCGGTGATCTCGCGGCCGATCAGGCCCAGCGCTTCGAGCGTGGCAGCGGCCTGTTGCAGGCCCTCGGCCCGCTCCGTCTCGACTCGGCTCAAGCGGCGCAATTGTTCGGCTTCGTGACGCAGGCTTTCGGTTTCATGGCGAACCTGCAGCGCGACGGCGCGGTTGCTGGCCTGCTGGCTGTGGATGCGCTCGCGCGCGCCCCCCGCTTCCAAGGCCAAGCGGTAGGCCTGCTGCCCGTCACCGGCCTGGGCGTACGCGGCCGCCGCCTCTTCCAGCAAGGCGACCGGCAGCACGAAGTCTTGCAGGCCACGCGCCAAGGTCAGCGCCTCTTGCAGGTAATGCAGCACGACGCTGTCGGCGGCAACACCCGGAGGTGGAGGCAAGACATGTTGCCGATGCAGCCCGGCCAAGATGCGCAAGACTTCCAGACGCCAGAGCGGATTGCCTGCTTCCTGCGCCAGCGCCAAGGCACGGTCTATCGTCTGCATGGCCTGCTCGGGCCGATTCAATTGAGCCAGCGCCTGGGTTTGCACACCCAAGGCCTGCACCAGTTGCTCTCGCAGACCGAGAGTCCGGGCCGTGCTCTCACATTCCTGCGCCCAACTCAGTGCGGCGTCGCCATCACAGATGTCCACCGCAAGAGCCGCCAGAGAGCCCTGGACCAGCGCCAGGAAAGAGCTGGCTTTCGACGTCGTCTTGGCGATGGCCAAGGCCTCCTCCAACATCGCTTGCGCCTCCGGATAGCGCCCGAGCAAGCGCAGCAGGTTGCCACTCACTTCCAGACCTCGCCCAACACGAGCCGCCCATCGCCTCACGCGCGCCAGGTTCAAGCCCCGTTCGGCCCATTCAAGCCCGAGGTTGAGGTCATTCAGATCGGTAAAACCGTTGCTGGCATTGAAGGCCAACACGCAGGCCAGGCTCAGTTGCCCACTGGCCTCGGCCTTGGCATAGGCTTGCAGGAACAAGCGCGCCGCCGCACCGGAATCGCCGGCCATGCCGTTGACGAGAGCACGCGCCGCCAGCAACCAACTGTCGACAGCCGCATGGCGCGCTGCGGCTTGCTCCGGGAAGTCGCGCTCCAGCCCGAGTCTCACCTGCTCGCCATCACTAAAGGCGGCATGAAACAAGGAGCAGGCCAGTGCAGCCTCCAGTCGGACGCCGTCGCCGGCCGCGCGGTAATGCGCCTGCGCCGCTTGATTGCAAACATGCGCGCGCGCCGGCTCACCGAGCCCTAGCCACAGCATTTGCTCCAGCCATTGCGCATCACCCAGCCCCAAGGTATCGGTCGAATTTTCAAAAACGCTGACTGCACGCGCCAACAAAACCTCGGCCGCGGCCATGTCACCGATCAGGTGCTGGATTTCGGCCCGCAGCAAATCAAGCCGCCCAAGGTAGCTGCTGCGACTGGCCTCGGCCAGGCCGCCCGTCTGGCCGGCCGACCATCCGTCGGGCTGCGCCAAAAGCAAGTCCTGCGCCTGCTCGGCCAGAGCGAGGGCCCGGTCGCCGTCCCGCTGGCGCAATTGCCATGCCAAAGCCACCAAGGCAGGCAGGCGTTGCGCCGGATGCTGGGCCGCTTGAAGCGCTGACTCCAACTGAGCAAGGGCGTCGTCGGTGGCAAAGAACTCGAGCTGCTGTGTCGTCATGTCGCGGCTCCCGCGAGGGGCAAATAGACCGAAAAGGTCGTGCCCACGCCGACTTCGCTTTGCACCTCGATGCGACCCCGGTGTTTATCAACAATCTTCTTGACGATGTCCAAGCCCAAGCCACTGCCCTCGCCGGCCGGCTTGGTGGTAAAGAAGGGCTCGAAAACACGGCTGCGAATGGCCTCAGGAATGCCGCAGCCGGTATCGCCGACCGACACTACCAAGGCCTCGGCCTCCCGCTCGATCGAGATCGTCAACACGCCCTGATGCTGCATCGCCTGCAGCGCGTTGTGGATCAAATTGGTCCAGACCTGATTCAACTCGTCGGGCAGGCAGGGCAAGAGCGGCAGATTCGGCTCGTAGCGGCGAATCAGCTCGCATCCTTGCTGGAGCTGGTTCTGATAAATCGTCAGCACGGTCTCTATGCTCTCGACCAGGTCGGTCGGCCGCAACTCGCCGCTTTTGTCAACGCGCGAAAAACTCTTCAGCGCGAAAACAATCTTGGCGACTCGCTCAACCGCCTGGTTGATATTGGCAGCACTGCGCACCACCGTCGACACACCCTGCACCGCCTGCAGAATTCGCTCGCGCCCCGGATGGCGCAGCAGCGGCAAGATCGCCTCGGGGAGGCTGTTCAAGCCCATTTGCGCCAGCAGCGTGGCCAGCGTTCGTCCATCCTCCAGCCCGGCCTGCGCCAAGGCGGCCGTCAATCCTTTCACCACCACCCGCTCCTCGCGCGAACTCAGCAAGGGGCAAGCGCGGCTGGCTTGTTCGATCAAGTCTGCAAACAGCCCTTGGCTGCCTGCATCCAAGCTTTGCAGCAAGGGCGGCAGGCCGGCCAGGGTGTCCGACAAGGACTCGACGATGGTCGCGCCACTGGACTTGATGGCGCCGATCGGCGTGTTGATTTCATGCGCGACATTGGCCACCAACTGACCCAAAGAGGCCATCTTCTCGGACTGGATCAGCTGTGCCTGCGCCTCGGCATTGGCCAGCGCAATCGCACCGTAGGCGCACAGCGTTCGGAAGATCGCCACCTCGCGCTCGCCATAGGCCTGCGGGCGCGGCGACTGAATCGTCATCACGCCCATCAGGCGCTCGCCCACCAGCAAGGGCGCGAACATCAGACTCCGGTTCTTGACCGTACCCGGTATGGCATAGGAGTCTTCGGGCCGTACATCAACGACGACTTCGCGCCGCTCGCGGGCACACAGCGGTGCGCGGCCCTCGCTCGCATCCAGGCGGGTGGCGCATTTCGGCAACGTGACGCCGTCCTCCACGCCAAAGACAGTGCTGAGGGTCTGACCATCGATTTCAAGTCGATAGATCTGAAAGGTAAAGGCATCCAGCAAGGCATGAACATGGCGATCCAAGGCGGCAATGATGGCCGCCGCCTCCAGGTTGCCGGTGATGTCGCGGCCAACAGCACCGAGTTGCTCCAGCGTGGCGTTGGCCAGTTCCAGAGTGTCTGCCCGCTCGGCCTGGGCAATAACAAGTTGCCGCTGGTGTTCGAGGTCGGCCAAAGCCTTGTCGGTTTCATGCTTGACCTGCATGGCTATGGCACGGTTGACCCCCTCCTTGTTATGGGTCACATCCCGCGCCGCCGCAGCCTTTTTTCCGAACTCAAACGCCCTGCGGAAGTCCCCAATATTTGCGTATTCCTGAGCTACTGCGTCAAACAATTCGCCGGACACGGTGTAGCCCTCCATGGTCGCGGCTGTGTCGATCGCCAAATGCAAATAGTGCAATGCCGGGCTGGCGGCTATGTGTGGAGGCGCCTCAACAGAAAACGATCCATGAATGCCAGCAATGGTTTGCAAGGCCACAATTTGATAGGCAGCTTGTGCCTGGGCGGAGGCTGTGACTTGGGCAATGATGGAAAGCGCCTGCTCAGGTCTGCCTAGACCCATATGGGCTTGGGCCCGCCCAATCCAGGCACCGGCCTTCAAGTTTGGATCGTCGAGTGCAATTGCACGGGGCTCCAACAAACCAAAGGTGTGAAGCGCGTCGGCGTAGTCCTTACACCCGATCTCAGCTTCACCCAAATAGAGCAGTGCTATGGCATAACTTCTGGACGTGGAAGTTGGCGCCAGAATGGCGAGCGCTTCATGCAACATATCGCGTGCAGCTGAGAAACGGTGCAAATCTTTCAGCGCTGCCGCAACCGAATACAGTGCTACGCCAATGCTTGGGGTCCAGCCGGTACCTCGGGCCAGATTCAAGGCCTGCTGACTCCATTCAAGGCCCGTCCCGAAGTCATTGAGATTGCCAAACGCGCCCGCAACGTTTGTCGCGTCGATGACAGCGTTACGAACCTGTCCTGTGGCAATCGCGAATTGGTAAGCTGCAATACGGTGCTTAGCTTCCGTGCCGAAGTCTGCAGCAACAGAGGCGATTGCAGCAAGCACGATTTCAATTCGATACGCCACAAGGGGATGCACAACGTGAGTCCGCCCCTGTTCATGTATCCGCCAGCATTGTTTGGCGGCATCGGCGGCGTCGGCAAGCTCCAACTGTTCAAGCGCCAATTGCGCCGCGATGTGGCGTACCTCGTCGGACCCGGCAGCAGCAGTAACCGCCGCTTGCAGGGCCGACTTTCTGCCGGCCTTATCGCTTTGACTGAGCGCTATACAAGACAGCAACCATTGTGCGTCGGCGCTGCCCACCTTGTCACTCAACACGGCGAAGCCGTGCAAGGCCGACTCGGCCAGGACCCGGCCGCCGGAAAAATCGCCAAACAGCCAGTTGGCCTCGCCACGAATCAGTTGCAGACGTGCCTTTATTCGAGTTTGCTCGAAATCGTGCAAACCACCGCTGGCAAGCAATGCATCGGCCTCATCCGCTAGCGCCAAGGCCCGGTTGGTATCACGCTGGCGCAATTGCCAGGCCAAAGCCACCAAGGCCGGCAGGCGTTGCGCCGGATGCTGGGCCGCTTGCAGCGCCGCCTCCAACTGAGCAAGAGCATCGTCGGTGGCAAAGAACTCGAGCTGCTGTGTCGTCATGTCGCGGCTCCCGCGAGAGGCAAGTAGACCGAGAAGGTCGTGCCCACGCCCACTTCGCTTTGCACCTCGATGCGGCCGCCATGCTTGTCGATGATCTTCTTGACGATGTCCAAGCCCAGCCCGCTGCCCTCACCGACCGGCTTGGTGGTGAAAAACGCGTCGAATATGCGCGCCCGAATCGTCTCCGGAATGCCGCATCCACTGTCACCAATCGAGACCACTGCCGCGTCGCCCAGCCGGCGCAAGCCCAGCGTCAACACACCTTGATGTTGCATCGCCTGCAAAGCGTTATGGACCAGATTGGTCCAGACCTGGTTGAGCTCATCGGGCAGGCATTGCACCGCCGGCATGGGCTCGAAATTGAGCACCACTTCGATGCCCTGTTTGATCTGGTTTTGATACAGCACCAGCACCGTCTCGAGGCCGTCTTGCAAGTTCGTAGCCACCATCTCGCCGCTGGCATCTTGGCGCGAATAGGCCTTCAAGGCGAAGACGATTTTGGCCACGCGGCTGACCGCCAAATTGATATTGGCGACACCGCTGATCAGCTTGGCCAAGCATTGCGCGCGGCCAAGAATCATGGCTGACTGCGGATGTTGCAGCAGAGGCAGATAGTCGCGCCACGCCTCATGCGCGTTCAGCTGCACGATCAGGTCGGCCTTGGCCCGCGCATCATCAAGCTGCGCCAGCTCCAACTGCTTGGTCAGCTCGCGCACCAGCACGCGCTCCTCGCGGCTGCTCAAGACCTCGGCCTTGCCGCTCAGGTGCGAGGTCAAGGTGGAAAACATCTGACGCGTCGCCTCATCAAGGACGGCAAAACGCGGCGCACCGTCTTGAAACTCCTGGATTGCCTCGGCGATGCTTTCGCCACTCGACTTCACCGCCGCGATCGGGGTGTTGATCTCATGCGCCACATTGGCAACCAATTGCCCCAGCGAGGCCATCTTTTCGGACTGGATCAACTGCGACTGCGCCGAACGCAAGTCGGCCAGTGAGCTCTCAAGCGCGGCCGTGCGCTCCAACACCTTGCGCTCCAGCGACTGATTCAACTCTTCCTGCCGATGCTCGGCAATTGTCAACTGCTCGTTTTGCTGCTCGATCAGCCCAATCTTGCCCGCTATCGTCACCTGCATGCGCTGAAAACTGGCACTCAGGCGCCCAATCTCGTCGCGCGCGGGCATCGCCGGGTCTGGCCCCGGCTCGTCCACCGAGCCCTGTTCTGAGCCCCGCGCCGACGCGACTACCGCTACTGGCGCTACCGGCGCCGCAGCGTACTGCCGCGCCAAAGCCTCGGCCTCGGCCGTCAACTGATTGATAGGCCCGGTGAGCCGATAAGAAAAATACACAGCCGCGACCACACCTGAAATCAAGGCCAGCAAACCGATACCGGCGCCCAGCATCAGCGGCAATCTTGTGGTGGCTTGAATATCTTGATTTGACGCCACCCCAACAATGGCCAAGGGCTGGCCTTTGAGCTGGGTTTGGCGCAACACGACCGAGCCACATTGCTCGGGTATATTTTCAAAATTCTTCCAGTTTGCCGAGCAATCGAGAAAATCAAACCATTCCGTCCCTGCGGAACTGCCCGGTGTTGCCACGCTGACACCTTGTTTGGCCGACAACATGGCGATGGAGATAAAACCATGCGCGCCTATCTTGGCACCCGAAAACAGTTTCTTTTGAATCTTATCCAGGTCAAGTGCCAGCACCACATAAGTCCCCTCTCGCACGACGCCATCTTTCTTCAAAGCGCGTTTCATCAGCAATGTGCCTGTGGTGCTGGCAGACCCGGTGTGGTTTGAGCTTAAATCCAAAACCTGCACGCCGGCCAGCGGCAACTGCTGCAAGGCCTGAAAATCCGGCATCAAGCCCTGATTCTCGTCACCCACGCCATACTCACCCGCATGATCGTAAATAACGCGGCCATCTTGAATAATCAAAACATTCAAGAATAATGCTTCCTGTTCAATTATTTTTTCAAAATATTGACGCAAACTGGGAATGAATACCGAGGCCAATGCGGCGTCATTCAACACCGCATCCAAAACCGGGGCGCCCATCCAGAGGCTGACTCGGTCTTCCATCGACTTCAAATATTCCTCAAGTATCTTCGTACTGTGCTCGGTATCTTGAATCAATTGCAGCCGCACCTGCTGCTCCAACACCCTCGCCGTCATCAAGGAAATAGCCAAAGTCAGGCTGAGCGCCACCACAGCAATAATGAGGCCCAAGCCGACAATCAGCTTGAGCCTGATCGATTGTGCGATGGCGCTACTGGCGCGCAAATTCATCCAACTCACTTACTGGGCCTATCTCATCAAGACAATGAATTTATCGATACTGAGGCCAAAGTTCTTTTCCCAAATCAAGTTAAGGGCCCCATCCGGCTTGCCCAATTGCTTGGAAAAAAACAGCTCGGCCGCGGCCCGCAAATCGGCATCCTGCTTTCTAAAAGCCCAGCCTATTTCATCCAGAGGGCCGACCGGCATCATCACCGCCGATTTTTTAAAACTGTTTTTGGTCGCGTAAATTGCAAGATAAGCATCCTGCACGGTGAAATCAATATCACCAGCCTCAATCAAGCGAAAAATTTCATCGGCCTCTTCTTTGAAGATGATTTTTACCGGATTCTTCTGAAACTCCCCAGCATTCATTTTTTGGAGCCAGCCATGGTACGAACTATTCAAGGTAACTGCGGCGGACTTTCCAGCCAAATCGGCCACCGTCTTGAACTGATTTTTTTTATCCTTTCTTGCAATCACCATCATGCGGTTGATGTGCAAAAGAGCGAAATCCATCTTCTTCAAACGCCATTCATTGATTGACAGGCTGCTGGGATAAAAGTCGCATTGCCCGGCCGCCAACAATTCCGGCGTGTACGAATCGTCCCGCACGGTCTGCCCTTTGCTATTGTGGAATTGTTCATCCCAAGTCACACGCAGAAACTTCGGCTTGATATCTCTGCCCAGGCTGTGCGCAAATTCCAGCGCCTCCTCGTAGACCCTCCCGGAGAATTTGCAGTTATCTCGACAGCCCTCGGGGCTGGCACTGGCGATACCCGACGAGGTCGGCGCTATGCATATTCTCAGTTCTTTTGTCTTATTTATTTCCGCCAATGAACGTGCCGCTGCTGGCAAGCCATAAATACCAAGTATCAAGGGAATAAATAGACCCAATTTTGCAAAAATATTCATGACATTTAATGCTCCGCGTTAGCACATAAATTTCGCGACAAAACTATTGATCACTTGATAGACAGCATCAAGGTCGTGAAGTCGGTCAAGCGCGTGCCAAAGTGTTTTTGCCAACTCTGATTGATGGCTGAGTTGGGATCATTTCTCTGCGCGTCAAAAAAAGACTGCACGGCCGCTTGCAAATCTTTGTCTTGCTTGGCGAAGGCCCAGCCAATCTCCTCCAAAGGACCGACCGGGAAGGCCACCTGCGCATGCTTCAACTGATTGCGTACGGCCCAGAACGCCATGTCGGCATCGGTCACGATGAAGTCGACCGTGCCGGCATCCACCGCATGGAAACTCTGCTGCGTGGGCAGCAAAGCCAGTTTGATTGGCTTGTGAGCGAAGTCGGCCTGATTGCTGGCCAAGAGCCAGCCATGCCAAGACGAGTTCATTTCTACAGCGGAGCTCTTGCCCGCCAGATCGGCCTGTTTCTTGATCGAAGATTTCTGCGCCGCGTGGACGATCACCATGTTTCGGTTGGGCCGCAAGATGACGAAGTCCAGTTTCTTCAAACGCCAATCGATTTTGGTCAGGTTGTTGGGGAAAAAGTCGCAGCGTCCGCTGGCCAATAGGCGCGGTGTGTAGCTGCCCTCTTTCACTGTCTTGCCGCTCTGGTCGAAGAACTGTTCATCCCAACCCACCCGCATGAATTTGGCTTGCACGCCCTGGCCCAAGCTCTGAGCGAAGGCCAGTGACTGCTCATGAACAGGCCCGGAAAAGCTGCAGCCGTCCTTGCAGTCACTCGGTTCCACCGAGGAATAGCTGGGGTGAATGGGTGCCAGGCAGACGCGCAGTTCGCGACTCTGCTTGATCTCCTGCAAAGACCGCGCCTGCGCGGCGCCCAAGAGCAGCAGAGAGAGGGTTATGAACTGGAAAAATTGACGCATCGATGGGGTCCTTGACGTAGCGGGCAATGGCCGGGGATCGTGCGGGCAATGCCTCAAGGGCATTTCGCCAGCCCGGCATCGATGCTTTGGCGCAAGGCCAGTGCATCCCAGGGCTTGGCAAACAGTTGATGCAGACCGCCTTCTTGCTGCAATCGTTCAAGCGCTTCGTCACTGACCTGGCCCGACAGCATCACCGTCACCACGGTGGGGAAGCGCCGGCGCGCCTGAATCAAGAATTCATCGCCCTTCATGCCCGGCATCTGAAAGTCCGAGATGAGCACCAAGGGCGACAAGCCTTGGTCACTCAGCTCATCCAGAATCTCCAGGCCTTCATCGGCACTCTCTGCGATCTCGATCAGGTAGCGTTCGCCATAGGCGCTGCGCAACTGCTCACGCAAGGCCTGCAGGACGATCATTTCATCGTCCACGCTCAAGATAACGCCCTTGCCATTGCCTTTGCAGTCACCCATCGCTGCTCCTCTTAGAGATGCCCAACACAAGCAAGCCCAAGCTTTGCCTTAGAGCCTCCGTGCCTCAGTATCAGGGCGGAAACCGGCTAACAACTTCGAGAAATGGCCGCTGCGAACCCACCAGTTGGCTGGCGCGCCAAGTAAGGCGTGCGCAGCTATTGGGCAGCCCCTGCATGATCACCCAGCATTACCCAACATCACCCGGTTGCGCCCACCGGCTTTTGCCGCGTACAAGGCTCGATCCGCACGCTCGCCGACAGATGCGCTGGTGTCACCGGGCACATAGGCGGCAACCCCGAAGCTGGCGGTGCATTGGCCGACGTGGGGGAAAACGAAGCCTTCGATGCGACGGCGCAGCGTCTCTGCCGCTTGTGCGGCACCGTTCAAATCGGTGTCGGGGCAGATCACCAAGAACTCCTCGCCGCCCCAGCGTCCGGCCACATCACTGCCACGCACCCGCTCGCGCAAAATCTCCGCCAAGGCCACCAAGACCGCGTCGCCGGCGTGATGACCGAAGCTGTCGTTGACGAGCTTGAACTTGTCGATGTCGAGCAGGATCAAGGCGAAGCCGCGACCACTGCGCTCGACCGTAGCAAATTCGCGCTCCAACACCCGGTCCAGAAACAAGCGGTTGTAAAGCCGGGTCAGCCGGTCGGTGACGGACAGTGTTTCAAGCTCACGATTTTTTTCGACCAGCTCGGCAGTGCGCTGAGCAACGGTCAGCTCCAATTGTTCGTTCAGCCGCTGCAACTCATGCACATGACGGCGCAGGTCAACATCCATTTGGAAAGCGCGCAAGGCGGCCTGCACGGTCAAGCGGATGTCCTCGTTATGCCAGGGTTTCTGCAGGAAGCGAAACAACTTGGCCTCATTGATCGCCCGCTTGACACCGTCCAGATCACTTTGGCCGGTCAGCATGATGGTGAGTGCGTCCGGCACCCGCTGATGCACTTGCACCAGTAGTTCATCGCCGCGCATGCCCGGCATGATGTAGTCGGCAATGATCAGGGCCAGCTGATCCTCGCCTTGCGCCAGCTCATCCAGGATCTCGAGCGCCTCTTCGCCGCTCTGCGCAATCTCCAGCACCTGGCCGTCGACCAAGGACTTGGCCAGCACGGACCTCAGCGACATCAGCACGCTGCTGTCATCGTCCACGCAAAGAATCACCTGCCTACTCATCTTTGTAGTCTCCCTGCTGCTGCACTTGGCCAAGCGCTGCGCCTGCAGAACACTCAAGCAAATACCGAGCAGTTAAACGGTAACACAGGCTGCCCGGACTATCGGCATGCACAGTGCAAAACTGAAGTTAGACGAAACTGAGCCAGCAAGCAGACGCTGCACAGTGAGTGCGGCTCGGTGCGTTAACCGCCCTTTAGTGCCGCTTTGAGCTTGAGGCCCAGCTCGGGCCTGTCCTGGAACGGGTCGGTCGGGTTACGCCGCTGCAGCACATCATCCATGCGCGTTTGCACGCTGCTCAGCGCCTGCGGGTGGCTGAACACATAGAACTGCCGCTCATCCATCGCCGCAAACACCATGGCCGCCACTTCGGCCGCCGTGACCTTGCCCGAATTGACCGCCTTGTCGCTCATCGCCTGCCCGATCAGCTGACTCTGCGTGGGCCGGCTGCCCTTGAGTTCGGCCGGACGGTTGCGGTGGCTTTGAGCAATGCCGGTGGGCACAAAGAAGGGACACAGCAGCGAGCAGTGAATTTGCTCAGTGACCAGGGCCAGGTCTTGATAGAGGGTCTCGCTCAAGCTCACCACCGCATGCTTGGAGACGCTGTAGACGCCCATATTGGGCGCATTGACGACGCCGGCCATCGAGGCGGTGTTGACGATATGCCCTTCAAATTCGGGGTCAGCGGCGGCGGCAGCCAACATCATCGGCGTGAACAGGCGCATGCCGTGGACAACGCCCATCACATTGACGCCCAGCACCCAATCCCAATCGGCCAAGGTGTTTTCCCAGATCAACCCGCCCGAGCCCACGCCGGCGTTGTTGAAGACGAAATGGGGCGCGCCGAAGCGCAGTTGCACGGCGGAGGCCAAGGCCTCCATCTCGGCCGCCTTGGCGACGTCCACGCGTTGCGCCAGCACCGCATGCCCGTCAAACTCGGCCGCAGCCCGCTCCAAGGCGTCGGCCTGTACATCGCACAAGACCAGATTCATGCCGCGTGCGGCGGCGATGCGCGCCACCTCCAGGCCAAAACCCGAAGCTGCGCCGGTGATGACGGCGGTCTTGCCTGCGTAATTCTTCATAGCGCAGCTTTCCCGTGAATCATGTCGATATGCACAATGCCGTCCTCGTCATAGGGCTCTGAAGTCTGCACAAAACCCAGGCCGGCATAAAAGGCCAGCAAATAGGCCTGCGCGCTGATGGCGACGGCCTGCCCCGGCCAGAGCCTTTCGCAGGCCAGCAAGGCTTGCTGCATCAAGGCCCGCCCCGCTCCGCTGCCGCGCGCGGCCGGCGCCGAAACGACCCGGCCGATTTCAGGCAGCACATGGCCCGGCCCCTTGGCCAGGGGCGGCAACAGGCGTGCGCTGGCAAGTAGCTCGCCGCTGGCTTCATCAAAGCCCAGCAGATGCCAAGCCAGCAGATCGACGCCATCCGGGTCCAGGTAAACACAGGCCTGCTCCACCACAAAGACCTGCGCGCGCAGCGCCAATGATTGATAGAGCGCCAGCGGGCTCAACTCCGCCAGGGGCGCACAGGTCCAGCGCAGGCCCATCAGACCAGCTTGACCAGTTGTTTGCCGAAGTTCCGGCCCTTGAGCAGCCCCAAGAAAGCCTCGGGCGCGGACGCAATGCCTTGCGCCACCGACTCGCGGAACTTCAGCTTGCCGGTGGCGACCATGCCGCCCAGCTCCTTCAAGGCTTCGGGCCAGACCTCCATATGCTCGCTGACGATAAAGCCCTGGAACTTCATCCGGTTGACCAGAATCAGCTGCGGTGCGCTCATCGGAATCGGCTCGCCGTTGTAGCCAGAAATCATGCCGCACATGGCAACGCGGCTGAAGGCATTGGCGCGCAGCATCACTGCGTCCAGAATCATGCCGCCGACGTTTTCGAAATAGCCGTCCACACCGTCCGGGCAAGCGGCCTTCAAGGCTGCTGAGAGGGATTTCAGGTCGCGATGCTCTTTGTAGTCGATGCAGGCATCAAAGCCCAGCTCCTCGACCACATAGCGGCATTTATCTGCGCCACCGGCCAGGCCCACGGCGCGCGCGCCGCGTGCCTTGGCCAACTGCCCCACGACAGAGCCGACCGCGCCGCTGGCGGCACTGACCACCACCGTCTCGCCGGCCTTGGGGTTGATGATCTTGACCAGCCCGTACCAGGCGGTAACACCCGGCATACCGACCGCGCCGAGGTAGGCCGACAGCGGGATATGCGTGGTGTCCACTTTTTGAATCACCCCGCGTTGATTGGCGTCGACGACAAAGTACTGCTGCCAGCCGCCCATGCCGACGACCTTGTCGCCGACCGAAAAGGCTGCGTTCTTGCTCGCCACCACCTCGCCGACGGTGCCACCCATCATCACTTCATTCAAGGGCTGGGGCTGGGCATAGCTCTTGCCGTCATTCATGCGGCCGCGCATATAGGGATCCAGGCTCAGGAAGTGGTTGCGGATCAAGACCTGACCCTCGGCCAACTCCGGCACAGCGGCCTCCACCAGTTTGAAGTTGTCCAGCGTAGGCTCGCCTTGTGGGCGTGACACGAGCTGGATTTGCGCATTGATAGGGTTCATGGGGTATTCCTTCAGAGGGCTAGAGCTTGCAAAACGAGGATTGAATCATGCGGCCAAGAGCAGGTCCGTCCCTTGGGCGACATAACAAAGCAGACAGAAAGGCAGGATTTGACGGGCGCGGCTCAAGTTCCACCCGCCCCGGCCGATAGCCCGCCATGCACAGCCGGGGCCTGGATGGATGCTTTGCGCCATCTCGCCGTAGCTTGCTCTGCAGGTTTTCAGAAAACCCCGCAATGGTTCCATCAAATTGAGAGCTCAGCGCCAAAATTCATTCAGCCTCCAACCGGGAGATTTTTCATGCAAATGTCCGACTACAAGATATCCACCAAGTTGGTGGCGGCTTTTTGTGCTGTCGCCCTGATTGGCGCAGCTCTTGGGGCATTTGCCCTGTTCAATATGAAACGCATCAACGATGCGGACACCCGGCTCTATGAGAGGGAGCTGGTTGGGCTGTCCTTGATCAAGGAGGCCAATGCGCAGCGCTTGCAGGCCCTGGTGGCGGTGCGGGACACCTTGCTGGCAACAGATGCCCAAGAGCGCGATCAGGCCCTGGCCTTGATGAGCGAGGCGCGCAAAAAATATGCCGACTTGCTCGAACAAGCAGCCAAGCTCAGCACCAGCGACAAGGGCCGCGCCGCTCTGGCAGACTTGCGCGCCTTGTCCGAGAAGGATCAGCAGATCGCCCAGGACTTGGTCAAACGCATCCAAGCCACCGACTTGAGCGGCTCCAACGAAAGCATCAAGTTCATCAAATCCGATGTCACGCCGCATGGCATACAAGTCGACCGGGCTTTGACGGCGCTGTCCCAGCTCAAAGAAGTCGAGGCGAAGGCGGTGTCAGACGGCAATGACGCACTGTATGAAAACAGCCGCAACATCACCGTGACCTTGATTTTGCTTGGCGTGGCAGCCGGCGTGGGTCTAGGTCTGGCCATCAGCCGCCATGTGACGGCGCCGCTGGCACATGCCGCCGCCGGAGCGCGGGCGATGAGCGAAGGCGATATGACGCAAGACCTGAGCGTTAGCGGCAAGGACGAAACCTCGCAACTGCTGCAGGCCCTGGACGAAATGCGCCGCCGCCTGCAAGGCATTGTCTCCAGCGTGCGGGAAAACTCCGAAAGCGTGGCCACCGGCAGTGGCCAGATAGCCCAAGGCAATGCCGACCTGAGTCAGCGCACCGAAGAGCAGGCCAGCGCACTTGAAGAAACCGCCGCCACCATGGATGAACTCAGCTCCACCGTGCGCAATAACGCCGACAACGCCAAACAAGCCAATCAGCTCGCCTTGAGCGCCTCCACCGTGGCCCAGCAAGGCGGCGCGGTGGTGGGCGAAGTGGTCGAGACGATGAAGGGCATCAACGACAGCTCGAAGAAAATCTCCGACATCATCAGCGTGATCGACGGCATCGCCTTTCAGACCAATATCCTGGCGCTGAATGCGGCGGTGGAAGCGGCCCGCGCCGGCGAGCAAGGGCGCGGCTTTGCGGTGGTGGCCAGCGAGGTGCGCTCGCTGGCTCAGCGCAGCGCCGAGGCCGCCAAGGAAATCAAGACCCTGATCAACGCAAGCGTGGAGCGGGTAGAGCTTGGCACGGCTTTGGTCGACAAGGCGGGCGTGACCATGACCGAGATCGTCGGCTCAATCCGTCGGGTGGCCGACATCGTCGGCGAAATCAGCGCGGCCAGTTCGGAGCAGAGCTCGGGCATCGCGCAGGTCGGTGAGGCGATCACGCAGATGGACAAGGTGACCCAGCAAAACGCCGCCTTGGTGGAAGAAAGCGCCGCCGCCGCCGAGAGCTTGCGCCAGCAAGCCGATCAGTTGGTGCAGGTGGTGGCGGTGTTCAAGCTGCGCTGAAAGCCCTGTTCGGCTGAGACTTTCGGCTGAGGCTATCGGCTGAGATTGTCAGACGGGCTCGTCAGCTCCTGCGCGCTGCAAGCTCTTGACACTGCGCCCGCGCGCCGGCAGCGCCTTCAGGTATTTGAAGGTGGCCGTGGCATGCGCACAGAGCTTGCCGTCTTCGCCGTAAATGCTGCCCTCGCAAAAAGCCATCGTCGCCGTGCCATGCAGCAACTTGCCCACAGCACGCAACTCACCCTCGCCCGGACGCATAAAAGTAGTCTTCATCTCGATGGTGACCACGCCCGGCCCCATGCCGGCCGCACTCATATGAATGCTGCGCGCGGCATGCGCCATCGCCACATCCAGCATGGTCATCAAGACGCCGCCGTGCGCGACCTCCCAGGAGTTCAGGTGGCCTTCCTTCAGGTCGACCCGCAGTTCCGCCTGACCGTGGCCCATGCTGTGCAGGTCCAGCCCTAACTGCTCAACAAAGGGGATGTGAACCGGGAACTTCAAAGTGGCTTGTGCTTTTGACTGTGTTTTTGACTGTGTTTTTGAATTTGGCATGGGCGAAAAGAGCTCCAAAGCTGCTTGCAATGCGCCAAGGATAGCCGCTCGTGGTTGACACAAGCTTACTTCCAGCGCGAGCGCAGCCAGATCATCAGCACGCCGGCCAGCACAGCCAAGGCGCCCTTGCCCAGCAGCAGGTAAGCCAATACTTCAGCGTCCGTCATGCCGTCTCCCTTGCCGCCCACGCTATGCGGGCCGAACTGCCACAGTGCCAGGCCCACGACAAAGACCAAGAGCCCGCCGTAGATAAAAATCCATACCAGGCGCTCTATCCAGAGCAGGGCCTTGGCACTGACTCGTCTGCCACCCGCTTCTTCAGCCATCAGTTTGTCCCTTAAAACCAAGCATCCGGCATATCTTTGCACAAGGGCTCGCGGCGGCTGACCACGCCCAGCCAAGCTTCGATCTTGGGTAATTCATAGGCAAAGAAATAGCGGCAAGCCGCTTGCTTACCCTGGGCGAAGTCGCTTGGCGCTCCCTGCCCCGCTTTCAAGGCCACATCCAGCCAAATCCAGGCCAGCACCAAGTGACCAAATGCCTGCAGATAGGGTGTGGCGTTGGCCAGCGCTTCTTCCGGCTCGCCGCTGCTCCAGGCATTCTTGGTGGCGCGGCCAACATTGGCCAGCGCCGCCGCCAAGGCATTGCCAAGCTCCGCCAATTCGGGCTGTTGAAGTGCGGCCTCAACCGTGAAGTTGATGCGTGCGGCCAGCGCCAGCAAAGCCTCGCCGCCATTCATCACGACCTTGCGGCCTAAGAGGTCAAGCCCATGAATGCCATGGGTGCCCTCGTGAATCATATTCAGCCGGTTGTCGCGCCAATATTGCTCGACGGGGAAATCGCGCGTGTAGCCGTAACCACCCAAGACCTGTATCGCCAGCGAGTTGGCCTCCAGGCACCATTCGCTGGGCCAACTCTTGACGATAGGGATCAAGACCTCCAGCACCAGCTTGGCCTCCTTGGCCGCGTCGGCCGCGCCGCTGTGCTGCTCGTCGACCAAGCGCGCGCAGAGCAGCGCCAGCGCCAGGCCGCCCTCGACATAGCTCTTTTGTGCCAGCAACATGCGCTTGACGTCGGCATGTTCGATGATGGGACGCTGCGGCTGGGCGGCGTCCTTGCCGGCAGGGCCGATCGCCCTGCCCTGCGAGCGTTGACGCGCATAGGCCAAGCTGGCTTCATAACCCGCGTAACCCAACATCGCAGCGCCCAGGCCCACGCCGATACGCGCTTCGTTCATCATGTGGAACATGCACTTGAGGCCCTCGCCGGGCTGGCCGACCAGATAGCCAACTGCTCCTTCGCCGGCCTCGCCAAAGTTCAGCAAGCAGTTGCTGGTGCCACGAAAGCCAAGCTTGTGGTTCAAGCCAGCCAGCCGCACATCGTTGCGCTCGCCAGTCAACTGGCCGTCGGCACCCACCATCCTCTTGGGCACGATGAACAAGGAAATACCGCGCGCGCCGGCGACGAGCTTGCCGTCCGGGCCGGGAATTTTGGCCAGCACCAGGTGAATGATGTTCTCGCTCAGCTCGTGCTCGCCGGCCGAGATCCACATCTTGTTGCCCCACAACCTAAAGCGTGAGCCCAGCGGATCGTAGGCAAACTCCAGCTCGGCCCGGGTCGTGATGTCCGACAGGGACGAGCCCGCCTGCGGCTCGCTCAAACACATGGTGCCGAACCAGCGCCCTTCGAACTCGGCCGCTGCAAAAACCTCGCGCTGTTTGGCCGTGCCATGCGCCATCAATAGATTGGCATTGCCGGCGGTCAGCATCGCGTAGGCGCCTATGGCCACATTGGCCTTGCTAAAGAAAGCGTTCGCCGCCATCTCGATCACGCAAGGCAGCTGCATGCCGCCGATCGCGTAGTCTTGCGCGGCCGCCAACATGCCCGAGGCCACATAGGCATCGGTCGCGGCTTTGGTGGCGGCTGGCAAGTGCACGCGCTCGCCATCGAAGCGCGGCTCTTCGGTATCGGTCAGCCGGGCAATCGGTGCGAACTTTTCGCGGGCGATTTTTTCGCAGGTGTCGAGCACGGCGGCAAATGTCTCGCCGCTATGCTCGGCAAAGCGCGCGCGCAGGGTCAGGTCTTGCACCCCCAGCCAATCGTTGAGCAGAAAGTCCAGGGTTTGTCGCATGCCTTGTCCCTAATTGAGGAAACTGCTCAGAGCACTTCAAATATTCCCGCCGCACCCATGCCGCCACCGATACACATGGTCACGCAGACGCGCTTGGCGCCGCGCCTGCGACCCTCGATCAGCGCATGGCCGGTCAAGCGCTGGCCCGACACGCCATAAGGGTGGCCCACCGCGATCGCGCCGCCGTTGACATTGAGCCTGTCCATCGGGATACCCAAAGTGTCGGCGCAATAGAGCACCTGAACGGCAAAGGCTTCGTTCAACTCCCACAAATCAATGTCGGCGACCGTCAGCCCCAGGCGCTTCAGAACCTTGGGGATGGCGTAGACCGGGCCAATGCCCATCTCGTCCGGCTCGCAGCCCGCCACCGCAAAGCCCAAGAAGCGGCCCAGCGGCTTGAGACCATGAGCCTCGGCATAGCGCTCGCTGGTCAGCACACAAGCACCGGCGCCGTCGGAGAACTGGCTGGCGTTGCCCGCAGTCACCAGGCCGCCGGGCACGGCTGAGCGAAGATCCTTGATGCCCTCGTACGTGGTGCCCTCGCGCAGGCCTTCATCGACGCTAACGGTAACTTCACGCGTGCTCAGGCCTAACACCTTGTCGACCACGCCCATGGTCACGGTCATGGGGGCGATCTCCTGCGTGAAGATGCCGGCGGCTTGCGCTGCGCAAGCGCGTTGCTGGCTCTGTGCGCCGTATTGGTCCATGCGTTCGCGGGCAATCTTGTAGCGGGTCGCTACGTTCTCGGCCGTTTGCAACATCGTCCAATAGATTTCAGGCTTGTTCTTGGCCAACCAAGGGTCGCTGATCATGTGGCGATTGGCTTCGTTTTGCACGCAGGAGATGCTCTCCACGCCGCCTGCCACAAACACCTCGGCCTCGCCGGCGATGATGCGCTGCGCGGCAAGCGCAATCGACTGCAGGCCGCTGGAGCAAAAGCGGTTGATGGTGAAGCCACCGACCGTGATGGGAAGGCCGGCGCGCAGCGCGACTTGGCGGGCAATATTGTTGCCGGTCGCACCTTCAGGGAAGGCGCAGCCCATCACCACGTCTTCAATGTCTGCGGCGTCAATGCCGGCGCGCTCAACGGCGGCCTTGACCGCATGACCGCCCAAAGTGGCGCCATGGCTCATATTGAAGGCGCCCTTCCAGCTCTTGGCCAAAGGGGTGCGGGCGGTGGAAACGATGACGGCTTTAGTCATGATGTGCTTTCACTCTCAATTAGGAAAAGGTCTTGCCTTCGGCGACCAAGCGAGCCAGTAGCGGCGCCGGCTGCCAGAACTCGGCGTCATCAAGCGGATTCTTGGCGAAGCGCTTCATCGCCTGCACCACGTTGAACAGCCCCACCTGGTCGGCATAGCACATAGGCCCGCCGCGCCAGAGCGGGAAGCCATAACCAGTCAGATAGACCATGTCCACATCCGAAGCGCGCTGGGCGATGCCTTCCTCCAGCAAATGGGCCGCCTCATTGACCAGCGAATAGACCAAGCGATGCACGATCTCGTCATCGCCGATTTGGCGCGGCGTGATGCTTAGTGCAGCGCGGTGCTTGTCCAGCATCTCGGCCACCACCGGCGAGGGGATAGCGTCGCGCTTGCCCGCTTGATAGTCATACCAGCCGGCCTGCGTCTTTTGACCAAAGCGGCCCAGCTCACACAGCAGGTCAGCGGACTTGGAGTAACGCAGATTCGGCTTCTCCTGGTAGCGGCGCTTGCGGATCGCCCAGCCGATGTCATTGCCGGCCAAGTCACCCATACGGAACGGCCCCATCGCGAAGCCGAACTTCTCGGCCGCGCGGTCAACCTGCGCCGGCGAGCAGCCCTCGTCGAGCAAGAAACCGGCCTGGCGGCTGTACTGCTCGATCATGCGGTTGCCGATGAAGCCGTCACAGACGCCAGAAACGACCGCCGTCTTGCGGATTTTCTTGGCCAGCACCATCACGGTCGCCAACACATCCTTGGCCGTCGCCGCGCCGCGCACGACTTCCAGCAGCTTCATCACATTGGCCGGGCTGAAGAAATGCATGCCGACCACGTCTTGCGGACGCTTCGTGAAATTGGCAATCGCGTTCAGATCCAAGGTCGAGGTGTTGCTGGCCAAAATCGCGCCAGGCCTCATCACCTCATCGAGCTGTTTGAAGACCGCCTGCTTGACGCCGATTTCTTCAAACACCGCCTCGATCACCAGATCAGCGTCGCCGATGTCGGCATAACTCAGCGTCGTGCTGAGCAGCGCCATGCGGGCATCGAGCTTGTCTTGCTTGAGCTTGCCTTTTTTCAGCTGCGCCTCGTAGTTCTTGCGTATCGTTGCGACGCCGCGGTCCAAGGCTTCTTGCTTGGTCTCCAGCATGACGACTGGCAGACCGGCATTCAAAAAGTTCATGCTGATGCCACCGCCCATGGTGCCCGCGCCAATGACGGCAATCTTGGCGATCGTGCGGGTCGGCGTGTCGCTGGGCACATCGGCAATCTTGGTGGTGGCGCGTTCGGCAAAGAAGGCATGGCGCAAGGCGCCCGATTCCGGCGTGACCATCAGCGCGGCAAAACCGGCCCGCTCGGCCTTGATGCCATCGTCAAACTTCATCGTCACCGAAGCCGCGACCGCTTCCAGACAACGCAGCGGCGCGGGGAAATTCTTGCTCATGCCGCCGACCATATTGCGGGCGAACTGGAAGAAAGCATCCGGGTTTGCGTTTTTCTCAATGAAACGCGCCTTCAGATCACGCACGCGCGGTAAGGGGCGCACATCGGCCACTTCGGCCGCCAGCGCCAACGCTTCGTCCATCAGGTCGCCTGTGGCCATGCGGTCAAACAACTTTTGCCCCGGCACCTGGGCGAGTAACTCGCTATTCACCGGCTCCCCGCTGACGATCATATTCAGCGCCGGCTCGACACCCAAAGCGCGCGGCAAACGCTGCGTGCCACCGGCGCCGGGCAAGAGCCCCAGCTTGACTTCGGGCAGCGCAACCTTGGTGCCGGCGGCTGCAATACGGTAGTGGCAACCCAGCGACAGCTCCAAGCCGCCGCCCATGCAAACGCTGTGGATCGCGGCCACCACCGGCTTGGAACAGGCCTCGACCAGGCTGATCAGGCTGAGCAAGTTTGGCTCGGCCAGCGCCTTGGGGCTGCCGAACTCCTTGATATCGGCACCACCCGAAAAAGCCGCGCCGGCGCCGGTGATGACCACGGCCTTGATGGCCGCGTCATCCTCGGCCCGATTGATGCCGGCCGCCACCGCCTGGCGGGTCACAAGCCCCATGCCATTGACCGGCGGGTTGTTCAATGTGATCACGGCGACCTGGCCGCGGACTTCGTAAGTGGCTGTCATGCTGACCCCTTGTTGGAGAACCAAACGGGGCAGAGCCCGTGAAAAATCGGGCTCCGCCTAAAATAGAACGATCGTTCGATTCTAGGCAGCAAAGCGGCCGAAATGATGTCGCTGGCGTGACAAAAACGCCCAGGCTTGCTACGGATTTATAAGGAGGCAGCAGCCAGGAGGCGCCAAAAAAAGGCGCCCAAAAAAAGGCGCCAAGGCGCCGGGACAGTAACTCACTGCCTCGGCGGGCCTCGGTCAGCGGCAGATCAGTTGCAGATCAGCAATGCTGCAGCTCCCGATCCGCACTCCAAAGACCTTGCCCGCGACCGCCTTGCCTCGAGGGCTATGGTCGCGGGGCTTGACTAGCTCAGCCAGGTAATCCTGCCCGTAGCTACATCGTGCATCGCAGCGACGATTTTCAACTGGCCTGCGCTGACCAGCTCTCTCAAGACCTCGCTGCGAGCGCTCAGCATGGCCGCCGCGTCTTTGGCATTTTGATCTGCGACCGCTTGCACCAGCTGCTTGTTCTTGGAGGTCTGCGGGCCATCAACTGGCTTGATCTTGATCACCGAAGGCCGGATATTGGCCAGAGTGGCTGTAAGGTTGCCCAGCTTGGCATCATCTACCGCACCTTTGATCGCGCCGCATTCTGTATGGCCAAGCACCACAATCAGCTTGGCGCCGGCCAGCTTGGTCGCAAACTCAAGGCTGCCAATGATGTCGGTGTTGACGAAGTTGCCGGCAATACGGGCGGCAAAGATGTCACCGATTTGTTGATCGAACACCAACTCCGGCGGCACCCGGCTGTCGATGCAGCCCACCACTGCTGCAAATGGCGCTTGACCGCTGGCGGTGGCCCTGACTTGAGCGAGTAGATCGCAGTTGACGCTCTTGCCGCTGAGGAAGCGGGCATTGCCGTCCTGCAGCATTTGAAGCGCCTGATCCGGCGAGGTGCCTTCTTGACGTGATTTATCAAAGGCGGAACACACGCCCCCGGCGTTGCGGCTCTCGCTCGAGGCGCCCCCTTGACCTGCGCAGGCCGCAAGGCTGGACGCGGCAATCGCTCCGGCTGCCGCCAAGAATCCACGACGTTCGTTCATGCTGTACTCACTTTCGATGATGACGAGGAGGACATAGTCTAGCGGCCTCGGGTCATCGCAGGCACCATTAATTCGGCTGAGAAAAGGCTGAGAAAAGGCGGTCACCGCCCTCGTTAGTCTGCCGCTTTATCCTCCAAATTAGTCCAGCATCGTCGCACTGCATGGGGCGAAAAATGCCCTTCGCATCGCATTCATCAAGAGCGAAAAAACTCAGATGTCCAGCCCTAACTCCTGAATCTTGCGGGTGATGGTGTTGCGCCCTATGCCCAGCTTTTGAGCCGCCTCGATGCGCCGCCCGCGCGTGAGGTCCAAGGCAGCCAAGATCAAGCTGGCCTCGAAGCGACGCGTCAGGCTGTCCCACACTTCGGTTTCGCCTGCCGCCAGCAAGCGACGCGCTTCGCGCGACACTTCGGCCACCCAGGCGTCGGGGCCGGCGCCAAAGCTGGGCATGGCCGGCGCGGCAGCGGGCAAGGCTTGGGCGGCTTTCGCCGGCAATGGCAAGGGTAAGGGCGCAGCCTCAGTGGCAGCGGCATCCGGCGATTCGATGCTCAAGCCCAAGCCCGGTTGCAGCAACTCTTGCGGCAGGTCCTTGGGCTCCACCACCTGGCTGGGCGCCATTACGCTGAGCCAATGGCAAATGTTTTCCAGCTGCCGCACATTGCCCGGGAACTCAAAGTCCAGCAGCAAGGCCAGCGCCGCGTCGGTCAGGCGCTTGGGCTCAACGCCCAACTCGGCCGCGCTGCGCTGCAAAAAGAACTTGGCCAGCACCGCAATGTCTTCGCGCCGCTCGCGCAGCGGCGGCAGGCGCAGGCGGATCACGTTCAGGCGGTGAAACAAATCCTCGCGGAACGCGCCTTGGCGCACGCGTGCTTCCAGGTTCTGGTGGGTAGCGGCAATCACGCGCACATTGCTGCGCAAGGGGCTGTGGCCGCCGACACGGTAGAACTGCCCGTCGGACAAGACCCGCAAGAGACGCGTCTGCAATTCCAGCGGCATATCGCCGATTTCATCGAGAAACAGGGTGCCGCCGTCTGCCTGCTCGAAACGGCCACGCCTTGTTGCCTGCGCACCGGTGAAGGCGCCGCGCTCATGGCCGAACAGCTCGGACTCGAGCAAATCCTTGGGGATGGCCGCCGTGTTGATGGCGACAAACGGCCCTTCAGAGCGCGGGCTGTGCTTGTGCAGCGCACGCGCCACCAACTCCTTGCCCGAACCGGATTCACCGGTGATCAAGACCGTCACATGGCTTTGGCTGAGCCGCCCGATCGCGCGGAACACATCTTGCATCGCCGGCGCCTGACCCAGCATCTCGGGCACCTCGGCGGCGGCGGCTTCGCCAACCGCCTCGCGCATGCTCTCGGTCTGCGCACGCCGTATCAATTCGACCGCAGCGGCCAGATCAAAGGGCTTGGGCAGGTACTCGAACGCGCCGCCCTGGAAGGCCGACACGGCGCTGTCCAAGTCCGAATAGGCGGTCATGATGATGACGGGCAGATGCGGCAAGCGCGCCTTCACCTTGGCCAGCAGATCAAGACCTGAGCCACCCGGCATACGGATATCGGACACCAGCACCTGCGGGCTGTCTTCATCCAAGGCCGCCAGCAAATCACGCGCGTTGCTGAAGCAGCGCACCGGCAAGCCCTCGCGCGTCAGCGCTTTTTCCAACACGAAACGAATGGAATGGTCGTCATCAACAACCCAGATAGATTTCATGCAGAAGGTCCTGTAGCGAATCAGCGCCGTTCAAACCCCGCCCATCAAGGAAGCGGCAGGGTCATACGAAAATCGGTCCGGCCCGGCTCGCTTTCACAGTCAAGCATGCCTTGATGCTGCTGAGCGATGGTTTGCGCCAGCGTCAGGCCAAGACCCGAGCCGCCATCTCGCCCCGACACCAAGGGGTAAAAAATGCGATCTCGAATCTCGGCCGGCACGCCGGGGCCGTTATCTTCCACATGCAATTCCAATGCCAGGCGCCAGCGCTGCTTGCCAATCGTCACCTGGCGCGCGACCCGCGTGCGCAGCGCGATGCAGGCCGGGTCTTGCGCGTCGGCATCCGCAATGCGTTGCTGCAGCGCTTGCGCGGCGTTTTGTACGATGTTCAATACCGCTTGAATCAGCTGTTCGCGGTCACCGCGAAAATCCGGCAGCGAGATGTCGTAATCGCGCTTGATCAAGAGACCGCGCGGATACTCGACCAAGGTCAGCTGGCGCACCCGCTCGCAGATTTCATGGATATTCACATCGCCCACCACCTGCGCATGGCGGTGCGGGGCCAAGAGGCGGTCGACCAGCGACTGCAGGCGATCGACCTCGTGGATGATGACCTCGGTGTACTCGGCCAACTCAACGGACAACTCGGGGCCGATCGTGTTGGGTTGCAATTCCAGCGCCAATAACTGCGCTGCGCCACGGATGCCGCCGAGCGGATTCTTGATCTCATGCGCCAGGTTGCGCGTCAGCTCCTTGGTTGCTTGGACCTGATCGAGCGTACGCTCCTCACGGTCCTGGCGGGTCTGCTGGGCGTTCTCGATCAGCTCGATCAGCACCTGATCTTCGCTGTTATCCATTTGCGAGACGATCACATGCACCGGCAGCGGCAGTTCTTGCGGCAAGTTGCTACGCCGCAGCAGCGCGTCAAAGCGGCTGCTGGAATAGGCGTTGCGGGCCACACCGGTGACGGTGTCGCTGAGTCGGCCCGCATCGGCAAACCAGTCGTACAGATTGCTGCGCTCCACCGCCCGGCGCGACAAGCGCATCACGTTCTCGAACGCGGCATTGGCAAACAGGCATTCCCCGTCGGGGCGCACAACGGCCACCATGGTGGCCAACATATCGAAGGCTTCAAAGCCGGAAGGGTCTCGGCGCAAGGGGTTCATGGCCGGCCCTCCCATTGAATGAACAAGCTATGGCAGCTTGCTGATCTCGCGCTTGAGTGCCTGCACATCGACTTCTTGGCGGGCGATGCTGGCCTTGAGTTCGGCCATGCGGTCCAGGTATTTTTGATAATTTTTCTCATCTCCGCGGCGCTCGGCATTGCCGCCGGCGTAGTCGCGCTGCAAAGCGTCAAGCCGCTCCTGCGCCTCGCGCAACTCGGTCTCCAGGACTCGACGGCGCTCGCCATCGCGCGTGCGTTGTTGGTTGGGGTCGATACGGCCCTCACTGCTGCCCCGCACTTCGCTGCCGGCCGAATTGGGCGCTGCAGCCGGGTTGGGCTTTGCACGCGTCGCCGGCAAGACCGTGATCGGCGTGCCTTCGATCGAGCGGCAGTCCTTGGCCTGCGCTTCTTTGGCCGTCAATGCGTCGGTGTAAAGCACCGGCGGGCCGGGACAGCGGTAAACGATGGACTGCGCTTGCGCGGCGCCTGCAAGCAAAAGCGCACTGATCAGGCCAACAAGCAATGAAAAGGGTCGAATAAGCATGGCGGGATTGTGGCGCATAGCAGCTGGCGCGATCGCAAAAGAAAAGGGACGACCGAAGCCGTCCCTTTCGCCATGCACAGGCAGCGTGCGACGTAACGTGTGTTTCACGCACGCCGCAAGTGGCCATTACAGCGTGTAGTACATATCGAACTCGACCGGATGCGTGGTCATGCGCATGCGCTGCACTTCTTGCATCTTCAGCTCGATATAGGCATCGATATAGGCATCGGTGAACACGCCGCCCTTGGTCAGGAAGGCACGGTCCTTGTCCAGGCACTCGAGCGCTTGGTCCAGGCTGTGGCAGACGGTTGGCACCAATGCGTCTTCTTCAGGCGGCAAGTGGTACAGATCCTTGGTGGCGGCTTCGCCCGGATGGATCTTGTTCTCGACGCCGTCCAGACCGGCCATCATCAGCGCGGCGAAGCACAGGTATGGGTTGGCCAATGGATCGGGGAAACGTGCCTCGATACGGCGACCCTTGGGGTTAGCCACATAAGGAATACGGATCGAAGCCGAGCGGTTACGCGCGCTGTAAGCCAGCTTGACTGGAGCCTCATAGCCAGGCACCAGGCGCTTGTAGCTGTTGGTGCCAGGGTTGGTGATCGCGTTCAGGGCACGGGCGTGCTTGATGATGCCGCCGATATAGTAGAGCGCGAAGTCGCTCAGGCCGCCGTAGCCGTCGCCTGCGAACAGGTTCTTGCCGTCTTTCCAGATCGACTGGTGCACGTGCATGCCGGAACCGTTGTCGCCCACGATAGGTTTTGGCATGAAGGTCGCGGTCTTGCCGTAGGCATGGGCCACATTGGCGATCACGTACTTTTGCAGCTGCAACCAGTCAGCGCGCTCGACCAGGGTCGAGAAACGGGTACCGATTTCCATCTGGCCTGCGTTCGCCACTTCGTGGTGATGCACTTCAACCGGGATGCCCAGCTGCTCAAGAATCAAGCACATTTCCGAGCGCATGTCCTGGCCCGAATCAACCGGCGGCACTGGAAAGTAGCCACCCTTGACGGCCGGGCGATAGCCCTTGTTGCCGTGCTCGTAGTCCTTGCCGGTGTTCCACGATGCTTCTTCGGAGTCAATCTTGACGAAGCAGCCGGACATGTCGATGTTCCAGCGGATGCTGTCGAAGATGAAGAACTCTGGCTCGGGGCCGAAGTAGGCGGCGTCGCCCAGGCCGGAAGACTTCAGATAGGCTTCGGCGCGCTTGGCCAAGGAACGTGGATCGCGCTCATAAGCCTTGCCATCACCCGGCTCGACCACGTCGCAGCTCAGGATCAGCGTCGGCTCTTCGAAGAAGGGGTCGATATTGGCCGTGTTCGGATCGGGCATCAAGAGCATGTCCGAGGCTTCAATGCCCTTCCAGCCGCCGATCGACGAGCCGTCAAACGCGTGGCCGGAAATGAACTTGTCTTCATCAAAATGGGACACCGGCACGGACACATGGTGCTCCTTGCCACGGGTATCGGTGAAACGGAAGTCAACAAACTTGACCTCGTTCTCTTGCACCATCTTCATCACGTCGGCAACGGTCTTGGCCATCAAAAAACTCCTAGCTAGCGGGGAAAATTGTTTAGGGACTCTAAAAGACATTGGCTCACGCCGATGTTAAACAGATATCGGCTCGCGCCCATGTTTCAAGCGCCGCATCCTGTATTAAGCACTTTATGTGCCAACAAGGTGCAGCCCAGAAGCCATGGGAATTATGGCGTGAACCGGCCTTGCATCAACCATCTATTCACCAATGCGGTGCAAAGTGCCCCAGATTAGCGCACCAATTCAGTGCCTACGGTTGCACCAGTTTGAAGCACGCCCAGTTTCAGGGCCGCGTAGGCTGCGTCGAGTTGAGCGGCATCTCCCTTCACACCCAGCTCGATATGGCGACCCCATTGCGGGTGGTCCACGCTGGGCAGGCTGAACACCTTGATGCCGGCGAACTCGGCCTCGATCGCCACCATCAGCGGCGTCAGCATCGACTCCATCGTGCTTTGCACAATCATCGACAACTCCAAGCGCCCCACCTTTCGGTGCAGGTCGGCATGGCGCTGGTCCAGCACCCATTCCATCATCGGATGCGCCATCACCGGGAAGCCGGGCGCAAAGTAGACCGTACCGACCGAGAAGCCGGGGATCTTGTTGAAGGGGTTGGGGACGATCTCGGCGCCGGTCGGGAACAGGCCCATCTCAAGTCGTCGCCAAGTGTCAGGATGATCCGGGTCGGCAGTCACGCCCTGCTCCGCCGCCATTTCGCTGATGCGCTCCCAGATCAGCTCACGGGCTTGCGGGTGCAGGGTCAGGTCTCGCCCCAGTGCGGCTGCGGCAGCTTGGCGGGTATGGTCGTCCGGTGTCGCGCCGATACCGCCGCAGCTGAAGACTAGGTCGCCGCTGGCAAAGGCAAGCTTCAGCTGCGCCACCAGATGCTCGCGGTCATCGCCCAGGTATTGCGCCCAGTCCAGGCTCATGCCGCGCGCGGCCAGCAGCTCGATGAACTTGGACAGGTGCTTGTCTTGGCGTTTGCCGGAGAGGATTTCATCACCAATGATGATCAGGCCGATTTTCATTTCTCTTTTGCTCACAGGGGAGGAATCAGGGGCGCGGGTGCTGGCTGCAGCAGCTCATCGACCGTCGGCAGCTCGGGCTCGGCAGCGCGCTTGCCGGCGCGCAGCTCACGCATCTCCTGCAAGGCGGCCAGAGCGTAATGAGTAAACCACAAGGTCGAAAAAGCGAACACCAAGGTGTAGAGCCAAATCGAAGCAATGATCAAAAACGGCGCCAAGGCCAGCGCCATCACGCCAAAGGCCCAGATCGCAGCCGGCGCGGCGCCCAGATAGCCGGTCACCAGACCCAGCGTCATCAAGGGCAGACGGTGTTGGCGCATCAGTTGGCGCCGCTCGGCCACCGAGGCATGTTCGGCCAGCGCATCAAAGCTGAACACCTTGTAGCCCAGCCAACCCCAAATCAGGGGCGGAACGATCAGCACCAAGGGCGGAATCAACCAAAACGGCATGCTGACCAAGAGCGCCAACAAGGCCAGACTCACATGCCAGAGCGACCAGCCCAAAGACCGCCACCAAGAACCGCCCTGCTTGCGTTCGAGCTGGGCGAAGCGCCGCTGCGCGACCAGACGCACCAGGCTGGGTGTCATCAGCAAAGCCACCAGCAGCAAGCTCAAGACCACGATGACCGGCAGAGCCAAGGCCAAGACCATCAAGGGCGCCAGCACCGAACGCAGGCCTCCGGCACCCATATGGTCCAGCCAGCCCAACAAGGACTCGACCAAACGCCAGTTGCCCAGGGTGGCACGCACCCCGTCCACCGCCTGTTCCCAGAAAAAATAGCCCAGCGCAAAAGCCAGGCCGGCCATCAAGACCAGGGGCAAGAGCGACAAAAAAATCACCCGCGGATGCAGGCAGTAGGCCACGGCGCGCCAAAACGCGTCGCCGACCCGACTCATGGAGTTGACCATCTCTTGTTTCCCTCGACCCTGGCTACACAGGCTGCAATCTTAGCGAGGCTTGTTGGGCGTGGCCCGGGTCTGGGCCAGCAGTGCGGTGACGGCGTAGATCGCCGCGATATGCGGGGTCGGCGTGGCGGTGATGCGACCCAGTTCCAGGACCGCGCCGACCAGCGCCTCCAGCTCCAGCGCGCGGCCGCGCTCCAGATCCTGCAGCATCGAGGTCTTGTGCGCGCCGACCGCCTCGGCGCCGGCGATGCGTTGCGCTATCGACACCTTGAAGTTCACGCCCAGCTTCTCGGCCAGGGTTTGCGCCTCGGCCATCATCGCCGCCGCCAACTCAGCAGTCGGCGCAAAGCGGCAAATGTCCTCCAGCGTTGCCCCCGTCAGCGCCGAGATCGGGTTGAAGCATAAATTGCCCCAGAGCTTGACCCAGAGCTCGCTGCGTATGTCTTTGGAAACAGGCGCCTTGAAGCCGGCGCGCATCAGCGCTTGGGACAGCGCCTCGATGCGTGGACTGCGGCTGCCATCGAGTTCGCCGAGCGAAAACCGATTGCCCTCGATCAGGCGCACCAAGCCGGGCTCGACCAGCTCGGCCGCCGGGTAAACCACGCTGCCAATGATGCGCTCGGCCTCGATTTGGCCGGCGATCAGGCCGCCGGGGTCTACGCTGTCCAGGTGCTTAGCCTCGAAGGCCCCACCCAGCTTTTGAAAATACCACCAGGGCAAGCCGTTGATCATGCTCACCAACAAGGTATGCGGGCCAAACAGCGCGCGCAGCTCCGGCAAAACCTCGCGCACCTGATGCGCCTTGAGCGTCAAGAGCACAACATCTTGCGGCCCGGCCTCAGCCATGTCTTGTACCGCCCGAACCTGGCTTGCATGAGCCTCGCTGCCGTCTTCCAGCAGCAGCCGAAAGCCGCGTTGTTGAATGGCGGCCAGATTCTGATTGCGGGCGATGAACACCACCTCTTCGCCCGCCAGCGCCAGCCGCGTACCCAACAAACCGCCGATCGCTCCGGCGCCGACGATGGCGAATTTCATGCCCCCAAGCCCAATTTTTCGGCCAGACCTATGCGCTGCAACTTGCCGGTAGCACCCTTGGGAATTTCGCTCAAAAACAGAATCCGCCGCGGTACCTTGAAGTCGGCCAGTCGGGTGGCGACGAAGGCGCGCAAGCCGGCCTCGTCCAAGCTAGCACCCTCACGCAAGACCACCGCCGCAGCAACGTCCTCGCCCAACTTTGCATGCGGCATGCCGAAGCAGACGACCTGCTGCACAGCCGGGTGGTCCATGATGACCTCATCGACCTCGCGCGGGCTGATCTTTTCGCCGCCGCGGTTGATGATTTCCTTCAGCCGCCCGGTGATGCTCAGATAACCATCCAGGTCCAGCTGCCCCTGGTCGCCGGTGCGAAACCAGCCATTGCGAAAGCCTTCCGCATTGGCAGCCGGGTTGTTCTCATAACCCTGCGTCACATTGGGGCCGCGAATGACAATCTCGCCAATTTCACCGGCTGCCAGCAACTGACCCGCCGCTCCCATGATGGCGATCTCGGGCCCTGCCGCCAGACCTACGGTACCCGGCTTGCGAATCCGTGGCGGCAAGGGGTTAGAGGCCATCTGATGCGCCGCCTCGGTCATGCCGTAAGCCTCGATCAAGGGCGCGCCAAACGCCGCCTCCAGCTCGGCAATCACCTGCGGCGGCATTGATGACGACGACGAGCGCATAAAGCGCAAGGGCTGGCGCGCAATCAGCTCGGCATGGCCACGCGCCCGCGCGACGATGGCCTGGTGCATGGTCGGCACGGCGGTGTACCAGGTCGGCTTGGCCTCCTCCATCCAGGCAAAGAACTTCAAGGCATTGAAGCCGGGCGTGCAAAACACCTGCGAGCCGGCCGCCAGCGGCGCCAACACGCCGGCGATCAGGCCGTGGATATGGAACAAGGGCATCACATTCAGCCCGCAGTCATCCGGCTGGAACTGCAGGCTCTGCCCGATATGGCGAGCCGAGGCAATCAGATTGGCTTGCGACAGGGGCACGATCTTGGGCCGCGAGGTGGTGCCGGAGGTGTGCAAGACCATTGCGACATCGGCCTGCGCCGACCAAATCGGTGCGGCCAAGGGCTTGGCTTCAAAACCGCTGCTCAAGCCGAAGGCGCCGGCCGGCGCGCCGGCCTCGAGCACCAAACGCAGGATAGGCACGCCAAGCTTTTCGGCCACGGCAATCGCGGGCGAGCTGCTGCCGGCTTCGACGATCAAGGCGCGCGCCTGCAAATCGTTCAAATAAAACTCGAACTCATCGCTGCGATAGCCCGGATTGAGCGGAGCACTCGCCACGCCGCAAGCGCAGGCGACAAAGCAGGCGGCCATCTCGGGGCCGTTATTGAGCACGATGGCGACACGGTCGTTTGCGCCCAGGCCCAAGGCATTGAGTTGGCTGACCGTGTTTACCACCAAGTCCCGCAAGGCCGCGAAACTCAAGGGCGGGCGGCCCGGCGCCGACAGCGCAGGCGCCTCGGGCTGGCCCGTGGACAGCAGGTCAAACAAAATTTGGTCTGGACTCATTTGGGGCTCGTTGGATAGCGTTAGCGTGCGGCCCATTATCGTCAGCGCCGACCGAACAACCGCCCCAGACCCAGCCACTGCTGCGACCAGAACCCACGCCCGTAGTCGCGCCCGCCCTCGTCGGGCAACTGATCACGCACGCCGGTCGCATCCCAGCGCAGCTCAAAGTTAGCGGTGCGAAAAAGCATGTCCCAGAGCGGAAACAAGACCGCAAAGTTGTGGCCGCCCAGCGTGCCGCGCCCGGCCGACTCATGGCCGATGCCAATCGAGTGGTGCAGCCGATGAAAACGCGGGCTGACGAAGACACGCTCCAGCACGGGGCCGAACCAGAGCCGCACATTCGCATGCTGCAGGTTCTCCATCAGCTGCGAGATCGCCACCAAGGCGACAAACTGCCCAGGCTCGACACCGATCAGGCGCGCCAGCACGACGAACACCGCGTCGCGCAAGATGTCATCCAACAGGTGGTTGCGGTTGTCGCTCCACATCGTCATCTGGCGCTGGCTGTGATGCAAGGCATGCAGCGCCCACCACCAGCTCCAGGCATGCTGGGCCCGGTGCAGCCAGTAATTGACGAAGTCAAACACCAGCAAATACAGGATGAAGGACACCCAAGGAAGATCGCTGACACCCGGCCACAAGGCATCCAGCTGAAAGCTCGGCAGGCCAGCTACGCGGGCCGCGCCGGCCAAGCCGTCCCAAATGGGGTCCAGGCTGAAAAACATCAGCAGCTTGAACAGGCCCAGGCGGTGAATCAAGGTGTAAATCACATCGACCCGCACGGCCGCCTTGTCAACAAGCGCCTCGACCGGCCGCCAGCGCTCAAGCGAGCGGATCAGCAGCAGCATCACCGCGATCTGCAGCAAGCCCACCAGCAACCAACCGGTCGCATTGAAAGCGTCCTCCAGCAAATTGCCGCCACCCAAGGCAAACACCAAGGGCTGCACCAGCCACTCGAACAATTGCTGCTGCAGCGAGCTGAAAGCATCGCTGAAGAACTCAATCATGCTGCGCCTCTTTCAGCACAGTCGCCATCTTGAACAGGCCGCGATAGCGCGGATGCTCACGCAGCGGCGCAAAACACATGCCTCTATCTTGCAAACCTTGCAGCAGCGGCTCCAGCACCGCCGGCGCCCATGGTTCTTGGCGCGACCAGATGCCCAGATGCGCCATCAAGATATCGCCCGGTTTGATGTTCTTCAAAGCACGCTCGAGCAGCTGCGCATTCGGAAAGCTATCGCTGTTCAACTCATCGCCGAGAAAACCCGCAGCACTCCAGCCCACATGGACATAACCGCATTTCTGCGCGGCAGCCAACAGCGCCGGCGAAGTCTTACCGCCCGGCGCGCGAAAAATCGGCCCCATCGTCTGGCCGGTCATCTCGCTGAAACGCGCGCTCACCTGCTTGAGGCTGGCGCAATACTGCTCGGCCGTCATTTCTTGGCGGACCGGCGTCTGGATGCCGGCGGCTGTACTGACCTTGAAGCGAGTCGCCTCGAGCTGACCCGGCGCGGGCAGATCGGCCAGCCAGGTGTCGTGGTTCCAGGTGTGGGCACCGAAATCATGGCCCTCGGCGGCACGCTCGCGCCACCAAGGCGCCCATTCCTCATCCAAGGTCCAGCCACCGGTTTTGGTCGGCTCATTGGCGAGGAAAAAGGTCGCGCGGGCATCGAAACGCTTCAGGGTCTCGGCGATCAAGGGCGCCACGCCCATATGGCCGGTGTCAAAGCTCAGAAACACCGGCTTGGCGCAAGTTTGGGCTTGCACCAGCCCTGAGAACGCTCCGAGCAGGCCAAGGACTAGCCGCAGGCCAAACTTCATTGGCGAGGCTGGTGGTCCAGCGTGTAGACGCCGTGCGGCGACTTGCCGACTTTGACCTGACGAACCACCTTCTTGGTCTCGGTATCAATCATCGTCAGCTTGCCGGCCCAGCGTGAGGTCACCAACAATGTCTTGCCGTCGCCCATCACCTCCATATCGTCCGGGCCGCTAGGGCCTGGGAATTTGTCAACGACGGTGAAGTTCTGTGTATCGATCTTGCTGATGGTGTTGGCCACGCGGTTGCTGACCAGCACATGGCGCTTATCCCCCCAAGCGCGGAAGGAATGCGCGCCCTTGCCTGTGGGCAGACGCTTGACGAGCTTGGCGCCGGTGTTGCCCGGGGCGCTGACGTCGTAGACCTCGACCACCGAGTCGCCGGTCAGCCCGACCAGGATGTGCTTGTCATCAGCGGTCAGGAAAATGTCGGCCGGCATTTCGCCGACCTTGATCTTCCAACGCGGCGTCTGCGTAGCAATATCTACCGCCAGCAACTCATTGCTGTCTTGCAAGCTCACATAGAGTGTGCTGCTCTTGCTGTCGATGGCCAGATGGCTGGGCGTCTTGGGGGCGCTGATGCGCTTGACCAGCTTCAGCGGCTCGGTTTTATTGGTCGGCGTCCAACTGTAGAAATCGACATGATCCAGCCGGTTGGCGGCCGTGATGAACCATTTCATATCGGGCGAAAAGCGCAGGTGATAGGGGTCGCTGATGCCGTGCACCACGCGCTGAACCTCGGCGGTTTGGGGATCCAAAAAGGTCAAGGAATCCCCCAGCGCGTTGGCCACCAGCAGAGACTTTTCGTCCGGAGACAAATACAGGTGATGCGGCTCCTTGCCGGTCGGGATGCGCTTGATCTGCTTGAAGGTGACCGGGTCCACCACGCTGATGTCGGCGTCCAATGAGTTCAAAACGAAGATCGGTTTGGCCGGACCTGCCGCCACAGCGCCGAATGCTGCTGCAGAAAAACCCAGGGCCACGACAAGGCTGCGGGGCCATGACAGAAAGAACATCAGGAATCCTTGAATCGAAACATGCGAAAAAAAGGTGGCCAGTGCCACCCTTTGAGTGTAATTGCACCCACCTACTCGTCGCCTTACTCGTCGTCATTGCCGCTCAATAAACCGCCGAGTAGGCCAACGCCGGCGAGGCCGCCAAGCACCGAACCCTCTTCACGACTGCCACCGCGTTGCGGCGCCGCCGCAAAGATGCGTGAGGCCAGGCGCGACAGTGGCAGGCTTTGCAACCACAGCTCGCCAGGGCCACTCAGCTTGGCCAGGAACAGACCCTCGCCGCCAAACAAGGCGGTCTTGATCTTGCCCACATACTGAATCTCGAAGGACACATTGGGTGTGTAGGCGACCACGCAGCCGGTGTCGACCAACAAGGTCTGGCCGGCCTGCAGCGTGCGCCGCACGACGGTGCCGCCGGCGTGGACGAAGGCGAGGCCATCGCCTTCAAGCTTTTGCATGATGAAGCCTTCGCCGCCAAAAAAGCCGGTCGAGATCTTCTGCTGCAGGGCAATGCCGAGCGAGACGCCGCGCGCCGCGCACAGAAAGGCATCCTTCTGGCAAATCAAGGTGCCGCCGAGTTGACGCAAGTCCATGGGCAGGATCTTGCCGGCAAAGGGCGCGGCAAAGGCGACCCGCTGCTTCACCGTCGTCTGGTTGGTATAGACGGTCGTGAACAAGGACTCGCCCGTCACCAAGCGCTTGCCCGCGCCCATCAACTTGCCGAAGAAGCCACCCTGCTGCGGCGCGCCGTCACCAAAGACGGTGTCCATATGGATGCCGGCATCCATGAACATCATGCTGCCGGCCTCGCCAACGGCCGCCTCGCCGGGGTCGAGTTCGACCTCGACGAACTGCATCTCTGCGCCCTTGATCTCGTAGTCGACCACATCCATTGCCATCACAGTTCCCTCAGACGATTCAGTTCGGTCTGGGCATTATTGCGTGAAGAAAGCCCAAAAAATAACGGGAGCTGCAACCTTAGGCCGCAGCTCCCGCGTCTGTACGTCAAGCCCATGCGGGCTTGAACTCAATCACCCCATGTGCAAGCCACCATTGCAGCTGAAGTCTGCGCCGGTGGTGAAGCCGGAATCCTCACCAGCCAACCAAGCGACGATGGCGGCGATTTCTTCGGGCTTGCCCAAACGCTTGATCGGGATGGTGGCGACGATCTTCTCCAGCACGTCGGGTCGAATCGCCTTGACCATATCGGTGCCGATATAGCCGGGGCTGACGGTGTTGACCGTCACACCCTTGCTGGCCACTTCTTGCGCCAGCGCCATCGTGAAGCCGTGCATGCCGGCCTTGGCGGCCGAGTAATTGGTCTGGCCGAACTGGCCCTTTTCACCGTTGACCGAGGAGATATTGATGATGCGGCCCCAGCCCTTGTCCAGCATGTCTTCGATCACCTGTTTGGTGACGTTGAACATGCTGTTCAGATTGGTGTTCATCACTGCATCCCAATCGTCGCGTGTCATCTTGCGGAACATGCCGTCCCGCGTGATGCCGGCGTTATTGACCAGCACCGAGATCGGACCATGCTCGGCCTTGACCTTGGCAAAGGCCTCGACGGTGGAGTCCCAATCGGCCACATTGCCGACCGAAGCATAGAAGGTGTAGCCCAAAGCGGCCTGCTCGCTCAGCCACTTGTCGAAGTCGCGGCTAGGGCCGCAGCCGGCGATGACCTTGAAACCTTCTTTGTGCAGGCGCTGGCACATCGAGGTCCCGATGCCGCCCATGCCACCGGTTACGTAAGCTACTTTTTGAGTCATGTTTGTCTCCAAGATAAAAAAACGGATGGCTCGCTCAGACTCTCGCATGTGCGGGTCTGGGTCAAGCGGGTTGGCCCTAATGTGGTGTCAAGTTGGGCCAATCGTCAGCTGAAAAGAATCAACGCTCGACCGTCAGCGCCACGCCCATGCCGCCACCGATGCACAAGGAGGCAATGCCCTTCTTGGCGTCGCGACGCTGCATTTCATGCAACAGCGTCACCAGGATGCGCGCACCCGAGGCGCCGATCGGATGACCCAACGCGATCGCGCCGCCGTTGACGTTGACCTTGCTCAGATCCCAGCCCATTTCCTGATGCACGGCGCAGGCCTGCGCGGCGAAGGCTTCGTTGATTTCCAACAAGTCGAGGTCCTGCGCCTTCCAGCCGGCGCGCTCCAGCGCCTTCTTCGCGGCGGGCACCGGGCCCATGCCCATGATGGAAGGATCCAGGCCGGCCGAAGCGTAAGAAGCAATACGGGCCAGCGGGGTCAGGCCCAGGCTGGCGGCCTTGGCGGCCGACATGATCAGCAAACCGGCGGCGCCATCATTCAGACCCGAGGCATTGCCGGCGGTGACACTGCCGGTCTTGTCGAAGGCGGGGCGCAAACCGGCCAGCACCTCGGCGGTGCTGCGGCGGTTGATGAACTCATCGGCGTCGAAAACAATCGCGTCGCCCTTCTTCTGCGGAATCGTCACCGCAGCGATTTCATCCTTGAAGCGACCTGCGTCTTGCGCGGCAGCGGCCTTTTGCTGCGAGCCAAAAGCCAGCGCGTCTTGCGCCTCGCGGCTGATGCCGTATTGCTTGGCCACGTTCTCGGCCGTGATGCCCATGTGGTACTGGTTGTAGACATCCCACAGGCCGTCAACAATCATGGTGTCAACCAACTTCCAGTCACCCATGCGCTGGCCGTCCCGCGATCCTGGCAAGACATGGGCGCTCAGGCTCATGCTTTCCTGGCCGCCGGCGATGACGATTTCCGAATCGCCGTCACGAATCGATTGCGCAGCCAGTATCACGGCCTTCAGGCCCGAGCCGCAAACCTTGTTGATCGTCATCGCCGGCACCGTGTTGGGCAGGCCGGCCTTGATGACTGTCTGGCGGGCGGGGTTCTGACCGGCACCGGCCGTCAAGACCTGGCCCATGATCACTTCACTGATCTGCGCGCCGTCGAGGCCGCTGCGACGCAGCAGATCGCGCACGACGGTGGCGCCCAGTTCCACAGCGGTGGTCTTGGCGAGCGTGCCGCCGAATTTGCCAATCGCGGTACGGGCCGCGGAGACGATCACGATGTCGGTCATTTGATTTACTCTCTTTGCACTGTAACTAACAAGTTATCCCGATGAGTTTAGTTCAATCGGGTCGGTGAAAATTCACGTACGACGGGTTCCAAACGGTTACGAACAAAAAGATCAGGCTTTTTGCTGCACATAGCGGCCCGGCGCGGGCTCGATCGGCTTGTATTTGCGGCTGCCCGGCGCCTTGGGCGCGGGCTTGAGGGCGCCGGCATGGGCCGCCAACCAGGCGGACCAATCGGTCCACCAGCTGCCGGGCTGCTCGGTAGCCGTCGCCAGCCAATCATCGGCAGCCGCCGGCAAGGAGGACGATTTGCCGATCCAGTGGCTGCGTTTCTTTTTGGCCGGTGGGTTGATCACGCCGGCGATATGGCCGGAGGCACCCAGCACATAACGCCGCTCGCCCTTGAACACTTGCGTGCTGCGGTAGGCGGCGTCCCAAGGCACGATGTGATCCTCTCGCGAGCCGTAGATATAGACCGGCGCTTTGATCTTGCCCAGATCCAGCGCCTCGCCGCAGACCGTCAAGCGGCCGGGGATCTTCAGCTCGTTTTGCAAATAGGTATGGCGCAAGTACCAGCAGTACATCGGCCCGCTCATATTGGTCGAATCGCCGTTCCAGTACAGCAGATCGAAGGCCGGCGGCGCCTCGCCCTTCAGGTAGTTGCCCACCACATAGTTCCAGACCAGATCGTTCGGCCGCAACATGCTGAAGGTGCTGCCCAGTTCCTGCCCTTTCAAGAGGCCAGGGCCCTTGGGCGACTGCAGGCCTATGGTGGCCTCACGCTTTTTCACCGAGGGCTCGTCGACAAAAATATCCAAGATGCCGTTGCTGGTGAAGTCGATCAAGGTCGTCAGCAAGGTGACGCTGGCGGCCGGCTGCTCGCCGCGCGCCGCCAACACGCCCAAGGCGGTCGACAAAATCGTGCCACCGACGCAAAAGCCCAGGGTATCTATGGTCTTGGCGCCGCTGATTTCTTGCACCACGCTGATCGCCTTGATGGCGGCGTGCTCGATGTAGTCGTCCCAGGTCCAGGCCACGCAGGACGCGTCCGGGTTGCGCCAGCTGATCACAAACAAGCGGTGGCCCTGCTCCACCGCATAGCGGATCAGCGAATTGTCCGGTTGCAGATCGAGGATGTAGTACTTGTTGATGCAAGGCGGCACGAAGAGCAGCGGTCGCTCGAAGACCTTGTCGGTCAGCGGCTTGTACTCGATCAGCTGAAAGAAGTCGTTCTCGAACACGACGTCGCCGGCGGTGGTGGCGACATTGCGACCCACCTCGAAGGCGCTCTCGTCGGTTTGCGAGACATGGCCGCGCTGCAAATCATCCCAAAGCAGTTGCATGCCCTTGCTCAGCGACTCGCCCTTGCTCTCAAGTGCCAGCGCCTGCGCCTCAGGATTCAGCGCCAAGAAGTTACTCGGTGCGGCAGCGTCAACAAACTGCTGCACGGCGAAGCGCACACGCGCGCGCGCCTTGTCTTCGCCCTCGACCTTGTCGGCCATTTGCTGCAAGGTGTTGGCATTGAGCAAATACAGCTGCGCCATGAAGGCGCTGGCCGGGTTGGCGCTCCAGGCCGGGCTGGCAAAGCGGCGGTCGCCCAGCGGCTTTGGCGCGGCAGCGGGTGCGCCTAAGCTGCTTTGCAGCGAGGCATTCCACAGCGCGGTGGCTTGGTTCAGGTAGTTGCTTTGCAATTCGGCCAATGAGGCGGCCGGGATCTGCAGACCCGCTATGGTCTTCCACATTTCCCCGAAGCCGGCGGCGGCCTCGCTGGCTGCTGCGGCGGCCGCGGCCACGGGCAGGGTTTCAGGCTGTGTCGCGGCGCCGGCTGGCGCTCCGGACTTGGGTCTAGCGGTCATAAGTTTCCTCAAACAATAAGGCGTTTGGCGTCATGTCCATCGCGCGACAGCCATTCCAGCCCATCATCGCAGACCTTGTTGTAACCTCCTTGTCTTACCCGCTTATGACGAACCATGTATCTGATCGCAATGGCTTGGGGCTATGTGGCCTTGATGATGGCGCTGGCCGAAGCCACCAGCAGCCAAGGCACCGTGTTGGGCGCCATCGTGACGCTGATACTCTACGGCGTCTTGCCGATTTCCATCGTCTTGTACTTGATGGGCACACCGCACCGCAAGAAAGCGCGCAAGCGTAAAGAGCAAGCGGAGCTGCAAGAACACGAGGCGGCCTTGGCGGCAGCCAATTCAGACCAAACAGATGGCGGCGACCATGCGGCCGCTGACCCGATCACGCCGGTAAGAAAAGAATCTTGAGGGCTCGCTATAGGTGCACCAAGTGCCGCCACTGATGGCGCTCAGTCCCGCGCGCTGCAGGCGTTGCCGCGCCAGCCCGGCCAAATCGGCGCGCCAGCGCGCTTCGCCGGCGGCCTTGGGCCGATAGCTGAAAAATTCGCTGGACGCTGCCACCGCAGGCACCGCGAAGGCCTGCAGCACCTCGACCCCGACCTCGAAGGCCTCAGGCCCAATGCAAGCCCCCAACCAGGCCTGCACATCGCCGGGCCGGCAGCCGGCCTCGCGGCACAGGGTCGCCAAGGTGTGCTCCAGCACGCCGCCAGCCAAGCCGCGCCAGCCGGCGTGAGCGCCGGCCACACCGCCGGGTGCCGCAAACAAGACCGGTAAGCAGTCGGCCACCTGGATCGCCACAGCCAGCCCTGGCGTGGTGCTGACGCTGGCATCGGCACGCAGCACGGGCGCAATATCCAACACATCGGGCAGCGCATGGGCCGCATTCAAAACCACAACCTCGCTGCCATGCACTTGCTGCAAAAAGACCGCCTTGGCGCCCATGGTCTGATCGACCCGCAGGCGGTTAGCTGTCACTGCCGCGGGATCGTCTTGCACCGCTAAGCCGACATTCATGCTCTCGAAGGGCCCGACGCTCGCACCGCCGGCCCGCGTGCTCATGAAGGCTCGCACGCCGGTGGCGGGCTGCGACCACTGCGGCTGCAGCCAATCAGGGTGGGCCGTCAGGGAAGGCGCCTCACTCGGCATCAGGACAGGCCGAGGGCTGGGTTTTCGCAAAAGCGTCCAGCGCCATGCAATTGGCGAACACGCGCATCACTTCGGGCACATGGCTCAGCCGGCAGTCAAAGCGCTGCGCATTGAAGATCTGCGGCACCAGCACACAGTCGGCCAAGCCGGGCGTATCGCCATGGCAGAACTGGCCGGCACTGGCCTTGAGACGCAGCTCGACCACCTCCAGCCCGGTTTCGACCCAGTGGCGGTACCAGCGATTCTTGTTGTCCTCATCCAGACCCAGATCCTTACTCAGGTAGCGCAGCACGCGAAGATTGTTGAGCGGGTGGATCTCGCAGGCGATGTCCTGCGCCAAGGCGCGCACCTGGGCACGGCCCAGGGCGTCAGCGGGCAAGAGAGGCGGCTGCGGGTGGGTTTCATCGAGGTATTCGATGATGGCCATGGACTGGCTGATCAGCGCGTCGCCGTCGCGCAGCAGCGGCACCAGCTTGGACAGCGAGGCGCTGACATAGGCCGGGTCGAACTGTTCGTTCTTGGCCAAATGAACGGCGCGGTAGTCGTAATCCAGCCCTTTGAGCGCCAGCGCAATGCGCACGCGGTAAGAAGCCGAGGAGCGAAAGTAATTGAAGAGTTCCATGGGTCGTGATGATGCCATGAGTGTTTCACCTGTGGCCGCTAAACTGAGGCCCATGTGGAACCCTAGACGCTTCAAACATTGCCCCAGCTGCGGCGCCCCGGTCGAGTACTTGGTGCCGGCCGACGACAACCGCGAACGTGCCACTTGCACGGTCTGCGCCAGCATTCACTACGAGAACCCGATCAATGTGGTGGGTACCCTGCCCGTCTACGGTGAGCAGGTGCTGCTGTGCCGCCGTGCGATCGAGCCGCGCCACGGTTTTTGGACCTTGCCGGCGGGATTTTTGGAGTTGGGCGAAACGGCGGCCGAAGGCGCCCTGCGAGAGACCGACGAAGAAGCCGGCGCGCAAATCGAGTTGCAGCCGCTCTACTGCCTGATGAATGTGGTCAAGGTCGGGCAAATCCATCTGTATTACCGCGCCCGGCTGCTGTCGGACCAATTCAATCCCGGGCCGGAGACGCTCGAAGCCCGGCTTTTTTCTGAACATGAAATCCCCTGGGACGAGCTGGCGTTTCGCACAGTGCGCGAAACCTTGAAGCATTTCTTTGAGGACAGGCGCTTGGGCCGCCCTTTCGAGTTGCACTGCGGCGATCTCAGCTGAAGCTTCAGCGGCTCAGTCCGCCCACAGGCTCTCGACCAAGGACCCAACCTCCAGCGGCGCGCCAGCTTGCCGTGCAGCCTTCCACTCCAGTGGCGCCGGCGCCAAGCGCTTAGATTCCTTGCCGCTCCAGGTCGCCACTTTCAGCGCAAAGACAACCGGGCCTTTGTGCGCCTCGAAGGGCTGAACCGCCTTGAGCCGACTGGTGATCTGCCGCTTCAGCTCCAGATCTAACATGGCATCAAAGTCCAGCCAGACCCGGGCCTGGCCACCGGGCCGCACCGCCACCACGATAAAGCCGCCCACCGACTGCTGCGCACCGCTGGCCAGCACCGCTTCGCCTGCGGCGGCACCCAGCGCCTTGACGTAGGCGGCCATCGCGTCGACATCGGCCACCCGCTCTTCCAGCACCGCGCTGGGCTGCAGCAAGACGATATTGAACTGCGTGATCGGCAGCAGCGGCGGCTGCGGCGACGCCGCCTGCGCGCTGCCAGCAACAAGCAAACCCAGCAGCAGCACCATCCTGAAAAATGGGGTCAGGTTCATTTTTCTTGCTGCCCATGGCCAAAGCCATCCTCGCCCGGACCGGCCTTGGGCGGGTACTTGCCGCTCACCGTTATTGCCCCAGGCGTGCCGTCGCCCAAGGCCCGGTCACACCGTCAAGCTCGCAGTCCCAGAGTGCTTGCACATCCATCGCGTCGCGCAGGCCCTCGGCATAGACCTTCAGCGCCAAACTGCGCAGCATCACCAACATGCCGCGTACAAAGGCCGCGCGGGCCGCGTCGCCCGACACGCCGGTCACCACCGACACATCCAGCTTCACATAGTCCAGGCCAGCCTGGTAGAGCCGGTCGACATGGGCCAAACCGGCGCCGGCATGCTCAAGCCCCAGCTTGACGCCGAGTGGGCGCAGCTGCCTGCCCATCTCGAAGAGCAGATCAAAATGATTGACCGCCGCGCTCTCGGCCAACTCCAGACCGAGCTTGCGTGCGGCCTGCGGAGCATGGAAGACCTGATCCCGCAAACGCGCCACAAAGTTGCCGTCCAGCAGCGAAGCCGGCGCGATATTGACGCAGCGTTGCAAACCGTCTTTGGCGATCGCCTCCAGCGCCAGCGCGACCGCCAACAGGTCGACCTCGGCCGTCAAGCGGCTGCGCACCGCCAAAGGCAGCCAGCGTGTGGCCGGCTCGAACTCGCCCGCTTCCTCCAGTTGCAGTTGCAAGGGGCATTCCAGATGGAGGACCCGACCTTCGCGGTCCAAGACCGGGTATTGCAGCAGCTTGCCGCGCCGGCCCGCCAAGGCCTCACTGATCTGTGAGCGCCAGGCGCGTTCGCCCTGCGCGCGCTGCTGCGCGCTGCCGGCGTTGATGGACTCCACCACAAAGCCGGACTGGTTCTCGGCCCGCGCCAGCGCCGCATCGGCCTCGCCGAACCAGCGACCGACGGTCGACTCGCGCGGCAGATTGACGGCACCCAAGGCCAGTTGAATGCCGCCACCAAAGGCCGGCAAGCTGGCCTGCAGCGCGTCGGACAAGGCCTGTGCCGTCTCGGCCGCTACATCGGGGGCCGGCAGCCACAGGGCAAAGTCGGCACCGTTGAGCCGGCCCGCCAAGCAACCACGCACGCGCTCGGGATAGGCCATCACCGCCTTGGCCATGGTTTGCAAGGCCTGGTCCACCGCCGGGCGGCCCAGGCGCTGATTCAGGCCGGCCAGATCACGCAAGCGAACCAGCACCAAGCCTGCGTGCAACGGCCCTTCATCGCGGGTCAGGGCCGACTCCAGCTCGGCCAGGAAATGCTTGCGCGAGCTCATCCCGGTGAGCGGATCGCAATGCGCTTGCACGCGCAGCACCTGCAACTGATCGGCTTGCGCCTCGAACATGCTCTTGACCCGCAAAACCATCGCGTTCATCGCCTGCGTCAAGCCCTTCAGCTCGGGCACCTGGGGCTCTTCGATGATTTGAAAGCTGCCATCGACGACGGCGCGCGCCTGCGCAACGGCGTTGTCCAGCGGGCGGCGGATGCGGTGCAGGGCCAGGTAGGCCCCTATGCTGGCCAATAGGCCCAAGGCGCCGAGCAAGAGGCTGATGCGGCTCAAGCTGCGCCACAACTCGTCGTGGGCGTAGGCCGAATGCGACAGCACTTCGACCGAGCCAATCGCGTTCCAACCATTCGAGACCTGGGCCACGCCGGGCTGCACGGCGATAGGCAGCAGTGCTACAAACCAGGCCGGCGCCTTGCTGGGCTGAGCAGCAGCCTGGCGCTCGAATGCGAGCTTGCCGTCGGCCTTGCGCCAGACCACGCTTTGGTAGTAGCCGGTATCGAATTGCGCCGAAATCAGCAGCTCCATCAGTTCCCCATCACCATGCTGCTGCGACAAAGCCAGGGCCAGCGCGGCCGCGTTATCGCTGTTTTTGATCTGCAGCTGGGTTTGCAGCAGTTGCCGGGTCGAATAAGTGGACACGGCCACACTGCCGGCCAGCGCCAGCAAGACCACACCCAGCAACAGCAACCAGACTTGACGCATCAAGGACATGGCAAATCCCAATCAAAAGTATTCATCTTGTTCAAAAACCTTCCGCGCGCGCCTTGGCGAGCAAGTCGCGCCACTGTGAGAGCCTGACCATGGGGTCACCGGCCGATGTGGCCCCGACGCCCTGCCACAAACCCTCGCCGTTAAAACTGAATACCGGCTGCAGATCGGGTCTCTGTGAGGCCGGCCTGACATCACCGATCAGATTATCCAGAATCAGGGGCTCCGCCCCCGGCTCGGCATAGTAGGCCAGCACCATGTGTGCGAGCGATCGCCCGCCCACCATGGCGCGCACATAGACCATGCGCAGCTTGGCCACCGGCGTGCCGGCCGCTATCAGGCTCAGGTATTTGGCGATGGCATAGTCCTCGCAGTCGCCCCGCCCCTTGTCCAGTGCCTCCAAGGGGCTGGCCCAGAAGTCAACCTTGCCCCAGACCTCGATATCGTCATGAAACTCGATGCGGCGGTTCAAATAGCTGTTGAGCGCCGTCAGCCGCTGCGGCTCCTCCAGAGCGGTGGCGCGCTCGATCGCTTGCAGCAGCGCTTGTGCTTCGCCGACGGTGCGAGGGTTGAATTTGGCGGCCGCTTCCAAAAAGCGCGCATTGTCCAAGGCCGCGCAAGGCAGCAGCCATAGAGAGCCGGCCAAGGCAAATAGCCCGAGCAGCCGTCCACCACACAGCCAGCGCGGCTTGTTCGGGAAGACTCTGCGGGTGAACGGGGCCATGCTGTAGCGGATGCGCCCTCGCGTGGAGAGCAATAATCAATCGGAGCCAGGCGGACTGTGCGGATAATGCGAAGCACTTTACAGCCTGTGCATCCGGCCCATCCCTGAAGTCGCGCCTAAATCACCGCCAATCAATGAGCATCCCATCCATACGCCAAGAAATTGACAGTTCGCGCAAGAGTGGCGTGCTCAAGACCATCTTGATTCCGCCCTGCCCCGAATTGCTGGCGCGCTTGCAGCAGGCGATGGCGCAGGAGCAGCCCGATCTGAATGAAGTGGCCCGCATTGCGGCCAGCGATGTGGCGATGTCGGCCATATTGCTGCGCATGGCCAACAGCCCCGTGCACATCGCCGACGGCATGCCTTGCACGACGGTGGGCCAGGCCATGACCCGCATCGGCCTCAAAGAAACCACCGCCATCATGACCGGCTTTTTGCTGAAAAACGCCATTCCGGTCAACAGCCCGCATTTGGCGCGCTTTTGGGAGCGTTCGGCCAAGCGTGCGTTGGCGATGTCTTTTGTGGCGCGCCAATTGCCTGGCATCTCGGTCGATTTGGCCCATACCTACGGGCTGTTTTGCCATGTCGGCATGCCGGTCTTGCTGCAATGCGTGCGCGGCTATGGCTCGACCATGGTGGAAGCTGCCGCCCGTGTCGACCGCTCCTACATCGCCACCGAGAACGCCAACCACCGCACCGACCACGCGGTGGCCGGCGCCCTGCTGGCGCGCGCCTGGAATATGGCGCCCGAGCTGATGGCCGCCATCCGCCTGCATCACGACTTGTTCTCGCTCGGCGACAGCCGGGTCGAGCCGGAAGTCCACACCTTGATTGCCGCCGGCTTAATTGCCGAGCATTTGATGCGTTTGCACGAAGGCCTGCCTGAAGACGCCGACTGGATCGCCCATGCCCCGCAAGCGCTCGACTGGTTGAACGCCAGCCTGGCCGACGTTGAGCACTGGGACGATTTGCTGCGGCCTATTTTGGATGAAGCCTAGGTCGCCGCTTGGCTAACGCCCAAGCTAAGCTGCGATTGCCCTAGATCAAAGTTCAGCGCTGCATGCCGCCACAGAATTCAGGCCATGCAGCGACTCAACACCCCCCTCGATCAGCCAGCTCCCGCCCGCAACGTCGAGTCTGCGACTCAGCGCTTGGACCGACTGCTGCATGCCAGCGCAGCACCGTTGACAAAAGGTCTGTCTCCGGTGGCACTGGCGCTGGCCGTCGCAGACTGGGCCTGGCATTTGGCCGTGTCGCCGGGCCGGCAGCTGGAGCTGGCTGGCTTGGGCGCACAGCTCGCCACCCAGACCCTGAAAGACAGCGTGCCTGCCGATGCGCCGGTCGCAGGGATTGGCGAGGCGGACGAAGACCCGCGTTTTCGCCATCAAGCCTGGGCGCAATGGCCGTTCAACGCTTTGCGCAGCGGTTTTAGGCAAAGTGAGACCTTTTGGCAGGAGGCCGGGCACATGCCAGGCATGAGTGCCCACCATGCCGAGATGACCCAGTTTTTTGCCCGCCAAGCCTTGAATATGCTGGCGCCGGCCAACTGGCTGGTGAGCAATCCGGTCGTGCTGCAAGATGCGGTGGCCAGCCAGGGTGCCCATCTGCTCCAGGGTGCTCGGCACTATATGGAGGACATCAGCGGCGCGGGGTCGGCGGCCGCGCCGCGCCATCTGCCAGGACGGGACGTCGCCATCACGCCCGGCGAGGTGGTGATGCGTAACCACCTGGTTGAGCTGATCCGCTACAGCCCGCAGACCAAACAGGTCCACCCGGAGCCGCTGCTGATCGTGCCGTCGTGGATCATGAAGTACTACATCCTCGACCTGTCGCCGCACAACTCGATGGTGCGCTTTCTGGTCGAGCAGGGCCATCAGGTCTATATGCTGTCCTGGCGCAACCCGGACGCCAGCGACCATGATCTGAGCATGAGTGACTATCTGCGCCTGGGCGTCTTTGAGGCGCTGCGGGCCATAGCGCAGATTCACGGCAAGGCCAGATCCGTCCATGCCATGGGTTACTGCTTGGGCGGCACCTTGCTCGCCATCGCGGCGGCCGCCCTGGCGCGGCGAGGCGACGCCCAAGTTGCCGGGGCCGATCTCTTGCCCCCGCTGTGCTCGCTGACGCTGCTGGCGGCGCAGACCGACTTCTCCGAGCCGGGCGAGTTGGGTCTGTTCATCGATGAGAGCCAGATCGGCTATGTCGATGAAATCACCCGCGGCAAGGGCTATTTGACCGGCGAGCAAATGGCCGGCTCCTTCCAGTTTTTGCACTCCCAAGATCTGGTCTGGACCCGCCGCATGCGCGAGTACCTGATGGGTGAACGCGAGCCCCACAGCGATTTGATGGACTGGAATGCCGACACCACCCGCATGCCGGCCCGCATGCACCATGAGTACCTCAGCGCGCTCTACCTGCACAACGCGCTGGCCACCAGCAGCTACCGGGTGGACGGTCGCAGCGTGTCGCTGGGTGACATCGAAGCTCCGATCTTTCTGGTCGGCACCGAGCGGGACCATGTCTCGCCTTGGGCGTCGGTTTACAAGCTGCACCATTTGTGCGAGGCCGAAATCACCTTTGTCTTGACCAGCGGCGGCCACAACGCCGGCATCATCTCCGAGCCTGCCCATGCCGGACGCCGCTACAAGATGGATACCCGCCCGCGTCATGGCGCCTGGGTGCCGCAACAAGAATGGGGCCAGGGCTTGGAATCCACCAGCGGCTCATGGTGGCTGGCTTGGCATGCATGGCTGGCCGCCCGATCTTCAGCCCCGGCCAGCCCCAAGGCCCCGCCGAAGACCATGCTGCTGGGCGCAGCGCCGGGCGACTATGTACGCCAGTGCTATTCAGACTGAGCGCATTGCCCAGCAGCAAAGCCAGCGCCTGCAGGCCTTGCTGCGGGCAGCACAGGCAACGCCTTTTTACCGCCCGCTGCTGCAGGGCCGCGATCTGACGCAGCTGAAGCTGCAAGAGCTGCCTGTCATCAGCAAAGCCGGGCTGATGCAAGCATTCGAGCAGCATGTCAGCGACCCGCTGCTCAAGCTCACAGAGCTGCAAGCGCTGTGCCGCGACCCGGGGCGCGTTGCCGAGCGCTACCTCGGCCGCTACACCGTCTGGGAAAGCTCGGGCAGCAGCGGCCAGCCCGGCGTCTATGTGCAGGACGAGGCGGCGATGGCCGTGTACGAGAACCTGGAGGGCACGCGACGGTCTTCACCAAGACCCTGGGCGCGCTTGTGGGACCCGCTTTACCTGAGCGAGCGCTTTGCGTTCGTGGGGGCTTTGACTGGCAACTCAGGCGGTCATTTCGCCAGCCATGTCTCGGTGGAGCGACTGCGCCGCGCCCAACCCTGGATGACGCGCCAGTGGCGCAGCTTCTCCATCCTGCAGCCCACGTCCGCCTTGATCGCCCAGCTGGACGCCTTCGCGCCAAGCATCATCGCGACCTATCCGACCGCAGCGTTGCTGCTGGCAGAGGAATTCGAGCGTGGCGCCCTGCACTGCAGTCCACAAGAAATCTGGACCGGTGGCGAAACTCTCAGCGCCGCCATGCGCAAGCGCATCGAGTGCGCCTTCGGCTGCGCGCTGCGCAACAGCTACGGTGCATCAGAGTTCTTGCCGCTGGCCTGGGAATGTGAGCAAGGCCATCTGCATCTCAACGCCGACTGGGTGATTCTGGAGCCGGTCGATGCGCAATACCGCCCCACACCCTTGGGCCAATGCTCGCACACCAGCTTGCTGACGAATCTGGCCAATCATGTGCAGCCGCTGATCCGCTATGACATTGGCGACAGCGTCACGCTGGCCGCCGAGCGCTGCGCCTGTGGCTCGGCCCTGCCGGTGCTGCAAGTGCAGGGTCGGCGCGACGACATGCTCTATCTGTCTGATCGCAGCGGCGGCCGCTTGGCACTGCTGCCGCTGGCTTTGACGACGGTGCTGGAGGACGAAGCCGGGCTGTTCGACTTCCAGCTGCAGCAGCTCGGCCCCGCGGCGCTGCGCCTGCAACTGGGTGCCACGGCCGACCACAGCCGGTCGGCACGCGAACACTGCCGCCGCGTGCTGCATCGGTTTTTGCTGGCGCAGGGCTGTTCCGACATATCCTTGAGCATCTGCAGCGGCCAGGCCTTCAAGCGCGGGCGCAGCGGCAAGCAAAAACGCATTTTGGCCATGCCCTGAGCACTGAGCGCTCAGCCCCCCCACCCACCGGCTTCACCCTCATGAATAAAAGTCTGCTCGTCACCTCCACGTGCTTGTCAGGTCTGGCGGCCGCGCTGTGCCTGTTGGCACAGCCAGCATCCGCGAGTCAACAAATGGCGGCCGATATGGGCTGCTACAACTGTCACGGCAGCCCAAAGCTCCAGACCGCACCGTCCATGGCCAGCCTGGCCGAACATGCCGCCAAGGCGCGCGGCGACGATGAAGCGCTGAAAAAACGGGCGCAAAAGCTGCGCGCAGGCTCGGCGCTGCACCCGATCGCGGCGCACGAGCGGCTCAGCCCCGAGGCGGCCGAGCTGCTGGTGCGCTGGCTCAGCGAGGGCGCCAAATAGACCTGCCATCGGCCTTTCAAACAAAGACAGCCGAGGGCAACAGCACAAGGCCATCCACTATGCTTGCCAGCCAAGAATTGCAGCAGCACAGGAGTGGCCCAGATGGCTTTGGACGTCATAGCAGAGATCAGCCTTTACAACGCGGGGCGCGACGCGGAGCGACTGCAAATGAAGTACCGGCGCATGCGCGCTTCGGACTTCGCCTTTTTGCGTGGCAGCTGCCATCTTTTTTTTGCCCAGCTGCCCGGCGAAGCGCTGCTCTTGGGCGGCAAGGCCGACATCCCCCAAGCTTGGGCCTGCGGCGATCTGCATATCGAGAACTTCGGCAGCTTCAAGGGCGAAAACCGCCTGGTCTACTTCGACATCAATGACTTCGACGAGGCCGCCTTGGCGCCCTGCAGCTGGGATGCGCTGCGCTTGCTGACCAGTCTTCAGGTGGGTGCGCAAGGGTTGCAGCTCAGCGAGAACGAGCTGGCCGCGCTGAGCCAGGTCTTTGTGGATCGCTATGCCGGCGCATTGCGTGAGGGCCGCGCCCTGTGGATAGAGCGCGAAACCGCCAGCGGACCGGTGCACACCTTGCTGAGCGACTTGCAGGGGCGCAAGCGCGCGGCGTTTTTGAATAGCCGCACGCGCCTCGACGACAAGCAACGCCGCCTCAAACTCGACGGCAAGAAAGCCCTGGCCGCCAGCGAGGCCGAACGCGCCGAGGTGGCGGCTTTGATGCAGGCGTTTGCAAAAACCCAGGCCAAGCCCGACTTCTTTGAGGTCTTGGATGTCGGGCGGCGCATCGCCGGCACCGGCAGCCTGGGTCTGCCGCGTTATGTGCTGCTGGTGGCCGGCAAGGGTGGGCCGGACGAAAACTATCTGCTCGACCTCAAGCTGGCCGTGCCATCGAGCCTCATGCCCCATTTGCAGGGGCGCGGGCCGCAGCCCGCCTGGCCCAGCGAAGCCGAGCGCATCGTCGCCACCCAGCGCAGCATGCAGGCGCTAAGCCCGGCGTTTTTGCAAACCGTGCAGATGCAGGGTCAGCACTTTGTGCTGCGCGATCTGCAGCCCAGCGAGGACCGCATCGCCATCGCGGCCGAGTCCTTCAAGCCCGGCGAGCTGGCGAAGAAGCTGGCCCAGCTGATGGCCTCAATGGCTGAGTTGCTGGCCTGGGCGCAGCTGCGCAGCTCGGGCCGGCGCGGCGCCTGCCCGGCCGATGCCTTGATCGAATTTGGCCACGCCCAAAGCCAATGGCAGCCCCAGCTCATGCGCGCCACCCAGGCCTGCACCGAGCAGCTCAGGGCGGATGCCGCAGCCTTCAACAAAGCCTATGACGGCGGCGCTTTTGCGGCCTGAATCGGCACTCCACGGACTCTCTATGACAAACACAAGCAGAACACCCCGCCAGCAGCCCGGCGAAGTTGGTGAAGTCGGTGAAAGCATTTTGGTCTTGCAAGGCGGCGGGGCGCTGGGCGCCTATCAGGCCGGCGTCTACGAGGCGCTGCAGCAATGTGAAGCCGAACTGTCCTGGGTCGCTGGCATCTCGATCGGCGCGATCAATGCGGCGCTGATTGCCGGCAACCCGGCCGAGTTGCGGGTGCCGCGCCTGCGCGAGTTTTGGGACTTATTGAGCTCGGCCCTGCCGGTGCCGGTGCCGGGCTTTGTGGGCCAGGCCATTGCCAAGGCGCGCGAGAACCTCAACGAGGCCAGCGCAACCCAGGTGATGATGTTCGGCGTGCCGGGGTTTTTCAGACCACGCTTTCCGCCCGCGCCCTGGCAGGCGCCCGGCAGCCTTGCTGCCATCAGCTATTACGACACCACGCCCTTGCGCGCAACCCTGGAGCGCTTGGTCGACTTTGATCGCATCAATGACGGGCCGATGCGTTTGTCGGTCGGCGCCGTCAATGTGCGCAGCGGCAACTTTGCCTATTTCGACTCGCACCAGCAGCGCCTGGACGCGCGCCACATCATGGCCAGCGGCGCCCTGCCGCCAGGCTTTGCACCCGTGGAAATCGACGGCGAGCATTACTGGGACGGCGGCCTGGTGTCCAACACGCCGCTGCAATATGTGCTGGATCAAGCCGCCAGCGGCCCGCGCACCGTGTTCCAGGTCGATTTATTCTCGGCGCGCGGCGCCTACCCGGCCAATTTGGGCGAGGTGACCGAACGCGAAAAAGACATCCGCTTCTCCAGCCGCACCCGCTTGAACACCAGCATGGAGTTGGATCGACAGCTCATTGCTCAGACCGCACGGCGCTTGATCGCCAAACTTCCCGCCCATCTGCAAGCCGACCCCGATGTGCGCGCCCTGGCCGATTTACGCTGTGATGGCTCGGTCGATGTGGTGCACCTGATCTACCGCAGCAAGCATTACGAAACCCAGTCCAAAGACTTCGAGTTCTCACGCCTGTCCATGAAGGAGCATTGGGAGGCCGGGCTTGCCGATATGAACAGCACCTTGCACTCGCCGCGCTGGTTGGCGCGCGAGCGCAGCGAGCATGGCGTGCATGTCTATGACCTCACGGCTGAGGCTGCGGGGGAGAAGAAGTCTGAGCCGCAGCCTGTGCCCGCCACTGCTCGGCGCTGATCTCGTAGACCGCGCAGTCCATCTTGTACCAGGGCTCTTGGCCCCGGTAGCGCATGCCCAAGCCCTGCATCACGCGCGCCGAGCCGAGATTATCCGGGTGGCATACGGCCAGCAAACAAGGAGGCTTGAGCGTGTCGAAGGCAAAGCCGGCCATGCAGCGCGCAGCCTCGGAAGCAAAGCCTTGACGCCATTTGTCCTTGCGAAAACGCCAGCCAATCTCGAGCGGATTGACCGCGTCATGCCCCAGATGCTGAATCGCACCGGCACCGATCAGAGCGCCGCTGGCCGACTCAATACAAGCCCACCAGGAGTAGCCCCATTCGGCCCAGCGCGCTTTGCAGCGAGTGATCATGGCCTGCGTGTCTTCGAGGGTATCGGCCTTGCCGGTGATGTAACGCATCACCTCAGGGTCCGAGTTGAGCTCGAACAAGCCGGCCAAATGCTCGTCACAGATGGGCTCCAGCCGCAAACGGGCGGTCGTCAAAACAGTCATGCGCATGGTCTCCTGTGTCACCTTGGTCTTCGTCATGTTTTTCGGGTAGTCTAAAGAGGCTTGAGACAGCAGCCAAAAGTTTGCTGAGACTATGTTTCATCTTGGTTTCGAGCTTTCCGCCCAAGCATCCGCTCAAGCAGGCACCCATGTATCAACCCAAAGGGATCATCGAATGAACACTTTCAACACGCCGTTTCGATTGCTCGTCTTGTCCGCTGCGCTGGCCTTGAGCGCTTGCGCAGCACCCGTCACCGGCCACGCGGATCACCCGTCCGGCGGCGCTGCAGGAAAAGGTATGGGCATGGGGATGGGGACGGGCAGCATGGCCGGCATGGCAATGGCCTCGCTGACGCCTACCCAGGGCAATAATGTGCGCGGCATGGTGATGTTCCATGAAAAAGACGGCCATGTGATGGTGCACGCCAAGCTCAGCGGACTCAAAGCCAATGCCGAGCATGGCTTCCATCTGCATGAAAAAGGCGATTGCGCCAGCGCCGATGGCACCAGCGCCGGCGGCCACTTCAATCCCGACGGCAAACCGCATGGTCCCCAAACTGCTGATCACCATGCCGGTGATATGCCCGCCTTAAAGGCCGACGCCAACGGCTTCGTCGATCAGAAGTTCATGTTGCACGGGCCCACCGTGGCCGCCGGCCCGGCCAGCATCAACGGCCGCAGCGTGATCGTGCACATCGCCCCGGATGACTACGCCACCCAGCCAACCGGCAATTCGGGCGCGCGGATTGCCTGCGGCGTGATTGCCGCCCACTGACCTGATTTACTCGGCCGAGAACAGCGCCTCGGCCTCGGCAAAGCCGTAGAAGCTGCGCGTCATGTGTTGCCAAGTGCCGCTAGCCTTGGCTTCCTGCGCGATGTCTCGCACCATACCCATCACGGCCAACATCGGGCACAGGCCTAGACTGACCCTGCGCGCGCCGGCCGCGAACAATTCCGGCGCCGACGGCGCGCCCGGCATCGCCATCAGGTTGACGGGGCCGCGCACCGCCGCGCAGAGTCGCCGGATCGTGTCCAAGTCCGCCAGACCGGGCACAAACACCATGTCTGCGCCAGCCGCCAAATAGCTGTTGGCACGCGCCACCGTCTGGGCGAAACGGTCTTCCGCGTCGACGCCCTGGCCAAGCAGGAAAGTGTCGGTGCGCGCATTGATCCAAAGCGGCAAACCGGCTTGGCTCGCGGCTGCTCGCGCCGCGCTCAAGCGAGCCACCTGATCGTCAATGGCAAACAAGCCGGCGCTCTCCTGGCCATGCTGGCGGTCTTCCAGATTGACGCCCACCGCGCCGGCGGCAATGCTGGCCAACACGGTCTGCGCGACATCGCTCGGCGCGGCACCATAGCCGGCTTCGATATCGGCATTGACCGGGACCTTGACACAGGCCGCTATTGTCCCGACCTCTCGCAGCATCGCGTCGCGTCCGATCAACTCGGCATCCTGAAAACCGCGTGCGTAAGCGATGCCGGCGCTGGTCGTGCCGATGGCCGGGAAGCCTTCGGCGGCAAAAATCCTGGCGCTGGCGCAGTCCCAGGCATTGGGCAGCAAGAACTGGCCTTGCTGATTGAGTTGGCGGAACTGCTCGGCGAGTTGAAATTGAGTGGTCATGATAAAAAGGAGATGAGCGGCAAAAAGAGAAGTCCTGCATCTTGCCCAGACCTCATCACCCAGGCTGGCGCTTTTCGGCTGTCGGCATTTTTGCCAAAGGGTGCCTCAGCCCGAATGGCCAGGTCCGAAAACCGCTAGACAGCCCGGGGCGAAACTCGGACGATCGCGGCCATGAATTTGGATCACGACAACTGCTACCGCGCCTTGGCCAGCCGCGACGCCCGCTTTGACGGGCGCTTTTTCATCGCTGTCAAAACCACTGGCATCTACTGCCGACCGATCTGCCCGGCGCGCACACCGAAGTCCGAAAACGTGGTTTTCATGCCCAGCGCCGCAGCCGCGCAAGAGTCGGGCTTTCGGCCCTGCTTGCGCTGCCGCCCCGAAGCAGCACCGGACTCGGGCGCTTGGCGCGGCGTCTCCAACAGCGGCGTCTCGCATACCGTGACGCGCGCGCTCGCCTTGATCGAGGCGGGCGAGTTGGACAGCGCCGATCTGGCCAGCCTGTGCAGCAAGCTCGGCGTGGGCGAGCGTCAGTTGCGCCGCTTGTTTGCCGAGCATGTCGGCGCGGCGCCCAATGCGGTCGCGCAGACCAGGCGGGTGCTGCTGGCCAAGCAGCTGATTCACGAAACCCGCCTGCCGCTGACCGAGGTCGCGTTTGCCGCCGGTTTTGGCAGCATTCGCCGTTTTAACGAGGTATTTCAGCAGATGTTCGCACGCCCGCCGAGCGCGCTGCGGCATGGCTCGGCGCCTGATTGCTCGGCCGGCCCGCAAGGCGAGGTGAGTCTCTTACTGCGCTACCGTCCGCCCTATGACTGGCCGGCAATGCTGGGCTTCTTGGCCGCCCGCGCCATCCCCGGCATGGAGACAGTGCAAGCCGATACCTATACGCGCAGCATCAGCCTCAATGGCGTGCAGGGCAGCGTCGCCATCAGCCATGCCGCGCAAAGCAAGGCATTGCGCGTAGTCGTGCGCTTCCCCAATCTGGCCGCCCTGCCCGCCATCATTGCGCGCCTGCGCCGCATGTTCGATCTGGCGGCCGATCCGGCCGTGATACAGGCGCAGCTGTCGGCCGCCTGCCCCTTGATGGCGGCACTGACCGCTGCAAGACCGGGTCTGCGTGTGCCGGGAAACTGGGACGGTTTCGAGCTGGCCATGCGTGCGGTGCTAGGCCAGCAAATCACCGTCGGCGCGGCGATCAAACTGGCCGGCAATATGGTGCGGCAATACGGCGAGCCCTTGCTGGACATCACAGCCAATCAACTCGGCCTGAGCTACGTCTTCCCAAGCCCGGAGCGGATCGCAGCAGCCGACTTGAGCACGCTGGGCATGCCCAGAACCAGAGCGGCGACCCTGTCCGGCGTGGCCAGCGCCCTGCTCACCACGCCCCAACTGCTTGATGCCGGCGCCAGCCTTGACGAGAGCTTGGCCAAGCTGCTGGCGCTAGCCGGCATCGGCGACTGGACGGCGCAATACATTGCGATCCGTCAGCAGCGCGAGCCGGATGCATTCCCGGCGGGTGATGTCGGCCTGATGCAAGCGATAGCGCGCCTGGAGGGCAGCCGGCCCAGCGCTAAACAACTGAGCGAGCGGGCATTGGCCTGGCGGCCTTGGCGCGCCTATGCGGCGCAGCATCTGTGGCAGTCATTGACGAGCGAAGCAGCGGTCGAGACCCCACTGGGGATGGACGCCGCTTGATCAACAGCCCCGATCAAGGGCAGGTATCAAGGCGACTCCACACTGCCATCAGGCGTCAACACATGGCCTCGGCGCGAGCCAAACCGGTGTGCATAGACCCAGGTAAATTCGGCGCCGAACAGAAAAATCTGCGCCGAATAATAGACATACAGGAGTACGACGATCAGCGAAGCGGCCGCACCAAACGCTGTGGATACGCCGCTGTGGCCGATATAGCTTCCAATCAGGCTTTTGCCCGCGGCAAACAGCAGTGAGGTCACCAAAGCACCGACCCAGACATCGGCCCACTGCACCTGGGCGCGCGGCATGGATTTGTAAATCAGCGCAAAAATCAGCGTCGAAGCGCCCAGGCCCAGGGTCAACTCGCTGACCCGCGCCAAGGTCAACCAACCGACCGAACTCGGGTCCCACCAGCGGCTCAAAGCGGCCAGGCCGGCGCTGAAGGCGAGCGACACAATCAGCAAAAAACCTATGCCCAAAATCATGCCGAAGGACAGCAGCCGCGCGCGCAGCAGGGCCCACAGGCCCGATACCTTTTCTTTCTGCGGCGCCCGCCAGATACGGTTGAGGGCATCTTGCAGCTCGGTGAACACCGAAGTGGCACCTATGAACAAGAACAACAAGCCAAAGCCGGCCGTCATCAAACTCTCACTCGGGCGACCCGCGCTTTCGATCAAATCCTGCACGGCGATCGCGCCGGGGGAACCGAGCAAGGCTTGCAGTTGGTCGTAGATTTCACCGCGTGCGGCTTCTTCACCAAACACCAGGCCGGCCAGCGAAATCACGATCAGCAGCAGCGGAGCGATCGAGAAGATGGTGTAGAACGCCAAGGCCGCGCCCATGCTCTGCGCATAGTCACGCACCCAATTCAGCGCCGCCGCGCGCAGCAAGCCGCCAATTTGCCTCAATTTATGCCGCATGCGCTGACTCTCGCCCAGTTCTTAACACTTAGAGCCGGCCGTTCTGAGACAGCAAGACCGCCACCGGGCGGGTGCTACTGAACTCGGAGCAGATGATGGCGATCACGGCGGTGATGGGCACGGCCAAAAACGCGCCCGCAACACCCCACAGCTCAGACCAAACGGCCAGGCTGATCAGTATCGCCAGCGGGCTCAGATTGAGCGAGTTACCCATCATGTAGGGGTCCAGAAAATTGCCAATTACAAACTGCACCAGGCTCAAGCCCAGCATCATCGGCACGATGATGCTGGGGTCCTGAAACTGCGCAATGCCCATGGCCAGCGGCAGCAAGACCCCGAGGAAGGAGCCGATATAGGGGATGAAGTTGAGCAGGCCGATCAACAAAGCCCAAAAGGGCGCGAACTCCAAGCCGTATTGCGCCATGATGGCCCAGCTCAAGCCGGCCAGCAGCACGCTCAAAATCGCCTTGAGTGACAGGTAAGCACCAATGCGCCCATTGATGCGCTGGCCAATCTGGCGCGCACGCTCGGCCCCGCCCTGACTGTTCATGATGGCATCCACCTTGGCCGGGAAGGAGCGCATCTCCACCAATAAAAACGTCGCGTAAAGCATCACCACCACGATGGCCCACAGCAGGGACGAGACCGAGACCACCATCGAGCCCAGCAAGCTCTGAAAATTGATCTGCGCAAAAAAATCTTGCCGCAGCGTGGTCCAGGTCGGCTCGTTTTCAATGCCCATCAACACGGCCAGCTTTTGAATACCGACCAAAAGTGCCTGCTGATAGGCCGGCGCCCGCAGCAAAATTTGCTCGAAATTGGCCGCCACCAAATAAAAAATGAAGGACAGCGCCAGGCCAATACAGGCCAAAGCCAGCACATAGCTGAGCCGCAGCGGCAAGAGATGGCCGCGCCAGGACAGGCGCCGCAAGGAATGCGTCAGGCCGACAAACACATAGACAACAGCCGCCCCGGCCACCACCGGAATCAAGGTCTTCTTGCCAATCACCAGCAACCAGCCGCCTATCAGCAAGAGGATGCTGCTGTAGACGACATTGCGAAGTCGGTTGAGAGGCTCGTTGACCATGTTTACTGCCTAGTTGAGAAAGGGACTGCGCCCAAATAAGCCGCCACCTGCACGTCATGCACAGTTCAGCGGCTTGCTGGCCTGAAGGATTCTGGCGGAGTTTACGATGCACCCAGGTGCGGAACTGGCGTGGCGCAAATGGGCCCCTCGGGCGCTATAGTCGGCCGCGCGCAGCAAAAGCCTGCGCCAACACAAAACTCAGCCCATGATTGAAGCGACCAAACTGATCAAGCCCCAAGCCGACCCGGCACCAAAGTGGTTTCATATTGCCGTTGCGGCCAGCATGGTCTTGAGCACGGCCAGCGCGGTCTACAGCTCGATGCGCACCAGCGCCGCGATGCAGGCCTTGGTGAAAGAGAACTCGCGCCTCGTGCTGGCCAGCTCGACCCCGCTGCTGCAATTCATGAGCAGCAATTTCGACGGCGGCCAGCCTGCGCTGAGCTTCTCGGTCACCAATGACGGCAATGGCCCGGCTCGCATCGTCTGGTTCGAGATGAAGTCCGAAGGCAAGTTGGTTAAGAGCCTGCGCGCACAGGTTCGCGAATCCAGCCCTGAAACTGCCAAGTTATCGGTCGAAATCATGACCTCGACGATTGCGCCACGCTTGATTTCACCCGGCAGCACCATCAAGCTTTTTTCATGGTCCCAGCCGGCTGCCAAAGACGCAGAAGCCCTGCAGCTATGGCGTCAATTCGACCGCCAAGGCCGCGGCAAGATCACCGTCGAAGCCTGCTACTGCTCGGTGCTGGACGCCTGCTGGATCTCCGATCTGGAAGGCAGCATCCCCAAGCCCGTGGCCAGTTGCGAACCCGAAGGTCGCACGACGCTGAACGGCTGAAATGCAGCAGCCGCCATTTGGGTCTGATTGACGATCGCCTTGTGGCGCTCATTCCACTGCTGCAGCGGCTCGCTTTGCCCGTCGAAGACCTGGCTCAAGAAGGCCAAGGCAACTTCCTTGGTCGCCGTCTTGACGAGCGGATTGAGCGCCACCCCGCCGGTGCCGGCACGGTCGGTGAACATGCTGTGTGAGCCGCCCTCGAACACCACCAAGGACTTGGCCGCACTGCCGGTCGCGTTGAACACGGCAATGCGGTCCCGCGCATCCGAGTGATAGCCGGGAATCACGATCACGTCTTCGGTGGACGTGATGTGTAGCGTCGGGATGGTGATGGGTTTGAGAATTTCGGCCGTCCGTTCGGTCTCGCCATAAAACGGCGGCGCCGAGATGATGATGGCGGCCTTGAAGCGCGGATCGCGCAGCTGATCCATCACCACGCCCTGCCGCTGCACCTGCGCGCCCGACAACAACATCACTGTGTTGGCGCCGTAGGAATGGCCGGCCGCAATCACCCGGTCGGCATCAATCTGCGCGCCATGGGGCCCTTGCAGCAACTGGTCCAGCGCAAAGCGCATATCGGCAACCCGGCTCAGCGCCTCCGTCTCTTTGGCAGCATCCTGCAAACGCCCGACCAGCCCAAAGGGGTTGCCCAACCATAACGCCCGGTCGCTACCCACATGCTGCACATGCAGCGTCGCGTAACCTTGGGCCGCCCAATAGGCTCCCAGATAGCTGTAACCGCGACGCGAGCCGCCTATGCCATGCGAGAAGACGATCAGTGGCACTCCGGCTGTATGTCGGGCCGTATGTCGGGCCGTTTGCTTGGACTGTGCAGTCTGCGCCGGCCAATACAAGCGCGCCGGCACCGCACGCTGGCGGGCGCCGTCTTGCCAGTCCAGGTCCTCGGTGCTGTAGCCAGGCGCCACATCGGCAGCGGGCGGCGCATCCAGCAGCGGCAAGGGATCGCCACTCAAGGCCCCGGCCTCGGGCGTGCGGCAAGCACTCAGGCTCAATGCCAGACCCAAGCTGAGCCCCAGGGCCTGGGCGCCACGCAAGCAGTTCGACAGCAAGGTCTTTTTCATCTTGTTCATGATGGTTGCAAAAGGCCGAATTTCAAGACTCGAGGACTTCGACCGGCGTCGACGCCGGCCGTCTGAACAAGCGCGCCACACGCTGTATGCCGTCATCCACATAGCTGAACACGACAGGGATCACCAGCAAGCTCAAAAAGGTCGAGGTGATCAAGCCGCCAATCACAACGATCGCCATCGGCGCACGAAAGCTCGGATCCACACCCCAGCCCAAGGCGATCGGCAACATGCCCGCGCCCATCGCGATCGTCGTCATCACGATAGGCCGAGCCCGCTTGTGGCAGGCATCGAGAATGGCCTCGAAGCGCGGCAAGCCGTGATCGCGGCGCGCGATCACCACATAGTCGACCAGCAAAATCGAGTTCTTGGTGGCAATGCCCATCAGCATGATCAGGCCAATCATCGAGGGCATGGACAGCGCGGTGCCGGTGATAAAGAGCGCCAAAAAAGCCCCCGGAATCGACAAGACCAGCGCGGCCAGAATCGTCACCGGCTGGATGAAGTCCTTGAACAAGAGCACCAGCACGATGTAGATGCACAGCACGCCGGTCAGCATGGCCAGGCCAAAGCTGGCGAACAACTCGCCCATGGCCTCGGCGTCACCGACCGTGGTCTGGATGATGCCGGGCGGCAGATTCTTCAAGCTAGGCAGGCCCAAGGCGGTCTTCTCGACCAGACCCAGCGGCTGGCCATTCAACTCAATCTCGAAGTTGATATTGCGCAGCCGGTCATAACGGTCAATTTGCGCAGGCCCGCTGGCAATCTCGAGCGTGGCGACGTTTGACAGCGCCGTAGGTCCACGGCTACCCGGTACCGGCAAACTGCCCAATAGCGCCAGATCGGCGCGCGCATCGGCGCGCAGCTTGACGACGATGGGCACCTGGCGCTGGGCCAGATTGAGCTTGGCCAGGCCTTGGTCATAGTCACCAGCGGTGGCAATGCGCAAGGTATCGGCGATCGCCGCAGCGCTGACGCCCAGATCGGCGGCGCGCGCAAAGTCCGGCCGCACGATCAATTCGGGCCGCACTAGGCTGGAGGTCGAAGTGACCGCACCGATGCCAGGGATGCTGCGCAACTCGCGTTCAACCAATTGCGCATGTTCGCCCAGCGCATGACCATCTTCCCCCGCCAGCACGAGAACGTATTTCTCACTGCTGCCACCAAAGCCGACCTTGACGCGTGCGCCGGGCAAAACATCCAAGGCCTCACGCAATTGCTTCTCCAGGTCTTGCTTGCTCAAGCCCTTGCGCTCACCTCGCGGCGTCATATTCAGCGTCAGCGTTGCCTTGCGCACCTCCGCCGCACCACTGACTGCAAAGGGGTCGCCGCCCGCGTTGCCGCCGCCTATGGCCGTATAGATCAGCTTGACATGAGGGTTAGCCGCCACAATCAGACGGGCCTGTTCGGCCAAGGCCTCGGTCTGCTTGAAGGTACTGCCCGGCGGCAGCGTCAAGGTCACTTGGGTCTGATTCAAATCATCCGGCGGGATGAAACCGGTCGGCAGCAAGGGCACCAAGGCGAGCGAGCCGACGGTGAACACCAAGGCCCCAGCCAAGGTCAGCAGCCTGTGCTGCAAACACCATTTGGCCCAGCCGGTGTAGACGGTCAACCAGCGCGGCTCGGTGTGATCCTTTTTCGGGGGCTTGAGAATGTAGGCCGCCATCATCGGCGTCAACATGCGCGCCACCACCAGCGAGACAAACACCGCGATCGCCGCCGTCCAGCCGAACTGCACAAAGAACTTGCCCGGAACGCCGCCCATGAAGGCAGTCGGCAAGAACACCGCGATCAGGGTGAAGGTGGTGGCGATGACGGCCATGCCGATCTCGTCGGCCGCCTCCATCGCCGCTTGATACGGCGTCTTGCCCATGGCCAGATGGCGCATGATGTTTTCGATCTCGACGATGGCGTCGTCGACCAGGATGCCGACCACCAGCGACAAAGACAGCAGCGTCACCGTGTTAACCGTGAAACCGAGCAGATACATCAGGCCAAAAGCCGGGATCACCGACAGAGGCAAGGCAGTCGCCGCAACCAGCGTGGCGCGCCAATCGCGCAGAAAGAACCACACCACGATGATGGCCAAGAGCGCGCCCTCGTAAAGCAGCACCATCGAGCCGTCGTAGTTCTCCTGCACCGGGTCGACAAAGTTATAGGCCTCGGCAAACTCGATTTCGGGGTGGGCCGCGCGCAGCGCCGCAATCGCGAGCTTGACGCCAGCGGCCACCTCCACCTCACCGGCTCCGCGCGTGCGGGTGATCTCGAAGCCGACCACCGCCTTGCCATTCAACTGTGCGCTCGAGCGCTTCTCGGCCACCGTGTCGCTGACCAGCGCCACCTGGTCCAGGCGGATGCGGCGGCCATCCGACAAAGCGATGTCCATCGCAGCCAATTCCTGCGCCGTCTGCACCGTCGCCAACGTGCGCACCGATTGCTCGGCCCCGCCAATATCGGCACGGCCGCCCGAGGCCTCTTGCTGAACCTGGCGCAGTTGGCGCGACACATCAGCGGCGCTCGCATTGAGCGCCAGCAATTTGGCCGGATCCAACTCGACCCGCACCTCGCGGCTGGCGCCGCCCACCCGAGACACCGCGCCGACACCGCGCACCGCGATGATGCTTTTGGCTACTTGGTTATCTACAAACCAAGACAAGGCTTCCTCGTCCATCCTCGCAGAAGCCACCGTATAGGTCAGGATGGGCATGCCCGACAGCTCCATCTTGGAAATCACCGGGTCGCGCATATCGGCCGGCAGGTCGGAGCGCACGCGCGAGACCGCGTCGCGCACATCATCGACCGCCTGCTGCGTGCCCTTTTCCAGCCGGAACTCCACCGTCACGATGGCCACGCCGTCCTGCACCGTGGTGTAAATATGTTTGACGTCTTGCAGCGTGGCGAATTGGTTCTCCAGCTTGCGCGCGACCTGCGACTCCAGCTGTGCCGGCGAGGCGCCGGGCAAGGCTGCAGTCACGGTCACCGTGGGCAGGTCGATGTCCGGGAAGTTCTGGATCTTCATCGCCCTGAAACCCAGCAAACCGCCGAGCGTGAGCATGATGAACAACAGAATCGCCGGAATCGGGTTGCGGATCGAAGCGGAGGAAACGTTCAGCATCGCGGGCTCCGCTTAATTGACGGGTTTGGCGGCTTTGGCCGCATCGACCACGCGCACCAGGTCGCCATCGCTCAAGAAGCCAACCCCGCTGGCGACAACACGCGCACCGGCATCCAGGCCGCCGGTCAACTCGATGCGATCGCCGACGCGGCGGCCGACTGTGACCTTGCGTTGCTGCACGCGCCCATCGGCCGCCACCTGAAACACATAGGCGAAGCCGTCGCGCAGCTGCAGTGCGGTTTGCGGCAAGCTCAGTGCATTGCTGTGACCCAGCTTGAACTCGCCCCGCGCAAAGCTACCTGCCCTGACAGCCGCGCCGGCCGGCAAATCAACATAGGCCAGGCCCATGCGGGTTTGTGCATCCACCGTGGGCGAGGTGATGCGCAAGCGGCCCGTGATCGCTTGATTGTCCAAGCCCGTCACGGACACCGACATGCCGGGCTTGAGCTGCAGCAGCTCGGTGGCGGGCACTTCGGCGCGCCACTCCAGCCGGTTCTTGCGAATCATGCGGAACAGTTCCTGACCCGGCTGCACGACAGCGCCAAGGGCCGCAGCGCGCGCCGAGATCACGCCATCATCGGCTGCCGTGATGCGGGTTTGCGCCAGCCGCAGCTCGTCGCTCTTGAGGCGGGCCACGGCGGCTTCATGGCGAGCGGCGGCGGTCAACTCGAGGGTCAGGTATTGCTGCAATTGCTGGCCACTCAAGGCATCGCTGCCGCTGCTCTTGAGCTCGCGCGCCCGGTCGGCGTCAAGCTTGGCCGCACTCAGCTGGGCGCGCGCTTCGCTGGCGGCGGCCCTTGATTGCGCCAACTCGGCCTGCACGGTGTCGACCGACAGCTGCGCCAAGAGCTGGCCGCGCTTGACCACATCACCGACATTGACCGCGACCTCGGCCAAACGCAAGCCGCCGAGCTCGCTGCCGATCAGCACCTCTTGCCAGGCGGCGACGCTGCCATTGGCGCTCAGGGTCTGAGCCCAATCGCTTTTCTCGGCGCTGATCAAATTGACCGTCAGCGCTGGGCGGGCCTTGGCTGCGGGCGCCGGGTCGGCAGCCAGCACGGGGCCTTGCAGCGCCGCAGCGGCCAACAAAGACAGCCCGCAAATTTGGAATTTATTCATGTGATTGGCCATCATCAAAGGGCTGTTCCGCCAGGGATTGACTGAGACGCTTCGGGCTGCCATCCGCCGCCTGAAGCTTTGTAGAGAGAGAACCAGGCTGCCAAGCGGGCTGCCTGAACCTGCACCAAGGCCGACTGCGCATTCAAGGTCAGCCGGCGCGCCTGCTCCAGCTCGGCCGCACTGGCCAAGCCCGCGCGCCAACTGCCGGCGGTCGCCACGGCCGATCGCTGATAGCCATCGGCGCTGCTTTGCGCATAACGTTCGCGTTGCTGGGCAGCATCAAGCCGCACCAGGGCTTCCTCAACCTCGCGTACCGCCAGCAGCACGGCAGCGCGGTAGCCGGCCAGACTTTCGTCAAAGCGCGCTTGCGCCGCATCGGCATTGGCAAGGCGCGAACCGGCATCGAAAATCGGCAAGCTCAGCGAGGGGCCAAAACTCCAGCCATTGCCGTCAATCTTTGGTCCACCGCTGACTTGCAGCGCCGACAGCGAAATCGAACCGCCCAGTTGCAACTGCGGGTAACGCGCGGCTTCAGCGGCGCCGCGCTCTGACCAAGCGGCCAGCACCTGACGCTGCTGTGCTGCCAAGTCAGGCCGCTGAGCCAAGGTGGCGGCCGGCAATTGCGCGACCTGCAGGCCGGGGCTGCTGGGCAGTTTTGCAAAGGCCGGGGCCAGCTGAGCGCGCAGCTCGAGCTCGGGCCGCCCGCTCAGGCTGACCAAGGCCTTGACCACCAAATCACACTCCGCGCGCTGGTTCAACCAACGGTTCTGGCTATCGGCCGCAGCGGCCTGCAGCAGAGCATCATTGGCCGTGGACTCAAAGCCAACCTTGAGCTTGTCGCTGGACCATTGGCTCAGCCGAGTCATCGCCTCGACATCGGCGGCGCTGATTTGCGTCAAACGCTCGCAAGCGCGCAGGCTGACATAACTCTGCGCCACCTCGGCCGCCAGGCTGACTCTCGCGGCATGCCAATCCAGCTCACTGGCTTGGGCGCGCGCCTCGGCCGCATCGCGCTGCTGGCGTACGCGTGCAAACAGGTCAATTTCCCAAGCGGCGTCCAGACTGGCCGTGCTCAGCGTCTGCGTGGGCACACCGCTGACCAAGGGCAGGCGCTGGCGCTGCGCGGCCGCGTTCAAATTGACATTCGGCCACTGGGCGCTGCCGGCCTGAGTGGCTTGAGCGCGGGCTTGCTTGATGCGTGCCACCGCTTGCTGCAGCGTGGGATTGGCGGCTTGCGTTTGCTCGATCAACTGCCCCAACAAGGGGTCGTCGAACTGCGACCACCAATCCTGCAGCGCGGTTGCCTGCCCGCCATGCGGCAGTGGTGCCACCCAGGCCGGCGGCGTTTGCTCGGCTTGCTTGAGCGCGTCTTTAGGCGGCGGCGGGGTCGCACAGCCGACCAGCCCCAAGACCAGCCCCGCGGCGAGGGCCGTCACCAGCAATGGCAGGCGCAGCTTCGGTTTCAATACGGGCATGACTCTCATCCTCAGCGGCTCTGACGCAGAGCCTGTTCAGCTTCAATCAGCGCTTGGCCAAAAGTGACCAAGCGATTCAGCGTGCGCTCATACGCGCCGGGGCCATAAACCACGCCCGGCAGCAAGCCTTCCATATCTTGGGCGGAAAGCCAGTAGTCATGGGCCAGCGCAATCAGCGCGAAGGCGAGTTGGTGCAGCTCCGCATCGATGCTGGCTGCACCGCAGCGTTGCCCCAGCATCGCCACCAAGGCGTGATGCTGGGGTGCGATGTACTCGCCGCAAATGTCTGGCCAAGCCGGGCTGGGCGCAATCATTTCGCGGCAGAAGATGCGCGTGCTGTCGCTCAAGCCGGATTCGGCGTCGTACAGCGGGCGCAAAAAAGCGGCATAAAAACTCTGCAACCACTCACGCAAAGGCAAGCTCGCGTCCGCTTCGGGCATGCCGCGCATCACATCGGCGATGGGCTGCACCAGGACCTCGCGGTAGAGGCCTTGCTTGTCGCCGAAGTAGTAGGCGATCAGGGCAATATTGGCTTCGGCGGCGGCGGCAATCTCGCGTGTGCTGGCCTTGTCAAAACCCTTGGCGGCAAAGATGCGCCGGGCTTCTTTCAACAAGCGCGCACGCCGGCCGCTGAGTTCTTCTGGCACGGGGGCTGATTTGGGCATGCCCCATCGTAAGCGCAATTAATCAATCGATTGATTAATTAATTCAATCACGGCAGCGCGACCTTTAGCGTGACTTCCGGCATGACCATGAAAACACCAAAGGCGCGCCTATTGGCCGCAAGCCCTACGCAGAAGGCAAGCCGGCGGGCGGTACTTGATGATGCATCACGCGCTGCGGGAACGGGATCTCAATACCCAATTCATTCAGCTTTCTAAGCAGGCTGAGATTGACCTCGGAGCGCACGCCGCCCTGGCCGTTTTCGGGATCGGAGATCCAAAAGCTCACCGTCAGCTCCAGGCCGTCGGCGGCAAACTGGGTCAAGAGCACCGAGGGTTCGGGGCTTTTCAGCACGCGCGGAATATGGCGCACCGCATCGGTCAGCTGCGGCAGCAGCAGGTCCAGATCGGTGCCATAAGCCACTTGCACCACGGTGCTGATCAAGACGGTGGGGTCAGCCAACGAGGAGTTTTCGACCCGCTGCGTGATCAGCAACTCATTCGGCACGATGGACTCGCGCCCGTTCAAAGCCCGGATCACCGTGAAGCGGGTCTTGATGTCGGTGATACGACCTTCGAAGTTGTCGACCTTGACCATATCGCCGATGCGCAGCGAGCGCTCGGCCAGGATCACAAAGCCCGACACATAGTTGGAGGCCAGCTTTTGCATGCCCAGGCCAATGCCGACACCAACCGCGCCGCCCATCACGCTCAATGCCGTCAAGTCCATGCCGGCCGCAGACAATGAGAACAGAATCGCGCTCAGCAAAAGCACGACACGGCTGACGTTGGCGGCGATCTTGCGCAGCGATAAATCACCGACCGGGCGGCTCAGCAGGCGCGACTCGATCACCGATGACAACCACAGCGCCAACACGACCGCGATCAAGGCCGTCATCGAGGCCTCCAGCAGATTCGTCACCGAAATCGTGGTGGCGCCCAATTTGAAAGTGATGTCGTTCAACTCGTCGCGCAGCCAGGGCAGCACGCCTATCACCCACAAAATCGAGCCGACCCAGGCCGCCCAAGAAACGGTCTGCTCAATCAGCTCGACCAAGGCGGAGTTGGGCAGCGCAGTCCTGAGCACCTGAACGGTCAGGCGAATGATCAACAAAGACACCAGCACCGGCACGGCCAGTTTGAACACCGCGTGCGATATACCCATCAAGGGCAGCCAGGTCTTGGCCGCCAAAGCCAGCAGCAGCGCAAGAATGGGAAACAGCACACCGTCCACGATGCGCTGGCCGAAAAACACCGAGGGCCTCAGGTGCGCGATGCGCCGCTGCAGCAAACTCACCACCACCCAGGACAAGCCCAGACAGGCTATCAAAATGGCCAGACCGACCAGGGAATTTGTACTCAGCAGGGCTTCGCCCAAATCGCGCAACTCGGCGAAATCGATTGCTTTACTTGTCATTCAAAACCGTATTTTTCTATCAAACTTGCCCGGGTTCAGCAGCCGGGCTCAATGCTCAGATACCCGCCAGCACACGCAGATGCACACCCACGCTGCGGGCCAGCGCGTCTAGGTTGTAGCCCCCCTCCAGGCAAGACACGATGCGACCTTGCGCATGTTTGGCCGCCACATCCTTGATGCGCTGCGTCATCCACTCGTAGTCGGAGTCGACCAGACCGAGCTGCCCCAGGTCGTCCTCGCGGTGCGCGTCGAAGCCGGCCGAGATGAAAATCATCTCGGGCTTGAATGCCTCCAGCGCCGGCATCCACATCGATTCGATCAGCGCGCGGATCTCCGCCCCCTTGGTGTAGGCGGGCACCGGCACATTGACCATATTCTCACCCTTGGGCACCGCGCCGTTATAAGGGTAGAGCGGATGCTGGAAGATGCTCACCATCAGGACCCGGTCGTCGCCGGCGATGATGTCCTCGGTGCCATTGCCGTGGTGCACATCAAAGTCAACAATGGCCACGCGCTGCAGCCCACGCACATCCAGCGCATAACGCGCCGCTACGGCAACATTGTTGAAGAAGCAAAAACCCATGCTTTGGTCGCGCGTGGCGTGATGGCCTGGCGGGCGCACGGCGCAAAAAGCGTTCTCGACGCCGCCATTGAGCACCATCTCGGTGGCCTGCACAGCCGCGCCAGCAGCCCGCAGCGTGGCCGCCCAGGTGTAGGGGCATGCGACGGTGTCGGGGTCCACCGCGCGCGACTCGCCGCTGCTCTCGCAGCCTCTCAGCAGATCGCCGATCTCGGCCACATAACCGTGGGTGTGAGCGCGCTCCACATCGGCGAGATTGACCTTTTCGGCCTCAACGCGGGTCAGCGCCAGGTCGATGCCGGTAGCCAGCAACCAGTCATCGATCGCCGTCAGGCGCTGCGGGCATTCGGGATGGCCGGCGCCCATATCGTGCCGGCGGCAGTCGGAGTGGCTGAAGAAAGCAGTGGACATAGTTCTATCGTTTTCGCAGGGCCGCCCGCGCAGACATGCCGCGCGGCCATTCCCCTCTTGTCTCAAGTTCTGGATCTAAGCCATAAGATGGGCCAATGAGTTCACATTCACTACCCCAAATTTCGGCTCAACTAACAGCTCTACAGCAGCAGGTTAGCACGATCATCAAGGGCAAACGGACTCAGATCGCCGACTGCGTCGCCTGCTTGATCGCCGGCGGCCATCTCTTGATCGAGGATTTGCCCGGCGTTGGCAAAACCACGCTGGCCCATGCTTTGGCGATCTCGATGGGACTGAAGTTTTCGCGCCTGCAGTTCACTTCCGACTTGATGCCGTCCGACCTGCTCGGCGTCAGCATCTATGAGCGCGATCAGGCTGGCGGCCGGGCCGATTTTGTGTTTCATCCCGGCCCGGTGTTTGCCCAGGTCTTGCTGGCCGACGAGATCAACCGCGCCGGGCCCAAATCGCAAAGCGCGTTGCTGGAGGCGATGGAAGAAAAACAAGTCAGCGTAGACGGCGTCAGCCATGCACTGCCCCAGCCCTTTTTCGTCATCGCTACCCAGAACCCGAGCGAGCAGCTTGGCACCTACCCGCTGCCCGAGTCGCAGCTGGACCGCTTTTTGATGTGCATCTCGCTGGGCTACCCCGATCGCGCCGCCGAGCGCGAGCTGCTCAGCGGACAAGACAGCCGGGTCGCACTGCGCGCCCTGCGCCCGCTGATGACGGCCGCCGACTTGCTGGTCGCGCAGGAGCTGGTCAGCGCGGTCCACGCCTCCGCTGCGCTGCTGGATTACTTGCAGGCCCTGATCGAAGCGACGCGCTCCGGGCAATGGTTCGCACAGGGTCTGAGCCCGCGCGCGGGCCTGGGCGTCTTGCGCGCCGCCCGCGCCCGCGCCTTGCTCGAGGGGCGCGACTTTGTCTCCCCCGACGATGTGCAGGCCATCCTGCCGCAGACGATTGCGCACCGCCTGAGCCCCAAGGCCGGCAGCGGGCGCGGCGCACGCGAACAGGTGCGGGCCATGATCGAAGCGATACAGCTGCCCTGAGATGAAGCCAGCTGATGGGTCCCGTTTGAGACAGCTTTGGCAAGGCTGGTGGGCGGCGCGGCATCCGCTCAGTGACACCCACCTGATGGGGCAGCGCAATATCTACATCCTGCCCAGCCGCCCCGGTCTGGCTTTTTGCGCCACCCTGGGCCTGCTGCTGCTGGCCTCGATCAACGATCAGCTCAGCCTGGGCTATTTGCTGACCTTTTTATTGACCGGCGCCGGCCTGGCCTCGATGCACAGCACGCATGCCAATCTGCGCGGCCTGAGCCTGGACCTCGCAGCGCCCGAGCCCGTCTTTGCCGGCGATGATGTGCGCCTGAACTTGCGCCTGCACAACAACGGCGGCGCCCGCTACGGCATCGGTGTGCATGTGCAGGGCGGCCCGCGCAGCGAGATCGCCTGGACCGATGTGCCTGCCCAGGGGCATGCCGTCTTGGGCTTGCGCTTCGCCGCCAAGACTTGCGGCCGACAGCCGCTGCCGACGCTGCAAATCGTCACCCGCTTCCCGCTGGGCTTGTTTCGTTCCTGGAGTGTGTGGCGGCCGGCCTCGATGGTCTGGATCTATCCGCAGCCGGAGCAGCCCGCGCCGCCCTTCCCCGCTCAGACGGAAGGCGGCTCAGGCCAAGCGCAGTCAAGCAGCGTCTTGCAGCGCGGCCAAGATTTCGAAGGCGTGCGCCAATACCGGCGCGGCGACTCGATGCGCCAGGTGCTGTGGAAAAAAGCCGCGCTGAGTCTGGCCCAAGCCGACTCAGGAAGCTCGCAGCTCTGGGTGCGCGAAACCCATGCGCCGGTCGCGCAAACACTGTGGCTGGATTGGCGTGATTGCGCCGGCCTGAGCGCCGAAGCGCGAGCCTCGCGCCTGTGTGCCTGGCTGCTGGCTGCTGAGCGCGCCCAAGCCCCTTGCGGGCTGCGCCTGCCCGGGGGCGAGTTGCCGCTTGAACTGGCGCCCGATCTGGGGCCCGAACATCTGCGGGCTTGCTTGCAAGCCTTGACGCTGCAAGTCAGCCCAAGCGGAGCACCGCGATGAACGCCGAGGGCTCCAGTGGCAAGCAAGGGCGCCTTGATGCTTTTAGGAGTTTTGGGCGTTTTGAGCATTTGGGCCATCTGAGCCGCGACAGCCGCGACACGCTTTTTCTGCTGGCCACCATCGCCGCCGTGGTCTTGCCGCACAGCGGGCATTTGCCGGCCTGGGCCGCCGCCATAACCTCGCTGGTCTTGGCTTGGCGGGGCTTGCTGGCCTGGCGCGGCGCGGCGCTGCCGGGGCGCTGGGTCTTGGTCGCGGTCTTGCTGCTCAGCGCCGGCCTGACCTGGTTGACCCACCGCACGCTCTTGGGCCGCGAGGCCGGCATCACCATGCTGGTGATGTTGATGGCGCTGAAGACGCTGGAGTTGCGCGCAAGGCGCGACGCCTTTGTCGTGTTCTTTTTGGGCTTCTTCCTGGTGCTGACGCAGTTTTTCTACTCGCAGACCATGCTGACGGCAGCCTGGATGATTCTGAGCGTCTGGGCCTTGCTGAGCGCGCTGGTGCTGGCGCAGATGCCGGTCGGCACGCCCAGCTTGCGGCTGGCCGCCGCCCAAGCCGCGCGCAGCACCCTGCTCGGTCTGCCGGTGATGATTTTCTTGTTTGTGCTGTTTCCCCGCATCGGGCCGCTTTGGGGTATTCCGGCCGACTCGGTCGGGCGCACCGGCTTGTCGAACCAGCTGGACTTTGGTGCGATGTCCGAGATTGCCAATGACGACAGCGTGGCGATGCGCCTGCGCTTTGCCGGCCCGCCTCCGCCGCCCTCGGCACGCTATTTTCGTGGCCCGGTACTGGGGCAGTTTGATGGCCGCAGCTGGCGCCAAACCACCATGGCTTGGCCGGGCCAGACCGACGCGCTGCGCGTCAGTGGCACGGCGCTGGACTATGAGCTGACGCTGGAGCCCTTGCGCAGCAGCGTGGTGCCGCTGCTGGAAATGAGCGGCGAGCCCGCCGGCAGCGAACGCCCGCTGGAAGATCTGACACTGAAGCGCGCGCCCGAGCTGCAGTGGCTGGCGCCCCGGCCCATCACCGAGCGGCTGCGCCTGAACGCGCAGGTCTACCCGCACTTCAGCCATGGCCCGCTGCAGGCCAGCCTGGCGCTGCAAAACTATTCCGATCTGCCGCCCGGCTTCAACCCACGCACGCTGCAATGGGCCGCCCAGCTCAGGCGCGAGGCGCGCTTCGCCCGCCTGGATGAAGCGGCGCTGGCCCCGGCGCTGGCAGCGGCCGTGTTGCAGCACATCGCCAGCGCCGACTTCATCTACACCCTGGCGCCGGGACGTTACGGCGAGGTCACGCCGCATCTGATCGATGAGTTCTGGTTCGACCGTCGGCTGGGCTTTTGCGAGCATTTCTCGGCCGCCTTTGTGGTGGTGATGCGGGCCATGGGCGTGCCCGCCCGCATCGTGACCGGTTTTCAAGGCATGGACGCACAGCCGCAGGACGGCTTTTGGATCGTGCGCAACAGCAATGCCCACGCCTGGGCCGAGTACTGGGCGCCGGGCCAGGGCTGGGTGCGCGCCGATCCAACGGCGGCGGTAGCACCCGAGCGGATTCAGATCGGCTTGGCGCTGCGCCCGCCGCCGGGTGTGTTTGCCGGCGCCTTCCAGGGCGCGCTCGGTCAGATCAGCCCGCAACTCTGGCTGTCGCTGCGGCGCGGCTGGGAGGTGCTGGAAAACCGCTGGCAGCAAAGCGTGCTGAACTATTCGCGCCAGAGCCAGTTCGACCTGCTCAAAGGCGCCGGCTTTGCAGCTCCCGATTGGACCTTGCTGGGTCAGGTCAGCGCCGGCTTGATCGCGCTGGCGACGCTGCTGGACACGGTTTGGTCGCATTGGCGCGCCCGGCCGCATGACGAATGGCACCGCCAGAGCGGCCGCATCCTGCGCGAACTACGGCGATGGGGTCTGGACGAAGCCGGCCTGCACCAGGGGCCACGACGCTGGGCCGAGCTGCTGAGCGAACGTCACGGCGCGGCCGCAGATCCGGCGGCAACGATGTTGCTAGCCCTGGAAGCCGCGCGTTATGGCCGGCGGGCCGAGGGCCGCCAAGCCGATGGGCGTCAAGCCGATGGGCGTCAAGCCGAGGGCAGGCGGTCCGCCAAGCTGGCCGACAAAATGGCCAAAGCATGGGCAAGGCGGCGTTGGCTGCGCGACTTTCGCGCCGCAGGCCGTATGCTGCGCGGCAAGATTCGCTAATCCACACCGATGTCCAAGTTCAACGCAGTCCTTTTTGTTCTCTGTGCCGCCCTGCTCTCGAACGCGCCCGCTGCCTGGGCCAAAGAAGCGCATAAGAAAAAACCCAAGCCGACCAAGTCCAGCAAGGTGCTGGACAAGGCGGCCCAGCCCTTCGGTGAACGCGCCGATGTGATGCGCTTTGGCGCCGAGTTAGCGGCCGAGCAAGGCTGGGACGCGCCGGCCCTGCAAGCGCTGTTGGCGCAGGCCAAGAGCGTGCCCGCCGTGCAGCGGCTGATCATGCCCGGCCCACCCGGCAGCGCGAAAGATTGGGGTGCTTACCGGGCGCGCTTTGTCGAGCCGCGTCGCTTGCAGGCGGGCCTGGCGTTCTGGGAGCAAAACGCCGCCGCTCTGGCGCGCGCGCAAGAGCAATACGGCGTGCCGGCCGAGCTGATCGTCGGCCTGATCGGCGTGGAGACCTTTTACGGCCAGATCACCGGCGGCTTTCGGGTCATCGACGCTTTGAGCACGCTGAGCTTTGACTTCCCCAGCGGGCGCAGCGACCGCAGCGCATTTTTTCGCAGCGAGTTGGTCGAGTTCCTCAAGCTCACTCGCCGCGAAGGGCTGGACCCGCTGAGCGTCAAAGGCAGTTTTGCCGGCGCCATGGGCTGGCCGCAGTTCATGCCCAGCAGTTGGAACAAGCATGCGGTCGATTTCGACGGCGATGGTCACATCGATCTGATGCAAAGCCCGGCTGATGCGATCGGCAGCGTGGCGCATTACCTGGCCAATTTCGGCTGGCAACGTGGCATGCCCACCCATTACAGCGTCGCCCTGCCGGTAGAGACCACTGCGCGCGCCAAGCTCTTGGCGCCCGACATCTTGCCCAGCTTCAGCAGCACGCAATTGCAGGCGCTCGGCGCCCAGCCCTCCGAGGCTGCGCTCGCGCACAGCGGGCCACTGGCCGTGGTCGAGCTGCAAATGGGCGCGGCCGCGCCGGTGTATTGGCTGGGCAGCGAAAACTTCTATGCGCTGACGCGCTACAACTGGTCGAGCTATTACGCGATGGCCGTGATCGAGATGGGGCAAGCGCTGCGCTTACTGCGGCAGGCCCGCTGAATCTGGCAATTCGGTCGGCGCGCCCATGGGCCCCAACGGCGACTCCAACAGCGAGTCAAGGGGCGAATCCACAGGCGGCTCAAGCAGCCGCGGCCACGGCCCTTGCAGCTGCGCCTGTGCCTCGGGCTGCCAGTGCCAGTAACGCCTGAATTGCTCGCGCTGGCATTGCCCGCCCTTCACTCCATCCGGGCCGCTGCGCCAGCGCCAGGCGCCGCATGCGGCCGAGCTCAAAACCCCGATATCGCGGGCCTGGTAGCGCGCCAGCACGGCCGGTGCCGGGTGGCCAAAACGGTTGCGATAGCCGGCCTGCACCAAGGCCCAGCGCGGTGCCACCGCGTCCAAGAACGCCTCGGTGGAGGAGGTTTTGCTGCCATGGTGGGGCACCAGCAAGACCTCGCTGCGCAGGCCGCCGGCCGGTGTGCGCAGCATCAAAGCCAGCTCCTGCGGCGCTTCCAAATCACCCGTCAGCAGCGCGCTGTGGCCCGAGGCCGACGTCACCCTCAAAACGCAAGACATGGCATTGCTTTGAAGCGTCTGCTGATAGTCCGCGTCCACCGGGTGCAAGACCTCGAAGCGCACGCCGTCCCACACCCAGCTTTGGCCGGCCGCACAGCGCCGGGCCGCCACGCTGCCCGCCAGCAAGGGATGTGCGGCTTCGAGCGAGCTGCTCAGCGCTGCCACCGGCATGCCGGCCAGCAACGAGCCGGCGCCGCCGGTATGGTCGCTGTCGCGGTGGCTGAGCATCAAGAGGTCCAGGCTGCTCACGCCCGAGGCCAGCAGCAGCGGCAAAAGCACGCGCTGGCCGGCATCCGCGTCGGGCCCATAGGTCGGGCCACTGTCATAGAGCAGCTGATGCTCGGCGGTCAGCAAGAGCACGGCCGTGCCCTGGCCGACATCGGCCGCCAAGAGCTCAAACTCACCCACCGGCGGGCGCGCGGGCGCCGGCCACAACATCGGCGCCAGCATAGCCAGCCCCAAGGCCCGCAGGCGCAGCGGCAGCGGCAAGACCAGCAGCACGCCGCCCAGCAGCCCCAGTGCCTGCGCCCAGGACGGCGCCACCGGCAGCATCCAGACGGCGAAGGGCCAGCTTGCCAAGCCGTGCAAGTAAGCCATTAACAACTGGACCGCCCATTCGGCCAAGCGCCAAGCCACGGGCAGCAAGGCGCCCAGCAGGGCCAGGGGCGTGATGACGAAACTCACCAAGGGAATGGCCAGCACATTGGCGAGCAGACCGACCAAGGAGATTTGTTGAAAAAACAGCAAGCTCAGGGGGGCCAAACCGCAGGTGGCTACCCATTGATTACGCAGGCCGGCGCGCAGATGCGCGCGCCAGCCCTGCACGGGTGCTTGCTCCGCCCCACCGGCCATCAGCAGGCCCACGGCCACAAAAGACAGCCAAAAGCCCGCCTGGCCGACGGCCCAGGGGTCGATCAGCGTGACCACCCAGGCCGAGATCAACAGACACAGCGGCCAAGGCCAGCGCAGGCTCAGGCTGCGCAGCAGCGCCAGCGTGACCAGCATCCAGACCGTGCGCTGCGCCGGCACACCCCAGCCCGAGAACAGCGCATAGGCCAGCGCCGCCGCCACGCCGCCCCAGCGGGCGACATTCGGCGCCGGCCAACGCAGGCACAGCCCGGCACTGCGCCGCCACAGCCAGCCCAGCAGGCCCTGCATGCCCCAGGCAAACATGGTCACATGCAGGCCGCTGACACTGAGCAAGTGACTGACACCGGTGAGCCGGAACAGCGCCCAGTCGCGCTTGGAGATGGCCGCCTGATCGCCCAAGCTCAGCGCCGCCAGAATGCCCGCATGGGCGGGCTCATGCACGCGCCGCTGCAAGGCCTCGCGCAGGTCCGAGCGCAGCGCGTCCAGCGACCACCAAGGTGCTGCAGCCAGCCGCAGGCCGCCGCCGGGCCGCACCACGCCGCTGGCCCGCAAGTCTTGCTCGAACATCCAGAATTCAAAGTCGAATGCATGCGGGTTCATCAGCCCATGCGGGCGCTTCAAGCGCAGCAGCAATTGCCAGCGCTCGCCGGCCCGCAGCGCTGGCGGCGCCGCATCCTCGCTGGCCGCATACCAGGCCAGCGCCAAGCGCGGCGGCAGCGTCAACGGCGGGTCTTTCACGCTGGCCCCGGCAAAAGCCTGCTCCGGCTCAAAGGCAAAGCGCCAACCGGGTGCACCGAACATGCCCTGCGTGGCGCTGGGCAAATTGCTGACGCGGCCCCGCACCAGGACGTCGCGCCCTTCCCAGGCCTCGGGCAAACGCTCGCCCAAACGCAGCTCGGCCCGCCATGCGGCTTGGGCAAAGGCCAGCAAGGCGGCGGCCAGGGTGACGCACAGTGAGGCCCAGGTCACGGTACTCAGCCCAGCCATGGATTCGCCGCTGAACCCGCGCAAGCTGCGCAAAGCCAAGCCCACTGCAAACACGATAGCCAGCAACAAGGCTGCGTATTCGGCCGCGCTGGGCAAGCGGGCCGATTGCTGCAACAAGCAAAGGCCCAACAGCCAGCCCATGGCCGGGAGGGCCAGATGGAAGGACTCAGACTGGGGTGCCGGATGGGGCATGTCGGATCGCCTTGCTCACGGGCCAGCGCGCGCGAGGCGCTTGGCTCGGTGTAGGATGCGCGCCACCTGATCCTAGCGATAGGCTGGCTGCAATACCAGTGCGCCAGCCCAGCAAGACTCACCAAGCAACATCAACCAAATACAGCGAGCCCGCCATGACTACCAGCCCCATCTATAGCAAGCTTGCGACCCTGGGTATCACGCTGCCGCCGCTGGCGGTGCCGGTTGCCGCCTATGTGCCGTTTGTGCGCAGCGGCAATCTGATTTTCCTGTCCGGCCATCTGGCCAAGAAAGACGGCAAGGTCTGGGTCGGCCAACTCGGCCGTGATGTGGACACGGCCACCGGCAAGGCTGCCGCGCGCGCCATCGCCATCGACCTGATGGGTACCTTGCACGCCGCTTTGGGCGACCTGAACAAGGTCACGCGCATCGTCAAGCTGATGAGCTTGGTCAATAGCACCGGTGACTTCACCGAGCAGCATCTGGTCACCAATGGCTGCTCCGAGTTGCTGGCCGAAGTCTTTGGGCCCGCCGTCGGTGCCCATGCCCGCAGTGCCTTCGGCGTGGCGCAAAACCCCATGGGTGCATGCGTCGAAATCGATCTGATCGCTGAAGTGGCGGCCGACTGATGTTCCTCCAGCGCTCCAAGTTCCCGGCCCAGGCGCTTGCCGCCATTTTCTTCGCCAGTCTCGCCGCCGTTGCCGCCGCCTTGGTGGCGCAGCACGCGTTCGGAGTCAAGCCTTGCCCCTGGTGCGTGATGCAGCGCGGCGTGTTCTTGTTGATCGCCTTGGTGGCAGGCCTGACCTGGCTGCTCAAAGGCATGCGCCCGGTGCGCAGCGCCGGCCTGCTCTTGACCGCTGTGCTGGGTGCGGCGGGCGTGGCGGCGGCGGCGTTTCAGCATGAAGTCGCCTCCAAGCTGGCATCTTGCGATATGACTTTTGCCGATAGGTTGCTCAGCGCGCTTGATCTGGAAAACCTGCTGCCCTCGGTATTCATGGTGACGGCCTCGTGCAGCGAAGCGGCTGCCTACCGCTTGTTAGGCCTGCCCTACGAGATCTGGAGCGGCCTGCTGTTTGCGGCCATTAGCGTGGTCTGCCTGATCTCGCTGAAGAAGCGCTGACCCAGGTCAAAGCCTGCCGCCCGGTGGCCGGCTACGCTCGCGGCTTCCCGAATGAGGCTACCCGCATGCAAGCGACCCGCACACCCCAAGACGATCACGCACCCACATCCGCCCAGGTCTTGATCGTCGGCGCCGGCCCGGCCGGCCTGAGCATGGCTTGCGCCCTGGCCGATGCAGGCATCTCCAGCTGCGTGCTTGAAGCCAGCAGTCTGGCCGCTCTGCAGGACCCGGCCGAGGATGGCCGCGAAATCGCCCTGACGCACAAAGGCATCAAAGTGTTGCAAGGCCTGGGCCAATGGCAAGACTTGCCGGCCGCCGAGATCGCGCCGCTGCGCCGCGCCCATGTTTTTGATGGCGACGGTCTGGGCGACCCACTCGCCTTTGACGCCCAAGGTTCAGGCCGCGAGGTCTTGGGTCAGTTGGTGTCCAACCATTGGCTGAGGCGTGTGGCCTATCAGGGCGCTTTGAAGCGTGCAGCGCTGATCAGCATTCGCGCCGACAGCCGGGTCGCCGGCATTGAGCTGGGTGCGCAAGCAGCCAGCGTCAGCCTGGCCAGCGGTGAGCGCTTGACGGCCCAGCTGTTGATTGCCGCTGACAGCCGCTTCTCCAACATCCGCCGCCAAGCCGGCATCGGCGTGGAGATGCGCGACTTCGGCCGCAGCGTGATCGTTTGCCGCATCCAACACAGCCAACCCAACCAAGGCATTGCGCTGGAATGTTTTCACTACGGCCACACCCTGGCCATCCTGCCGCTCAATGGTGACTGCAGCTCGCTGGTGCTGACGCTGCCGGCCGACCGCGCCACGGCCATGATGGCCTGGGACGACGCGCAGTTCACCCAATGGGTGGAAACCGAACTGCGCGGCCGCCTGGGTGAAATTGCCTCGCTCGGTGCGCGTCACCTTTACCCTTTGGTCGCCACCTACGCGCACCGCTTTGCCGCCCAGCGCCTGGCCTTGATCGGCGACGCGGCCGTCGGCATGCACCCGGTCACGGCCCACGGCTATAACTTCGGCTTGTATGGGGTGGAGTTGCTGGCCGGCCTGCTGGGCGCGGCCAAGAAAGCCGGGCAAGATCTGGGCGAATCCGCCACTTTAGAGCGTTACGCCAGCGCACACAGGCGCAACACTTGGGCGATCTATCAAGGCACCAATGCGGTCGTCAAGCTCTTCACCGACGAGCGTCAGGCCGCTCGCCTGCTGCGCCGCGGTGTGCTGCAAATGGCCCAACATCTGCCGCCGCTGAAGGCAGCGATCAGCGCGCAACTGACCGGCCGCCGGCCGGGGCTTTTGGGCCAGTTTCAAAGCTTGATGCGGGGCTGATCATTCGCCGCGCACCACGCCCTCACGGCGTGGGTCGGCACCGCCCAGCCAGCCGCCGCCGGGCGCTGCTGGCCGGCGCATGATGGCTTGCAAGCCACTCGTCAGGTCTCGCTCCAGCACCTCGTGGCCGAGGGCGCGCAGGCCTGCCGCCGTGCTCGCCGGGAACAAGTCGCTCTCCAGCAGCGTGGGGCCATTGAAGGCGCCGAAATTGGGCAACGCAATCGCCTGTTGCACATCCAGGCCCCAGTCATGGGTGGCGACCAAGGTCTTGGCGACATAGTGAATGATGGCGGCACCTCCGGGCGAGCCCAAGGTCATGGCCAAGCGGCCATCCCGACGGTCAAAAACCAGGGTCGGCGCCATGCTGGAGCGCGGCCGCTTGCCCGGCTCCAGGCGGTTGGCCACCGGCTGCCCGCTAGCGTCGCGCGGGTTGAGGGCGAAATCGGTCAGCTGGTTGTTGAGCAAGAATCCACCCCGCAGCCCGGTGCCGCCGTCGCTCATGATGCGGGCGCCAAAAACCGTCTCAATCGTGGTCGTCATCGACACCGCGCGCCCCTCGGCATCGATCACGCTGATGTGGCTGGTGCCATGCTCGGGCTGCGCGCCTTGCGGGGCATAGGCCGTCTTGAGCTGGCCGGGCAGACCGGCCTTGGCCACACCGCTGCTGCGCGGGCCGATCAGCAGCGCGCGCTGACGCAGATAGTCGGGCGCCAACAAGCTGGCCCAGTCGCCTGCGGGCGCGGCGACAAAATCGGGGTCGGCCACATACTGCGCGCGGTCGGCAAAAGCCAAATTGGCAGCTTGCGCGTAAAGGTTGAGCCAAGCGGCATTGGGCAGGCCGCTCGCGTCCAGCGCCTGGGCCGCGTTTTGCTGCGCCGTCATCCCAAGCATCTGCATCACCGCGATATGCCCGGAGGAAGGCGGCGGGAAGCCGCAAACGCGCCAGTATTCACGCCAATCGGTGCAGATCGGTTCGCGCAGCTTAGGGCTGTAGCCGGCCATATCGGCCTCGCTCAACAGCCCCGGATTGCTGGCATGGCCGCGCACCCGGCGCACGATGTCGGCAGCGACCGGGCCGCGCATAAAAGCTTCGGAGCCACCCTTGGCCACCATCCGCAAGACCTCGGCCAACGCGGGATTGCGCAGCAGCGTGCCCACCGGCAGCGGCGCGCCCTTCGCGTCGAAAAAGTAGGCCAAGGCCTGCGGGTCGGTCTTGATCTGCGGGTCCATCACCAGCATCTGATGCATGCGCGCGCTCAGCTCAAAGCCGTTTTCGCTCAGCCGAATCGCCGGCTTAAACAGCCGAGCCCAGGGCAGCGCACCGTACTTGCGATGCGCCTGCTCCAGCATGCGCATGAGGCCCGGCGTGCCCACCGAGCGGCCGCCGACCACCGCCTGGGTGTAGCTCATCGGCTTGCCATCGGGCTTGAGGAACAGGCCCTCACCGGCGGCAGCCGGCGCGGTCTCGCGCCCGTCAATCGCCGTCACTTGCTGGCCGTCCCAATGCATCAAAAACGCGCCGCCGGCAATGCCGCTGGACTGCGGCTCGACCAGGGTGAGCACCAGTTGCACGGCGATCGCGGCATCCAGCGCGCTGCCGCCGGCCCGAAGCATCTCGTAGCCCGCATCTGCGGCGAGCGGATTGGCAGCCGCCACCGCAAAGCGCTGCATGCCCCAAGCCGGCTTGTGCGTCCAGCCGCTGGGGCCTTCGGGCTGCTGGGGGATGGCGGCTGCGTGACTGACATCTTTTGCCGGGTTAGCAACAGGCTGCGGCGCTGAAGCGCAAGCGGCCAGCAGCAAGGCAAGCGAAGCGGGCAAGAGCCTTGGCCCTAAGTCGAGTGAAAAAAAGGTTTTCATCAGTAATTTGAAACGCTGCTAATGCGCCTGCGCATGGTAGTCCGCTCACCGTGCCCGAGAACTAAGAACTTGTCCGTAGATAGTCGGCCTCAAACCCGGAGCCCAAAGCGACTGCGGTATTCACGCGGCGTCAGCTGGGCCCAGCGTTTGAAGACCTTGCTGAAGGTCGACACATCCTCGTAGCCGCAGCGCAGCGTGATGTCTTGCAGGGACAGTGCTGTGGCCTCCAGCAAGCCGCGCGCACGCTCTACCCGCAACTGCTGCACATACTGAATCGGCGTGCAGCCCTGTACCGTGTGGAAGCGGCGCAAAAGCGTACGTGGGCTGGTGTTGCAGTGAGCGGCCAGCTCGGGCAGCGTCCAGCTCTCGGCCAGGCGCTTGCTAAGCCAGCTGCGTGCGCGCTCGATCAAGACATGACCCTCGCCAGCCATCATCGCGCGGGCGACGTACGGCGCTTGCGACGCGCGCTGCGCGTCCATCACCAGCACACGGGCCGTTTGCTGGCGCAAATCAATGCCGCCAAAGTGGCCAATCAGATGCAAGCTGAGGTCGAAGTAAGAGGTTATGCCGCCGGACGTGAGCAGGCCGCCGTCCTGCACCATGAGCTGATCGGCCAGCAAGTCGACCCCTGGGAAGCGGCTGCGGAAGTACGGACTCAACCACCAGCTGGTGGTGGCACGGTGGCCGTCCAGCAGGCCGGCAGCGGCGGCTAAAAAGGTGCCGGAGCAAGCAGCGGCAATCCAAGGCAGCTCCGGACCCACCTCGCGCAGCGCCTGCAACTCCGCGCCGCAGTCCGCCAACACCGTCTCCAGCTCGGCGACCGTTGCGTGATAGATGCCGGGCAGCAGCAAGACATCGGGGAGGCTGCCTTGCAATACAGGCTGGCAAGCAAAACTGAGCCCACCGACGCTGAGCAGCGGCTCGCTGCGCGCCGTCAGCCAGTCCAGCTCAAAGCGCAGCCGCTGGCGGGCCGGCTGCAGCTCGGCCAGGGTATTGGCGATGCGAAACACATCGGCCGCCCCCACCGCTGCACTGGGCAAGCAGCCCGGATAAACCAGGATGCCAACGCGAATCACCCGGGCAGCGGCCATGTTTTGTCCAAAAATGCCATAGAAATGTCATTTTAGCCACTGTCGCACTTTGCCAGCCAGGCCGACACTGCGGCTTGCTAACTCTGAAAGCATATGGCATGAACCCGACCGACCTGACTTCACTCAGCCCCTCACTGGCGACCCTGCCCGCCCTGCCCGCCCTCGTTGCGGCCTTGGTGGCCTTGTTTGCCAAGACCACGCTGACCAGCGTTTTGCAGGTGCTGGCCCGCCTGCGCGCCGGTGTGTTTCCAATTCCCGAGGACGCCCGCCTGCTGCGCAAGAAACAGGCCGACGCCGAGGCGCCCTTTGTGCGCCGCTGCGCCAATGTCTGGCGCAATGACACCGAGAACCTGCCTCTCTTTTTTGCTTTGGCGGTTGTCTATGTGCTTTTAGGAGCCTCCGCCGAGGCCGCCCGCTTGCTGTTCGGCAGCTATGTGCTGCTGCGCTACGCCCACAGCGCTGTTTTCTTGCTGGGCCTGCAGCCTTGGCGCGCCTTGCTGTACCTGAGCGGTATGGCGGTGTGCTGGGTGATTGCGTGGAAGTCGCTGCTGTTGGCTGGCTTGATGGGCTGAATATCTATCGGGGTTCGCGAAGTGGCGGCTCGGGCTCTCATGTGCAAGCGTAGCAACGAAGGCCCGGCATTGGGATTCACGTATCAAGCGGCGCCAAAGCCAGCATCGCTGCCCGCCTGGCCGTATCTGCATCCAACTGGGGCATCAACCAGAACATGCCAGGGATTCTATTCTTGGTGTGGCAGGACACATGCTGTCCGCCCTGAGCCTGCACACACCAAGCCAATGGTGTCCGAGATTTCCCTTGCCCTCGCTCGGACTGCCAGCGCATGTAGGGGATCACTGCCCAGGTTTGACTCTCCCCACCTCGATGCCAGGTGACGTTGCCACTATGTCGGCTGCTTATCGTCAAGCGTTCGGTGCCGCCAGGTCCCTCGTGCGAGCAAGTCAGCACGGGAGAAGTAGCAGCGTCCTGAACCGTGACGTTGAGCGCATGCTCACTGGCCATTTCTTCTCGCCGTTCACAACGCCAGGCTTGCGCCTCCCCAGCCGCTGGCGTGAAGCCAAATCCGTAACGGACGACACGGTACTCCTTGCGCGCGCCCCCGCCCAAAGGACCCAGGCCAACATTCCATGAGTCCGTGACCGTGCTTGTGCTGTAGCCGCCCTGCAGCACAAGAAGGTGCTGGCATGCGCTGTACTGTGTGCGCCCTTGGGCGACGCTCTGTCGAATTTCGCAAGGCTGAGCCTGTTGTTGAACATCGTCCGGCAGGAGCACTTGGATAGGGCCTGTGGACTGGCAGCCATACAGCAATGCCAGGGCGGCGAGCCCGCCTGACCATAGACACAAGGAATAAACAGAGCTTGTCGCTGGATTGCGCGTCATGGATTGATTCGCGAAAAATTCAGGGGAAGGGGCGCAAAAGCACAAAGGATGTCACCCGATTGATCGGCCGCTTGCCGCCCGTGCAAGCTTTGGGTATAGCAGGTCCGTTCCGGGCACATTATTGCCGCTCACTCTCCGAGTCCGAATGACTGGGACTGCCCGATCGCGGCAGCAGGGCGAGACGGCACCAAAGCCCGCTGCAATTGGCCAAGTCTGACCCAAAGGAGGCTAGCTTGGCCCAGCGCGCCTCCCTTCGGCTGGCTTCCGTGTCTGCCGGCCGCCTTACTCTGATGACAAGTCTTGCCAGGCCGGGCTGAGTATTTCGCGCCAATCAGGCTCGCGCAAGACGAACAAGGCGGCCAGCCCCAGCTCGGCCGCCAAGGCCGGCCCGGCGAGCGGACCCAAAACCAGCAAGGCCGTCGCCCAAGCGTCGGCCAAGCAGCAACTGGCATGCAGCACGCAGACGCTGGCCAAACCATGCTTGATGGGCTCGCCGCTAAGCGGGTCAAGCGTGTGCGAGCGGCGCCGCCCCTGCGCGTCGATGTAACTATTGCGATAGTCGCCGCTGGTGGCCACCGCCAAGCCGTGCAGGGCCAGCAGCGTGTCCCTCAAACCAGAGGCTCCGGGCACGGACTCCAACTGCACCCACCAGGGTTGGCCATTCGGTTTGAGGCCGGCGCCGCGCAGCTCGCCGCCGATCTCGACCAAGTGGTGTTCGAGGCCACAGTCCCGCAAAAACTCCGCCAATCGGTCAACGGCAAAGCCCTTGGCGATGCCGCACAAATCCAGCTCCAAGCCGCCCGGCTGCAAGACCTCCCATTCACCGGCGCCTGCTTCACGCAGGCTCAGGTCTTGCCAGCGATTTTGACCTCGCCGCCCACTTGCGTCGGTCGGCGCCACAAAGCCGGGCTCCTCATGGCGGCGCCCGGCCCCAAAACCCCAGGCTCGCACCAAGGCCGCAGCCGTGGGATCAAAAGCGCCGCCGCTGGCCCGCGCCACGGCCAGCGCCTCGCTCAAGACCCGGGCGCAGACGCCGCTCAGCGGGACCCAGCTGCCGGCCTCAGCGCGGCCAAAGCGGCTCAGATCCGAGTCGGCCTCCCAAGGGCTCATACGCGCCACCACCTCGTCCAGCCTGGCTTCCAAGCCGCGCCGCAGTGCGCTGCAGTCCAGCCCACGCGGCGCGTAGAACTTGACTTGCCAACTGGTGCCCATGCTCAAGCCGTCAAGCGCATAGAGCTGCTCACCCAAGGCCGGCGTAGCCGGATCGATTTGCGGCGGCACAAGCACCCGCCGCTCGAACATGGTCTGCATCGCGGAACTACTTGGGCAGCACCTCAAAGGTGGCGCTGTAACGATAGCGCCTGGCCTGCTGATCCCCCTTGGCGGCCACCTCATGCCCCAGGCCCAGCCAATAGCGGCCTGGCTCGGGCCAGGTGATGGCCAGCTCGCCCTGTGCGTCGGTCTTCAGCGTCAGCTCGCCGAGCTTGTAGCGATAGCGGCTGCCGCCTCGCAAGACCGTCACGGTGGCATCCGGCAGAGGCTGCCCGTCCAGCAGCAGGCGCAGTCGCGAGCTGTCGCCATTGGAAAGGTCGGTGACGGGCGTCAAGGCCTGCAATTCCAAGCCCTGTTTGGTGGGCTGGAATGGCGGCAGGCCGGCCCGCTCTTTACTGACAAAGGTTTCGCTGACCATCCAGGTGCGCGTCACTTGCAAGTCCTTGGCCTCGGCCGGGATCTGCGCAGACAGATCAGCCGGCTTGCCCCGCCAGCGCTTGGTTTCCTCACCCAGTTTGTAACTGGCGAACACCGACTCGGCGCTATTGCTGACCCGGTAGGTGCCGGGCTGCTCAAGCTTGATCTCAAAGCTGGTGCGGTTGCGGGCCGTGACGGGGGCTTCGGGCTTTAGCGGCTTGCCGTCTGGGCCTAGCACCAAGACCTGGCCCAGTTGCAGGCCAATTTCATACTCGAACAAATCCTCCGAAGCGACCGCATCGATATTGACCAGCGTCGCCTTGCCGCCGGCGGCCGCATCAATATGCGCGGATTGGGGCAATAACCAAGTGCGGTGAGCATCGGCCGCGCCGGCCGCGCTCAGCAGCAAACAGGCCAAACCAAGGGCTGTGATGGATAGTTTCATATGTATTCCCCTCAAGGTTTGACCGACAAAGACAAGGCGCCCAACTCATGCTCACCTTGCGCGCCGAACTGCACCGCCGAGCTAATCGGTAACTGCAGCGGCAAGCGCTGGACCTCGCGGCCGCCACCTTCGCGGGCCACTTCCACCACGACTTCATACTTGCCGGCGGGAAGCGCAGCCAGACTCTTGCTCAGATTGAGCTTGTGCTCGCCCACCGGGCGCGTCGCGCCACTGACGCCGTCCATGGGCATGCTCAAATCGCGCCCGCTTTTGCGCCACCACTGGCGCAGATCGGGCAGCCATTTGGCACCGGCGTTATTGGCTTTTTTCTGGTCATACCAGACCGCCAAGCTGATGGCCGGCTCCCCGGCACGCTCGGCCCAGACGGCCACATAGGGCCGGTGGTATTCGGCCACATTCAGACGCGGCAACTCCAGGCTGAGCTGGGCTTCGGCGGCCCAGGCGGGCAGCACGGCACTAGCACTGGCGAGCAAGACCGTGTAGGAAAAAAGTTTGTTTTGCATAGAAAAATTCAATGAACAAATACGAGCAATAAAGCGACCGGCAGCAGCAAACCAGCGGCCACCAAGGGCCAGACGCTGGGCCGTTTGGCAGCGTGCATTTTCAAAATCAGCAAGCCGGTGATCGCGAACAGCAGGCTGGCGACGGCAAACAGGTCGATGAACCAGCTCCACACCGGGCCGGTATGGCGCCCTTTGTGCAGATCATTCAGATAAGCGACGGCGCCGCGCTCGCTGCGCTCGAATTCGGCCTCGCCACTGGGCAAGGCGATGCGCAGCCAGGCGTCGCCGCCGGGGCGCGGCAGGGACAGATAGAGCTCGTCCGGCGCCCATTCGGCCAACAAGCCTGCCGTCTTGAAACCCCATTGCTCCCTCAACCAATGCTGCAAGGGAGGCGGCAACTCTGCCTTCTGCGCGCCCGAATGTGCCGCCACCAGCGTGGCCCGTAACACCGCGTCCGGCAATTGCGCCTGCCCGCTCGAAATCCTAGCCTTGGATTCAAACAAACCGGCGTTGTTCAGCGTGAGCCCCGTGACGCTGAACATCAGCAGCGCCACCAGGCTGATCGCGCTGCTGACCCAATGCCACAGATGCAGTTGCTTCAGATAGGCGGCCCGGCTCTTGAGCTGCGTTTTGCTGGCTGCGGCCTCGGTCGCGATATAGGCGGAAGCATTGCTCATGTCTCGGCCCATTGCCGCAAGAGGTTGTGATAGTGGCCGCTCAAGCTCACCGCCTCGTCGATCTCGCCGAAGCGAGCGCGCAGGCTTTGAATGCTTTGATCGAGCTGGTAGAGCATGGTGCGGCGGCCGTCATCGCGCACCATGCTCTGGGTCCAGAAGAAGGCCGCGATGCGCTCGCCGGAAGTGACCGGCAGCACCTGATGCAAACTGGTCGACGGGTACAAGACCAAGTCGCCAGCCGGCAGCTTGACCTCGTGGCTGCCATAGCTGTCTTGCACCACCAGCTCGCCGCCCTCGTACTCGCCGGGCTCGCACAGGAACAGCGTGCTTGAGACGTCGCTGCGCAGCGGCTGCGTGCTGCCCAGCTGGCTCATCACCGCACCGTCCACATGCAGGCCGTAATGCTCGCCGCCGGCATAGCGGTTGAACAAAGGGCTGAGCATGCGCAAGGGCAAGGCGGCCGAAAAGAATTGCGGGTGGGCGCTCAAGCGCTGCTGGATCAGCTGACCCAATTCGACCGCCAGCGCCGAGCCGGGCTTGAGTTGCTGATTGCGCTTGACCTGCGCACCCAAAGCGCCGACGGTCGCCCGGCCATCCCCCCACTCGCCCTCGGCCAGCAAACGCTGACGAAACTCGCTCACTTCGGCGGCACTCAGCACGCCCTGGATATGCAGCAACATGGTCGCCCGCCCTCCTCTTCCGTCTATCCCAGATCAGTACTTGACGTTCAGTGCCAAGCTCATGCTGCGCGGCGCGCCAAGCGTGAAGCGATTGCGCCCGCTATTGACCGAGGCCAGATAGAACTTGTCCGCCAGGTTGGCCACATTGAACTGCAGGGCCAGGTTCTTGTTGATCTCGTAGGCCGCCATCGCGTCAAACACCCAGTAGCTCGGGATGCCATCAATGCCGACCACCGGCGCCGCGCCGTTGTTGACCTGCGTGGTCTGGCTGGCGGTGTAGCGCGCGCCGCCACCCAGGCTCAGGCCTTGCATCAGGCCTTCGGCCACGCGGTAGTTGACCCAGGACGTGAAGCTCAGTTTCGGCGTGTAGACCAGCTGAGCGCCGGTCTGCAGGTCGACCGCGCCGGGCACGACCGTGACGGCCTCATTGACCTTGCTGTCCATCCACACCAGGCCGGCTTGCAGTTGCAAGTTATTCGACACCGCGCCCGCCGCACCCAGCTCCAGGCCCTTGACCGTCTTCTTGCCGTATTGCGTCACTTCGCCGGTGGCGCTGCCGGCACGGGCCAGCTCGTTCTCGTTTTGCGAGCGGAACAAAGCGGCCGTCAACAGCAATTGCTTGTCGAGCATGTCCCATTTCGTGCCCAGTTCCAGATTATTGGCCTGCTGTGGTTTCAAGTTAGGCGCATTGATGCTGACCGCGCCGGTGTCGGCACTGGGGGTCGCGCTGCTGAGCGCGAAGTTGTCGCTGCCGGGCGGCTTTTGCGAGGTAGCGTAAGACAAATAGACACTACCGTTCTCACTCGGCTTGAACAGCAGGCCCAGCTTGCCGCTGACCAGCGTGTCGCTGTTCACCAAAGCACTGGCCGCGACCGCTGGGGTCGAGGTGGCGGGGATGTTGGTGTACTCGCTGCGGAAGCGCTCGGCGCGCAGGCCGGCGCTGAGCTGCCAGCGCTCGGTGAGATCCAAAGTGTCGAACAAGAAGGCAGCGGCAGTCGTGGTTTCGCCGGCCGTGCTGGCGCCGTTGCGCGTCAGCGGGGCGAACTTATCACTCAAGTTCGGCGCATACAGATTGGCGCGATCACCGGCGGTGTTGACATAGGCAAAGCCCGCCGTGTTTTGCTGTTCATGCGTCAGCTCGACGCCGGTGCTGATGTTGTTCTTGACGCCGGCCAGCGTGAACGCGCTGTTCAGGCTGGTCTGGTTGGCCAGAATCTGGTTGCGCTGGTCGCGTCCCAGGCGGGCGCGGCCTACCGTCCAGGCTGCCGGTTTGGTGGCGTCGCCGATGATGGACCAATTGCCGGGCGTGCTGCTGATGATGATGTTCGTCAGGTTCAGGTCCTGCTGGGTGCGGCCAAAGCGCGAGATATTGCGCAGGCTGGTGCCCGGCGCAAAGTCATGCTCCAGCAGCAGGGTCAACATATCGGCTTGCGTGTTGTCGAAATCGTCTTTGCTGCCGTAGAAATTGCTGCGCTCAACCGGCTTGATGCTGGTGGCCAACACGCCGCCCACCGGCGGTTTGGCATTCGCACCAGCCAGATCCTTGAAAATCAGCTGATTGGTCCAGCCCACCAGGCCCACACCGGGGATGCCGCCATCGGGAATCGCATCCTGATCCACATGCAGATAACTCAGCGTGGCGCGAGTAGACGTGCCCAGCCCCAAGGTCAAGGACGGTGCCACGCCCCAGCGATTGCGCTCGAGCACATCGCGGCCCTCTACATTGCCACGGTCGCTGAACACATTCAGGCGTAGCGCCGCGCCGGGCAAGCCGATGTCCAACTTCTTGTTCAGATCAGCGCTGACACGCACACGGCTGCCGCTGGACACTTGCGCCGAGCCTTCGGCAAAGTCCCGTAACTGCGGCTTTTTGCTGACCATATTGATGAAGCCATTGGGCGAGCCCCGGCCGTTGTCGGCGCCGCTCGGGCCCTTGACCACTTCGACCGACTCGACATTGAAGGTGTCGCGGGTGATGCCGCCGAGGTCGCGCACGCCGTCCACAAAGATATTGGCGCTGGCGTCGAAGCCGCGCATGAAGACGGTGTCGCCGGTATTGGTGTTGCCGTTCTCGCCCAAGGTGAAGGTGATGCCCGGCGTGTTGCGCAGCGCCTCGCTCAAGGAAGATGTGCCCTGCTGCTGAATCAACTCACGGTTGATCACGGTGACGGTCTGCGGCGTGTCCAGCAAGGGCTTGACGAACTTGGGCGAGGAAGCAGCCTCGGCCTTGAACTCGTTCTCGACCACGGCCTTGGCCTTGGCGCGCACCACCGGCAGCGCGGTCTCAGCCGAGTCTGCAGTTGGCGCCTGCGCCCATGCGCCGAGCGGCAGCGTTAGCGCCAGCAAGGCCGCGCTGGCGACCGAGGAAGAACAAAAAGAAGAAGAAGCGGATGAAACGCAGGCCGGCATGGCCGCGTGCTTGCGGCTCTTGATGAAAGACATTGAGGAACACTCCAGGGATCGAATTGGATTTCTTCGAGCGTGGGCGCGGCGCCGCTTTTTTTCTTTTTGCGTGCGCGCCTTACCTGGGGATAACCTGGGTCTACTCTGCGACAGGCGCAAATGATAACAGTTCTTATTTGCATGTGCAATTTTTCGGGCCACAGGTCTCTGCCAAGTTCGGGGCTTTTCGCATGGCTGTATGTCCCCCGCGCGCGAAGAAACAGCCCAGCAGTAAATCCGCCCGCGCGCACAGCGCCCAAACACAATTTGGGCCGCGTGGATCGACGGGTCGCCACGGCGTGAAAAATTCCACCCTTGGGCTCTGCTTTCAAGCGAGAACCAACAGCAACCCTGACTTGCCCCTCAAGTCGGGTCCAAGCCCGGCCGAAGAGCGCACATCCGTCGCCCCGCGCTCGGCCAAAGTGGCCTGGCAGACAAGCTGCGGTGCCCGCGTATTTTTCGAACCCTAAGAAGCCAACTTGCCGGATTTCAAACAAGAAATATGAAGCTCAGTCTGAAACTACCTCTTGCCTTTGTGGCCGTGCTGGCCTTGATGCTAATGGCAGCCTTGTACGGCATCTTCAGCGTCAACCATTCGCTCGACAGTTTCACTCAGACGGTTCAAAGCAGTCATGGCCGGCAGCGCACGCTGAGCGAGCTGACCGTCGGCTTCAAGGTGCAGGTTCAGGAGTGGAAGAACACGCTCTTGCGCGGCAAAGACCCACAGCAACTGGACAAACATTGGTCCGCGTTTCAAAAGCAGGAGCGCCTGGTCAGCGAGAGAACTGCCAAGCTGCTGCGCGAGCTGCCCGCCGGCGCCAGCAAAGACCTGTTGGCCAAATTCGCGCTCGCCCACCAGGCGATGGGAGACAATTACCGACTGGGCTACGGCGCCTTCACGGCGGCCGAGTTCGATCCGAGCGCGGGCGACAAGGCCGTCAAAGGCATGGACCGCGCACCGACGCAATTGCTGGATGAGCTGGATGCGCAGTTCGCTGCACAGGGCGAGCGCGCGGCCCAGCTGGTCGCGGACCAGAGCGAGCGGGCCATAGGCTTGAGCCTGCTGATGATGGGGCTTGCCAGTGCTTGCGGCATCGCGGCGGGGCTTTGGCTTAGCCGGCATATCGCCAAGCAGCTGGGCGGCGATCCGCTGGAGGCGGCCAACCTGGCGCAAAGCGTGGCGGCCGGTGATTTTGCGCAGCGCATCAAGCTGAACTCGGGCGACAGCGCCAGCCTGATGGCGCAGCTGGTCGGCATGATGGGCAGCCTGTCCAGCGTGGTGCACAGCGTGCGGCAGAACTCCGAATCGGTCGCCAGTGCCTCCGCGCAGATCGCGCAGGGCAATATGGACCTGAGTCAGCGCACCGAGCAGCAGGCGAGCGCGCTGGAGGGCACGGCCTTGTCCATCAAGGTGCTGGGATCGGCGGTGGAAAAGAACGCCGACCATGCCCGCGAAGCGAACCGACTCGCCCAAGGCGCGTCAGAAGTGGCCGTCAGGGGCGGCGATGTGGTGGGTCAGGTGGTCGACACCATGAAAGGCATCAACGATTCCTCCAAGCAGATTGCCGACATCATCGGCGTGATTGACGGCATCGCCTTCCAGACCAATATCCTTGCGCTCAATGCGGCGGTGGAAGCCGCCCGCGCGGGCGAGCAAGGGCGCGGCTTCGCGGTGGTGGCCGCCGAGGTTCGCAGCCTGGCGCAGCGCAGCGCCGAAGCGGCCAAGCAGATCAAGACCTTGATTGGCGCCAGCGTGGAGCGTGTCGAGCAAGGCAGCCATTTGGTCAACCAGGCCGGCTCGACAATGAACGAGATCGTCGACGCGATCAAGCATGTCAGCGACATCATGGGCGAGATCAGCGAGGCCAGCCGCGCCCAAAGTGCCGGCGTCTTGCAGGTCGGCCAGGCCTTCAATCTGATGGATCAGGCGACACAGCAAAACTCGGCCCTGGTTGAGCAAAGCACCGCCGCCGCTGAAAGCCTGCGCGTGCAGGCGCAGGCTTTGGTGCAAAGCGTGGCGGTCTTCAAGCTGGCGGGCCTGCCTGTCTAGGTTTGACCCAGCAAAAAGGCCGGCTTGCGCCGGCCTTCTCTATTTTTGCTCTCTTTTTTGACTGACCTGAACAGCGGCCATCAATCAGCGGCAATCAATAGCAGCTTAAAGCAGGGGCACGCCCGTCTTGGCCTGCACCTGCTCGCGCGTGACACCCTCGGCCAACTCGACCAACTGCAAGCCCGCCGGTGTCACGTCCATCACGGCCAGATCGGTGATGATGCGATTGACCACGCCCACACCGGTCAGCGGCAAGGTGCAATGAGGCAGGATCTTCATGTCTTCCGTGCCGTCTTTCTTGCGCGCCACATGTTCCATCAGCACGATCACGCGCTTGACGCCGGCGACCAGATCCATCGCGCCGCCCATGCCCTTGACCATCTTGCCCGGGATCATCCAGTTGGCCAGATCACCGCTGGCACTCACTTGCATAGCGCCCAGAATCGACAGATTGATCTTGCCGCCGCGAATCATCGCGAAGCTGTCATGGCTGCCGAAGATCGACGAGCCCGCGATGGTGGTTACCGTTTGCTTGCCGGCGTTGATCAGATCAGCGTCGACCTCATCTTCGGTCGGGAACGGGCCAATGCCCAGCATGCCGTTTTCGCTCTGCAGCCAAACTTCCTTGTCTGCCGGCACAAAATTGGCCACCAGGGTCGGGATGCCGATGCCGAGGTTCACATAGAAACCGTCTTCCAGCTCCTGCGCGGCACGGGCCGCCATTTGGTCTTGAGTCCAGGCCATGATCAATCTCCCTTCACTGTCAGAGTGCGCTTCTCGATGCGCTTTTCGGGATTGGCGTTCACCACGATGCGGTGCACATAGATGCCCGGCAGGTGCACGGCGTCCGGGTCGATCTCGCCGACCTCGACCAATTGCTCGACCTCGACCACGGTGATCTTGCCGGCCATTGCGGCCGCCGGGTTGAAATTGCGCGCCGTGCGGCGGAACACCAGATTGCCGCTCTTGTCGGCCTTCCAGGCCTTGACCAAGGACACTTCGGGGCACAAAGCATGTTCCATCACATAGGTATGGCCGTCAAATTCGCGCAGCTCCTTGCCGTCGGCAACGATGGTGCCCACGCCGGTGCGGGTGAAGAAGGCCGGAATACCGGCGCCGCCGGCACGCAGCTTCTCGGCCAGCGTGCCCTGCGGCGTGAACTCGAGCTGCAACTCGCCGGCCAGGTATTGACGCTCGAATTCCTTGTTCTCGCCCACATAGCTGGAGATCATCTTCTTGATCTGGCGCGTCTCCAGCAACTGACCTAGGCCAAAGCCGTCAACGCCGGCGTTGTTTGAAATCACCGTCAGATCCTTGACCCCGCTGTCGCGCAGCGCAGCGATCAAGGCCTCAGGGATGCCGCACAGGCCGAAGCCGCCGACCGCCATCAGCTGGCCGTCTTTGACAATACCCTTGAGCGCCTCGGCGGCACTGGGGAAAATTTTGTTCATCAATGAATCTCCGTTAAATCGTCGGACGCGGCGAAGCGTACTACGAGCGCAAGGCAAAAATGCTTACGTAGAATCGCCTACAACAAATTGCTGCGGGGCCCAGGAGACCAGAATGAGAAGTTGGCATGCGCTGATCGCCCCACTCGCACCCATGATGGTCGGCGTTAGCGTCAGCCTATGCGCCTGCGTTAGCGCTCAGGCCGAAAGCCTGCAGCTCAGTGGCTTTGGCAGCTTGTCGGCCTACCGGGGCGACGACGCCGTGGTCGGCGTGCGGCCGGGCGATCGGGTCAAGAACTTTTCACAAGACGGCCAGTGGCGCTGGGACGGCGACTCCGTGCTGGGCCTGCAGGCCGGATGGCAGCTCTCGGAGCCGCTGGAGCTGGTCTGGCAAGTCCAGCTGCGCGACGATTTGGTAGGCGGCTTGTCACCCCGCACCGAATGGGCCTATATCGGCTGGCGGCCCAGCGCAGACTGGTCAGTGCGACTGGGCCGTCAGCCTCTGCCGATATACATCAACTCCGAGACGCTGCGAGTCGGCTTCGCCCACACTGCGGTGCGGCCGATGGCTGCGGTTTACGGGCTGAACGGCAGCGAACCGGTGGACGGCATCAACATCAGCTGGAGCCAGCCCGCCTTCGAGGGCAACCTCAGTCTGGATCTGGGGGCCGGCAGCAACTCCGTCAGCTTGCCGCGCGGCCGGGTCGACACCCAGGCATTGCTGGCCAGCGCGGTGCGTTGGCAGCAGGGTGGCCTGTCGCTGCGCTTAGGTGTAGCCGCTTACCGTTTTGATCTGCATGACGACGCGCTGGACGCGCAATTCAACGCCCTCATGCGGCCCGGCAGCCCCTGCGCCAACTGCGCCAGCGCCTTGCCTGACCGAGCCCGCACCCGCGACGTCGAAGGCCGCCTGATCAATCTCGGCATGAATTGGGACAGTGGCGATTGGACGCTGACGGCGGAAGCAACGCGGCGCGGCGGCAATTCGGTGTTCAGCGCAGAGGTCGAAGCCTGGTATGCCCTGGTTTCACGGCGCTTTGGCGCCTTGACGCCCTATGCCTCCATCGGCGCATCGAAATTCAAGGAAGCTGCGCTGGGCCTGCAAGCGACGGCAGGCAGCAGCCTGGCCACGGTGCAGGGCATCGCCGGCCTTGACCGCCGGCTGCAAAGCCCTTGGGACCGCCGCATCGAACTGGCCGGCCTGCGCTGGGATGTGCATGAGAAAGCCGCCTTGAAGCTGCAATATGAGCGTTGGACGGCCACCCGGGACAGCAGCACGCCGCGCGACGGCGAGATCCACTTGCCGAGCGGCAGCCCGGCATGGGATGGCAGGGTACAGATGCTGACGGTCAGCCTGGACTTTGTGTTCTGAACTGGAGTCCATGGCCATGAGAACCTTGCTCCATACCCTCGGGCAACGCCCAAGCCGCAACGCATATCTTTGTTTGCTGCTGCTCGGCCTGCCCCTGCCCTTGTTGGCGCAGGACCGGGCAAGTCAAGAGCTGCCGGTGCTGCAAGTGGCGGTTTCGCGCTCCTTGGCGCCGCCCTTCGTGATCTGGCGCGACAACCAGGCGGTGGGCGGCATCGATGTCGAAATCGCCCAAGCCGTCGCGGCACAGTTGAAAACGCAGGTCGAGTTCATCGCCCTGCCCCGCCTGCGGGTCGAATCGGCCTTAAGCAGCGGCGAAGCGGATATGGCCTGCAATCTGAGCCCCCTGCACCTGCCCAAAGGGGAAGTTCTGGCACAAAGCGCCGACTTGTTCGAACTGCAGGAAATGCTGGCCGGCAACCCCGGCGCACCGGCCGTGGACAAGCCGGAACAAATCAATCCGGGCTCGGTGCTGGGAACCTTGCAGGCGCAGGCTTACCCGGCGCTGGAGCCCTTCTTTGCGCAAGGCCGGCTCAAACGCGACGACGCATTGGACGACGAGCGCTTGCTGCTCAAGCTGACCAAAGACCGGCACCCCTACGGCATCAGCAACCGGCAGGTGCTGAGCTGGTTCGCGGCCCAGGGGGGAGAAAACAAGCTGGCGTCTTGGCGTCTGCCTTTGGCGAGTCGTCCATACCGTTGCACTTTCTCGCCACGCGGGCGTTACGACGCCCGCCAACTCTATGCTGCGCTGGAGCAATTGCAGACTAACGGCCGAATCGCGCAGATCAACACTGCGCGTTCGAGCCCGGCGGTGGCCGTGGTGGTTTCGGTACAAAGCGGGGTGCGCGACGTCAGCCGCTCGGCCCTGGTCGATCTCTTTATGGGCCAGAGCAGCTTGCTCGGCGCACAGCTCCGCGCCGAACCGGTGATGAGCATGGGGGCAGAGCGCCAGCATTTTCTCGGCGCGGTGCTGCAGCGCGAAGCGGCCCAGTTTCGCTCGGCCTGGGCGGGCCAACAGTTTGGGGGTAGGCGTCGTGCGCCGCTGGAGCTGGGCAATGCCGAGGCCATGAAGACTCATTTGCAAGCGCATGCCCAGGCCGTCGGCTTCCTGCCCTTGAGCCTGGTGGACAGCTCTTTGCGCATCATCTATTTGCCCTGAAGCTAAAACCAATGCCTGTTGATTACCGCACCGCCTTTGAATTGGCCCCGATTGGCCTGGTACTGTCGGCCAATCGCTTGATCGTTGATTGCAACCGTCAGCTGCTCAGCATGTTCGGCGCCGATCATGGCCAGCTCGTCGGGCGCAGCTTCGAGGTGCTCTACCCCAGCCTGATCGAGTTCGAGCGCACCGGCGCACGCATCATCGCCAGCCTCGATCAAGGTGGCTTTTATGCCGACGACCGGGTGATGAAGCGCGTCGGCAGCGGCGAGCTGTTTTGGTGCCATGTCTCCGGCCGCGCGCTGGACCCGGCCGACCCGCATGCGCAAGGCATCTGGAGCTTCGAGGACTTGTCGGCCCACCGCCGCTTGAAGGTTGACCTGACCGCCCGCGAGCGCGAAATCGCCGCGCTCTTGATCGATGGCCTGAGCAGCAAGATGATTGGCCGCCGGCTGGGCATCAGCCCGCGCACGGTGGACGTGTACCGGGCACGCTTGATGAAAAAATATGCCGCCGGCTCCACGCCGGAGCTGATTCACAAAATGCTCAGCGCCTGAGCATTCATCCCGCGCAGGCTCAGTAGTGCGGCGGCAAATCGTCCATCAAGCTGCGAAACACAGGCGCGCCTGACTCGGGCGCCTGCTGGCGCAGCTCGGCGACTTCGCGTAGCAACAAATCGATTTGCGCTTGTTGGCGCGTAATGATCAGGTTCAGCTGATCCAGCATGTCTTCGCTGAAGCTGGCCTTGATTTCCAGCTCGGTCAGGCGGTGTTCGGTGTTTATGGAGTCCATCCCCTATTGGACTTCATTCTGCGTGGGGCGCAGCAGTGGCTTGCCTACAATCCGGGCAACCATGCAAAACGCACTCCCCGTTCTCAATATCTCGTCCTACAAATTCGTCGGCCTGCCTGACTGCCATGCGCTGCGCGATCTCCTTTTTGAGCGCGCCGTGGCGCTTGAGCTCAAAGGCACGGTCTTGCTGGCCGAGGAAGGCATCAATTTGTTTTTGGCCGGCAGCGCCGCAAGCGTGCGCGCCTGGGTCGACGCGCTGAAACAAGATGCCCGGTTCGCCGATCTGTCGCCCAAGGAAAGCTGGAGCGAGGCGCCGCCGTTCAGGAAGCTGCTGGTCAAGGTCAAGGCCGAGATCATCCGCATGAACCACCCTGCCATCCGCCCCGACGCCTTGCCGCGTGCACCGGCGCTGGCCCCCACCACACTGGCACGCTGGCTGGCCCAAGGCCATGACGACGACGGCCGGCCCGTCGTCACGCTGGACACCCGCAATGCCTTCGAGGTGGACTACGGCACCTTCGAGGGCGCCATCGATTGGCGCATCAGTAAATTCAGCGAATTCCCGCAAGCGGTCCAAGACCACCGCGCCGAGCTGATGGGCAAGACCATCGTCAGCTTTTGCACCGGCGGCATACGCTGCGAAAAAGCCGCCATCTACCTGGAGCAACAAGGCCTGGACGGCCCCGTCTACCAGTTGGAAGGAGGCATCTTGAAGTATTTCGAAGAAGCCGGCGGGGCGCATTACAAGGGTGACTGCTTTGTGTTTGACCAGCGCGAAGCACTCGACGCAGGCCTGCACCCATCGACCGAGATCTGCCGCCCGGCCAGCGAGGCGCATCGCGCCCAAGCAGCAGAATGAGTCGCCTGACCGAAGCCCTGTTACGCGCTTTAGGCCTGCTCTTGCTGCTGGGCGCTTTGGGATTTGCGGCCACCAAGGCGCCCGACCGCCCGCTGGAGAGCCTGATCCAGCGCTGGGCCCCGCCGCCTTCGGAATTCATTGACCTGAACGGCCAGCTGCTCCACCTGCGCGACCAGGGGCCTAGCGGGGACAAGCTGCCCATCGTGCTGATCCACGGCACATCGGCCAGCCTGCACACCTGGGAGGGCTGGGTCAAAGAGCTCTCAAAAACCCGCCGCGTGATCAGCTTTGACCTGCCCGGCTTCGGCCTCAGCGGCCCAGCCGTGGCGGCAGACTACAGCGCCGACAACTACGTCAAAACGGTACGCGCGCTGCTCGACCATCTGCAGCTTGAGCGCATCGTGCTGGGCGGCAACTCGCTGGGCGGTGAAATTGCCTGGATGGTGGCGGCCGCCGAGCCACAGCGGGTGGCCGGACTGATCTTGGTCGATGCCGGCGGCTACGCCTTCACGCCCGAGTCGGTGCCCGTGGGATTTCTGCTGGCCCGGCTGCCAGGCGTCGGGGTTTTGAGCGAATACCTGCTGCCGCGCAGCCTGGTTGAGCGCAGCGTTCAAAGCGTCTACGGCGACCCGGCGAAGGTCAGCCCGGCCTTGGTGGAGCGCTATTACGAGCTGACGCTGCGCGCCGGCAACCGCACAGCACTGCGCCAACGCATGGCGCAGATGGTCTTGGGCGACCAAGCCGAACGCATCAAAACGCTGCGCCAGCCGACCTTGATCTTGTGGGGCGCCAAAGACCGCTTGATTCCGCCCGACAACGGCCAGGCATTCGCGCGTGACATCGCCGGCAGCCAGCTGACGGTGTTCCCCGATTTGGGGCATGTGCCGCACGAAGAAGATCCGCTCACTACACTGGCGCCCGTGCAAGCGTTTTTAACTACGCTCAAACCCTAGGTCGGCATGAGCCATATCCATAGCAAGATAGCGGCTTCGACCTTTACTCCTTTTTCACCCTTTTCCGGAGCAGCCATGCAAAGACGTCATCTGATCGCCATCGCGGCCATCGCCTGCAGCGCCATCACGGGCTTCAGCGCCCAAGCGCAAACCGCCGACATGAAGAAAATCCGCATTGGTGTCGAGGGCGCTTACCCGCCCTTCTCCGAAGTCGGCAAAGACGGCAAGGTGATGGGCTTCGAGATTGACCTGGCCAATGCCTATTGCGCCGAGATGAAGGTCGCCTGCGAAATGGTGCAGGTGGACTTCGACGGTTTGATCCCGGCCCTGCAGGCTCGCAAGATCGACGCCATCATCGCCTCGCTGTCCATCACACCCGATCGCCAAAAGGCGATTGCCTTCTCCAACGCCTACTACAACACGCCAGCCCGCTTCGCCGGCAAGGCCGATGCCAAGCTCGACTTCACGCCCGCCGGCCTGAAGGGCAAGAAAATCGGCGTGCAGCGCGGCACCATCCATGAAACCTACGCAGCTACGGTCTTCAAGCAAAGCGAGATCGTGCGCTACGCAACTCAGGACCAAGCCTTTTTGGATCTGAAGTCGGGCCGTATCGACCTGACCTTGGCCGACTTGGTGGCGATTGACCAAGGCTTTCTGGCCAAGCCCGACGGCAAGGGTTTCGCCCTGATCGGCCCTAACTACGACGATGTCAAGTACTTCGGCACCGGCTCGGGCGTGGGCATGCGCAAGGCCGACGAAAAGGTCTTGGGCAAGAAGTTCAATGACGCGATTGCAGCGATTGCCGCCAACGGCACCTTCAAGAAACTCAACGACAAATACTTCCCTTACGACCTGGCGCCGAAGAAGTAATCGTTGCGGGCCCGAGCATCGGGCCGCTGGTTTGATGGTTTGAGATAGAGAAAGCGCCCATGGCTTTGCATGGCTTGTTGATTGACTTCCTGCCCAGCCTGCTCGAAGGGGCAGTGGTCACGCTCAGCGTGGCCCTGACCTCAATGACGATGGCGATGACCCTGGGGCTGCTGGGCGCTTTGGCCAAATTGTCCAAATGGCGCTTTGCACGCGGCTTGGCCTATCTCTACACCACCTTGATTCGCGGCGTGCCCGATCTGGTCTTGATGCTCTTGATTTTCTACGGCGGCCAGATCGCCTTGAACGATACCTTGATGGCGCTGGGCCACGAGGAATATGTCGACATCAACCCCTATGTGGCCGGTGTGCTGACGATTGGTTTCATCTTCGGCGCCTACCTGACCGAGGCCTTTCGCGGCGCTTTTCTGGCCGTGCCGCCGGGCCAGCGCGAGGCCGGTCTAGCCTTTGGCCTGAGCAACTGGCAGATTGCCTACCGGATCACGCTGCCGCAGATGTTTCGCCACGCGCTGCCGGGCTTGTCCAACAACTGGCTGGTGCTGATCAAGAGCACGGCCATCGTGTCGGTGATCGGCCTGTCTGACTTGATGACACGCGGCCAACAAGCGGCCGGCTCGACACGCGAGCCCTTTATGTTCTATCTGGCGGTGGCCTTGATCTATTTGCTCTTCACGACGGCGTCCGAGTTTTTGTTCAGCTGGCTTGAGCGGCGCTTCTCGATCGGCGTGCGAAAGAACGCGCTATGAGCCTGGACGTTATCTTCGAAAACCTGCCGATCTATTTGAGCGGTGCCTGGACGACCTTCCAGCTGCTGCTGATCTCGCTGCTGCTGGGCCTGCTGTTCGCCATTCCCCTGGGTGTCTTGCGCAGCTTTCGCGGCAGCCTGATCTCGCGTGCGATCTGGGTCTACACCTATGTGTTTCGAGGCACGCCGATGCTGGTGCAGCTGTTCCTGATCTATTACGGCCTGGCCCAGTTCGAAGCGGTGCAGCAAAGCGCCCTGTGGCCGCTCTTGAGCTCGGCCTGGTTTTGCGCCTGCCTGGCCTTTGTGCTCAACACCTGCGCTTACACGACCGAAATCATTGCCGGCTCGATCAAGGCGCTGCCGGCCGGCGAAATCGAGGCGGCCAAATCCATAGGCATGAGCCGCTGGGTGATGTTTCGCCGCATCATCTTGCCCTCGGCGCTGCGCCGCTCGCTGCCCGCTTACAGCAATGAGGCGATCTTCATGCTGCACGGCACTTCACTGGCCAGCATCGTCACCATTCTTGACCTGACCGGTGCGGCCAGAGTCGTCAACTCGACCCACTACATCCCCTTCGCAGCCTTCATCACGGCGGCAGTTTTCTATTTCTTGATGACGCTGACGCTGGTCGGCCTCTTCCACAAGGCCGAGGCCCGCTGGCTCAAGCCCTTGATGCCGCGCTGAAGCCCGCCACAATCATTTTCTGAATTCGATGCAAATCCAAAAACACCTGCTGCTTTCGCCCGCGCCCGGCACCCAACGCGAGTTGCTCTCGCTGCATTACGGCCAAACCGGCGGGCCCAAGGCCTACATCCAAGCTTCGCTGCATGCCGATGAATTGCCCGGCATGCTGGTGGCCCATCATCTGCGCCTGAAGTTGAACGCCTTGCAGGCCGCCGGGCGGATCAGCGGCGAGATCATCCTGGTGCCCATGGCCAACCCCATCGGCCTGTCCCAGTACGCCTTGCACATGCATATGGGCCGCTTTGAGGCCACTACCGGCGAGAACTTCAACCGCCATTACCCCGACCAAATCGACACCGCCGCCCTGGCCGCCGAGCCCGAGCTGGGCAGCGATGCGGCGCGTAACGTGCAGGTTTTGCGGCGCGAATTGAAGAAGGCCGTCACTGCGGCCGAGGCCGACACCGAGCTGAAGTCGCTGCGCCGCACGCTGATGGCGCTGTCTTGCGACGCCGATATCGTGCTGGACCTGCACTGCGACGCGCAGGCCGTCATGCATCTCTATACCGAAACACCTTGCTGGCCCGAATGCGAGGCGCTGGCGCGTTACCTCGGCGCACGCGTGACACTACTGGCGCAGGACTCGGGCGACAGCCCTTTTGACGAAGCCTGCTCGCAGGTCTGGTGGAAATGGGCCAAGCGCTTTGAGGGTCGCTTCCCTGTTCCGCAGGCTTGCCTGGCCGTCACGGTCGAGCTGCGCGGTGCGGCCGATGTCGAGCATGGTCTGGCCGAGGCCGACGCGCAAAACATCATTGATTTCCTCTGCCACCGTGGGCTGATCAGCGGTGCAGCAGCGCCCATGCCCGCCGCCGTGGGCGACGCGCGGCCGCTGGCCGGCTGCATGCCGATCAAGGCCGAAACGGCCGGTGTGCTGACGTTTTTGCGCCAGGCCGGCGAGACCGTCAAGGCGGGCGATGTGCTGGCGCATGTGATTTGCCCCTTGAGCGGCGCTGTGGCCGAGCTGAAAAGCCCAGTCGACGGGCTGTTTTTCGCGCGGGACTTTGTGCGCTTCGCCAGCGCCGGCATGAAGGTCGCCAAGGTCGCAGGCCGCGAGGCTTTGCGAAGCGGCAAACTATTGGGTGCATGAGATGTCCGAAGCCAGTCTGATTGTCGAAAACCTGCACAAACGCTATGGCGACCGGGTGGTGCTCAAGGGTGTATCGCTGGCCGCCAAGACCGGCGATGTGATCACCCTGATTGGCTCCAGCGGCTCGGGCAAAAGCACATTTCTGCGCTGCCTGAACCTGCTGGAACAGCCCTTTGAAGGCAAGCTTTCACTCGCCGGCGAGGAACTGCAACTGGTGCGCGACCGCGACGGCAGCCTCAAGGCGGGCGACGCCAAGCAGCTGCAGCGCTGGCGCTCACGCTTGGCGATGGTGTTCCAGAACTTCAACCTCTGGGGCCACCGCACGGTGCTGGAAAACGTCATCGAGGCACCGGTCTATGTCTTGGGCGTGCCCAAGGCGGAAGCGATCGCCAAGGCCGAGGCCTTGCTGGCGCGGGTCGGCGTGTCGCACCGCAAAGACGCTTACCCGGCGCAACTCTCGGGCGGCGAGCAGCAGCGCGTGGCGATTGCGCGGGCCTTGGCGGTCGAGCCCGAGGTGATGCTGTTTGATGAGCCGACCTCGGCACTGGACCCGGAATTGGTCGGCGAGGTGCTCAAGGTGATGCGTGACCTGGCGGCCGAGGGTCGCACCATGATCGTCGTCACGCATGAAATGGGTTTCGCCCGCGAGGTGTCGAATTACACGATGTTCTTGCACCAAGGCCGGGTTGAAGAAGAAGGCGACCCGCGCGAGGTTTTGGTCAGGCCTCAGAGCCCGCGCCTGCAGCAGTTCTTGAGCGGCGGGCTCAAGTAGCAGTAGCTGGCCAAGGCAGAGCCATCGGCACCAAGCTCGCCGCAAGGTGAATGAAGGGGCCGAGCGCCAACCACTTAGCTAGCACCAGGGCGCGCCGAGCTACATACTGAGATCGGATCATCAGTGACAAGCCGAGATCGGCCATGGTGTTTAGCTTGTGCGGTGATGCCCTGAGCATGTCAATAGCTTCGACACAGGAACAGAGCGCTGGAGGCGGGAATCCCCGGGCAGCCGGCTCTTGATCAGCAAGCTCATGGGCGGGTCAATTCGATTGGGGTCGGATTGGGGTCAAGGCAGCGGCGAGTTCCCATACAAGCTCCGATTGAAAGCGCCTGCCGTGCAGGTATCGCGCCCCAGGTTTCCCCGCACTGGTGCGACAGGAGAAACTGCCGCAGAATCCAAGCACATCAACAAGACCGGCAGGCTGGCGCTGTTGATGGGGCCCGATCCGGGCCGCTAAAGATAGATTCACCACCATTGAATCGGGAGTTAGACATGAACCAAGAACAGCGCACAAGCGTGCTCATGATCGCCTTGTTGATGAGTTTTTTGGCGTCGGGCTGCAGCAGTACCGGCGCCAAGAATGATTCCGATCAGGAAGAGGACAAAACGTACGTGACCGGCACGCGCATTCCCTACCGTGGCCCGCTCTATGTCGGGAAAATGGACAAAAACGATGTACGCGATTCGATTCGCGTCCAAGACATGTCGCGCAACCCTGGCTCAGGGGCTGACCGCTAGGCAGCAATCGCAGATCGATCGGCCCAAAAGCTCAGGTTGCTTCACGCAGAGCCGCCTGCGCCGGAACGCAAGACCTCCAAGATCTCGGAGCGGAATTCGCGCTGGTAGAGGATGAAGATCACGCCGGCCGTCGAACACATAAAGGCCCAGGGCGAGAAGAACCAGGCCACGACGGCAAATGACAGATAGTAGGAGCGCAGGCCGTCATTGAAGGTCTCGGCGGCCAGGCCCATCACCCGGCCGGCACGGTCGGCGAAGTCTTCGCGCGAGGCTTCGCCCCGCTCGAAAATCAGGCAATCTGGCGCCGCACCGACCAACAGCGCACCGAAGGTGTATTGCCGCATGCTCCAGGTGAAGCGGAAAAAAGCGTAGACAAAAATCGCCGTCAACAGCACCAGCTTGAACTCGAACACCAGCTCCGAGGTACGGGCCGCAAAGGGCAGGTCCGCCACCATCGCAGATGCTTTCTCGCCCGCGCCCAGCATCGCGAGCAAACCGCCGATGATCAGAATCGTCGTCGACGCAAAAAAGGACGGGCTGGTGGACAAATTCTGCACCACCACCCCGTCTATCACCCGCACTTCCCGGAACGTCGCCTGGTACATCCAGCGCCAGCGCTCGCGGTTGGTGGCGGCCAGCAAGGAGCCGTCAAATTGCGAGCGCCGGCTGGCGAAGCTGACGTAACCCATCCACGCAATGAAGAAACCGATCAGGGCCAGCCAATCGGCCAGGGGTAGGAAGGCCAGCGCCTTCAGCATCTCGTTCATGGGGCAGATCTAGCGTCTCAGAAGGACCGTATATTAAGCCGCCAGATCAAACACCAGGACCTCGGCGCCCTGCCCACCCTCCAAAACCAGCTTGTTCTCCGCACTGATTTGCAAAGCGTCACCGGCTTGCAAGACCTGGCCGTTGACCACCAAGCTGCCGCGGACCAGATGCACATAGCTGATCCGCCCTGGCGCCAAGGCCAATTCCGCACGCTCAGTGCCCTCGAACAAACCGGCATACAAACGGGCATCGGCGTTGAGGGTCACCGAGCCAGCGGCGCCGTCGCCGGAGGCGATCAAGGCCAAGCGCCCGCGCTTGTCACCCGCAGTGAAATGCGCTTGCTCGTAGCTTGGGGCCACACCCAGGCGATCGGGTTGAATCCAGATCTGTAGGAAATGTGTTTCCTTGCCCTGGGCATGGTTGAACTCGCTGTGGCGCACGCCGCTGCCCGCGCTCATGCGCTGCACATCGCCGGGCCGGATGACGCCGGGGCCTTGATCGCCGGTGCCGGTGCCAATGCTGTCCTTGTGGGCCAACTCGCCTTCCAACACATAACTGATGATTTCCATGTCCCGGTGGCCGTGGGTGCCAAAGCCGGTGCCTGCCGCAATACGGTCTTCATTGATGACGCGCAGCGCGCCGAAGCCCATGCGTTTCTCGTTCACGTAGTCTGCGAAGGAGAAGCTATGAAAAGACTTCAACCAGCCATGGTCCGCATAGCCGCGTTGCGATGATTTGATCAGTTCAAGCATTTTGATTCGTCTCCAGAGGCTGAATTCACCAAGTGGTGAGCAGGCATCCACTGTAAAAGCAGGCCGACAAGCCATCGTCTTACGGGCTTGATGTCACCATTCAAATAAGATGAAGCTACTTGCCTCAAATTGGCCCGAAGCACTGCATGCATAGCCCCGAAAAACGCCGCGCCCTGACGCCCGAAGCCTTGATCATGATGGACACCATCGCCCGCAGCGGCAGCTTTGCGGCGGCCGCGCGCGAAATGGGCAAGGTGCCCTCGGCCTTGACCTATAGCGTGCGCCAGTTGGAAGAAGCGCTGGATGTGCTGCTGTTCGACCGCCGCTCGCGCCAGGCCGAGCTGACCGCCGCAGGCCAAGAACTGTTGCTGGAAGGCCGGCGCCTGCTGGTGGAAATTGACGCCGTCGCCAACCGGGTGCGGCGCATTGCAACCGGCTGGGAGAGCGAATTGACCATTGCCGTCGACGACGCCGTCGCTCGCCGTGCGCTGTTTGACTTGATGGAAGCGTTTTACCAAGTGCCGTCCGGCCTGGACGGCAGCTCGGCGGGGCCACCCACGCGCCTGAAGCTGCGCGTGGAGGTGTTGTCGGGCACCTGGGAGGCCTTGATCTCGGGCCAGGCCGACTTGGCCATAGGCACCTCGGCGCAGCCGCCCGGTGCAGCCGTGCATTGCGAGCCTATGGGTGAAATGGAGATGGTTTTCTGTGTGGCGCCTCATCACCCGCTGGCGGGCGCCGCCGAGCCGCTGGCCGCCACCACCATGGCCAGCCACCGCATCGTCGCGGTGGCCGACACCGCACGCAGCCTGACACCCATGACCATAGGCGTGATGCCGGGCCAGGAAGTGCTGACCCTGCCCTCGATGGCGGCCAAGCTGGAGGCCTTGTTGCGCGGCATGGGCTGCGGCAGCATGCCGCTGGAAATGGTGCGCCGCCATGTCGAGGCCGGCCGGCTGATCATCAAAGAGACCGCACAGGGCCGGCGCATCTTTCCGCTGCATTACGCCTGGCGCAACACCTCAGCTGCCGGCGGCCAGCCGCCCGGCCGGGCCTTGGCCTGGTGGCTGAGCCAGCTGCAAAGCCCGACCACGCGACTGGCGCTGCTGGAGCAGCATGCGGGTCTGATCCTATGAGCTGTGAACTGTGAGCTGTGAATAGCACGCTGCCCTGAAGATGTACATCGGCCGCTTTGCCCCTTCGCCCACCGGCCCGCTGCATGCCGGCTCCTTGGTCGCTGCCTTGGCCAGCTGGCTCGACGCACGCGCGCACGGTGGACGCTGGCTGATCCGCATCGAGGACGTAGACGGGCCGCGCTGCCCGCCCGGCATAGACCGCCTGATCCTCGATCAACTCGCGCAATGCGGCCTGCACCCGGACGAGCCGCCGCTATGGCAATCAGCGCGCAGCGCGCTGTACGAGCAGGCCTTGCGCACGCTGCAGCTCGGTGGCTGGGCTTATGGATGCGCCTGCTCGCGCAAGCAGATTGCCGAAGCCTTGCTGGCTCAAGGGCTGCAAACCGAGCGCCATGGTGAGCTGGTCTATCCCGGCACCTGCCGCACTGGCTTGCATGGCCAAGCCGCGCGGGCCTGGCGCCTGCGCAGTACGGCTGACTTGGCAGGCACGGAGGACCTGACCCTGAACTGGCTAGACCGGCGCCTGGGCTCCCAAACGCAGAATCTAAGTAAGGAGGTCGGCGACTTTGTGCTCAAGCGCGCCGACGGCCTGTGGCCCTATCAGTTGGCAGTGGTCGTCGACGACGCGGCCCAGGGCGTCACCGACATCGTGCGCGGCGCAGATCTGGCCGACAACACGCCGCGCCAGATCCGGCTGCAGCAATTGCTTGGCCTGCCAACACCGCGCTATCTGCACACGCCGCTGGTGCTGGGTGCGGACGGCAGCAAGCTGTCCAAGCAAAACGGCGCGGCCGCGCTTGAGCTGGGGGATGCGGCGCTGGCCCTGCGTTTGGCGGCAAGCGTGTTGGGCTTGCAAGTCACAGGCGGCACGGTGGCCGAGGTGCTGGCTCAAGCTCTTGAGCGCTGGCAGGCCAGTTTTGGTGGCATGATGCCGGCCACAGCGGCGGCAAAAAGCTCAAGCCTGTCTAAACATTTGAAGGAAATTCCATGATTACCACCCCAAGCGGCCTGCAGATCGACGACACCGTAGAGGGCACAGGCGCGGTCGCCAAGTCCGGCCACGATGTGTCCGTGCATTACACCGGCTGGCTGTTCAAAGACGGCGTCAAGGGCCAGAAGTTCGACTCCAGCAAAGACCGTGGCCAGCCCTTCAAGTTCGAACTCGACGGCGGCATGGTCATCCGTGGCTGGGACGAAGGCGTGCAAGGCATGAAGATCGGCGGCAGCCGCACCCTGATCATCCCGCCCGAGCTGGGCTATGGCGCGCGCGGCGCGGGCGGTGCGATTCCTCCCAACGCCACGCTGATTTTTGAAGTGGAGCTGCTGGGCCTGAGCGGCGGTGAGCAAGCCGTCGAGCTGAACCTGACGAGCAATCCGAGCGGACTGCAGTATGAAGACACCGAAGTCGGCACGGGCCTGGAGGCCAAGGCCGGCCAGCGCGTCACCGTGCACTACACCGGCTGGTTGTTCAAGAATGGCAACAAGGGCAAGAAGTTCGATTCCAGCAAGGACCGCGGCGACCCCTTCCGCTTTGCGCTGGGCGGCGGTGAAGTGATTCGCGGCTGGGACGAAGGCGTGCAAGGCATGAAGGTCGGCGGCACCCGCATGCTGGTGATTCCGGCCGATATGGGCTACGGCGCACGCGGCGCCGGCGGCGTGATTCCGCCCAATGCGACGCTGCTGTTTGAAGTGGAATTGCTGGCGGTTTAATTCGCCCCAGCGCCCCAAGTCAAGGCCCCGATCGGGGCCTTTTTCTATGGCTAAGCCGGCGCAGCAAGCGTTTAGCATGGAAGCGACTGCAGGAGATCAGCCTTGAACCTACTCGACCTCGATCACCTCTTGCGCTACTGGACCGCCGAGCAATGGCAGGCCAATGTGCTGATGCTGTTCCACCTGCTGGGCGCGATGGTGCTGGGCTTGGTCTTGGGCTATGAGCGGGCCTTTCACGGCCGTGCCGCCGGCATGCGCACCTATGCGCTGGTCTGCATGGCCTCGACCGGCGTCATCATCCTCTTGGCCTACCCGCAGCAGTGGTACGGCGGCTTGCAAGGGGGCAGCGTGGCGCCGCATCTGTCCGACCCGACGCGGGTGATTCAAGGCATCGTGACCGGCATCGGCTTCCTGTGTGCCGGCGTGATCATGCGCGAAGGCATGAACATCAGCGGCCTGACCACCGCCGCTTCGCTCTGGGCCGCTTCGTCGATCGGCATCATGCTGGGCATGGGCTTTTACTTCGCCGCCATCATGCTGACACTGCTGTGCGCCAGCCTGATGATGTGGGGCGCCAAGCTGGAGTCGCATCTGCCCTCGCACCCGGCCATCGCGGTGATGCTGCGCGGCGAGCCCCAACGCAAATTCGTACAACAAGAACTGGCCGAGTTCTGCGATGCCCTCGGGTTTCGCTTTGCGCCCGGCTCACTCAGCGTCACGCTGACGGGCGGCCAGGAAGAATGGCGCTTTGTCTGCACCGCCAAGCATAATTTTGGCGCTCAGACGCTGACGCGCTTTGCCAGCCGCGTCACCGAGGTGCCCGGCGTTGCCGAGTACCGGGTCACGCATGCGCGCAACTGAGCTTGCTTCAAGTACCTGCCGCTTAGAAGACGCCCGCGTAGGCGCCGCCGTCCAGCAAGATGTTTTGCCCGGTCAGATAAGCGGCCTGCGCGCTGCACAGCATCGCGCAGATAGCACCGAATTCGGCCGCAGTGCCAAAGCGCTGGGCGGGAATGGCGGCGCGGCGCTTGGCGGCAAAGTCCTCGCTGGAAAGACCGGCCTTGGCGCCACCAGCAACCAGGGTCTTGTGAAGTCGCTCGGTATCAAAAGCACCGGGCAGCAAATTATTGATGGTCACATTGCGCCCGGCCAAGGCCGCTTGACGCGCCAGCCCGGCGACAAAGCCCGTTAGGCCGGACCGCGCGCCATTGCTCAGACCCAAGACATCGATGGGCGCCTTGACCGCGCCCGAGGTGATGTTGATGACGCGACCAAAGCCACGTGCGGCCATCGCATCCACCGTCGCCTTGATCAACTCGATTGGCGTCAGCATATTGGCGTCGATAGCGGCCAGCCAGGTCGCGCGGTCCCAGTCGCGAAAGTCACCCGGCGGCGGACCACCTGCGTTATTGATCAAGATGTCGACCTGGGGGCAGGCCGCCAGCGCCGCCGCCCTCGCCTCGGGCGTGGCAATGTCGCCGGCCACGCTGATCACTTGCACGGCAGGATTGAGCAGGCGCAGGCGCGCGGCCGTCGCGGTCAGAGCCTCCAGGCCACGCGCGGTGATGACGACATTGCAGCCCTCGCGCACCAGCGCCTCGGCGCAGCCCGCCCCCAAGCCCTTGCTCGCCGCACACACCAAGGCCCAGCGGCCGGTTAGTCCTAGATCCATCGCTTTCTCCTCAAGCAGAATTTACGCAAAATTGTTCCGGCTAGGCATGACGCCGTAGGCAGTACGCCTTGTACGACAAGGCGGCGGAACGACGCCGGGGCGGTTTTGCGTAAGTCCTATTAACGCCACTTCGTTAACAACCAGACCCCGCTGAGCACCAGCAAAGTCCCGGCCGCCACCCAGGGCGTGAACGGCTCGCCCAGAATCACCGCGCCCATCAAAATCGTCGACATCGGCCCAATCATGCCGGTCTGCGCCGCCAGTGTGGCACCCAGACGCTCGATCGCCATCATCACCATCAAGACCGGCGCGAAGGTACACAAGGTGGCGTTCAGCAGCGACAGCCACAAGACCTGCGGCGCCACCGCGAAGGCCGAACTCAGCGGCCGCAAGACCAAGAACTGCGCGATGCACAGCAGGCAGGCGACCGTGGTGGCCAGGCCGGTCAGGCGCAGGGCCCCCAGGCGTTTGACCTCCTCGCCGCTGTAGAGCAAGTAGACCGCATAGCTGATCGCGCTGCCGAACACCAGGGCCGCGCCCAGCAGCGCGTCGGCCCCTTGCAGATGCAGCTCCTGGCCAAACACCAGCAGCACGCCGGCATAGCTGATGGCCAGGGCCACGAGTTGGCGCGCCGTCACCCGGCGCTTGAACAAGAGCCAGCCGAGCAGCAAGACGATGGTGGGGTTCAGGTAAAGAATCAGGCGCTCGAAGCTGGCGCTGATATAGGCCAAGCCGGCGAAATCCAAAAAGCTGGCCAGGTAATAACCGCTGAAGCCCAGACCCATGACGGCGATCCAGTCGCGCCTGGTGAGTGCCGCCTTGCCCCGCCCGGCCCAGAGCGCCAGCGCCACAAACAGCGGCAGGGCAAACAGCATGCGCAACATGATCAGGGTGACGGCGTCGACGCCGTGGCGATAGGCCAGCTTGACAATGATGGCCTTGCCGGAGAAGGCCACCGCCCCGAGCATCGCCAAGACAAGGCCGGGCCACAAGGGCGCAACAGGCCGGGAGGGAGCGAGAGGAGTCATTGCCGCGATTCTAGTTTGCAGCCTTGTACTCAGCGAGCAGCCCCGCCAACAGCCCCGCACAGCGGCAATATTTCGCACTTGCTGCGGCAACTTTGCACCGACCCGCATTTGCGCCTCAGGCTCACAAAAGCAAAGCCGATAGCAGCAGGTGCCGGCCACGCTGATTGCATTGCAGCGGGCGGGTACAGCCACAAGCGAAAGTCGAACCTGCGCGCTTAAAGGCCACAAGCATTGAGGACCGGGTTCGGCTTCGAAAATAGCCCGTCGCAACAGCGGCCGGCAAACGGGGGGTAGGAATGAAATACCACGACAGCATGGCGCGCAGCGCCGAGCATCTGCGTGCCGCGTTGCCCTTGATGACCAAGCAGCGGGCTGCCCTGCATCCGGCCAGCTATGCCGTTTGGTATGAGTTCGTCAGCGGCAGCAACCCCAAGCTGAATCAGGCTCTGCAAATCCACACCGCAGGCGGCAACACGCTGGACGAGGCGCAAACCTGGGCCCTGTACCGCGAGCATGTCTGCGACCTGGACCCGGCTCTGGGCGGCAAGATTGCCGACGGCTTCAGCCAAGTGCTCGATTCCATGGCCACATCAGCAGCCCAAGCAGGCCAGGAATCCGCCCGCTTTGACAACTCGTTATCGGCCTGGGTCGAACAGCTTTTGAGCAACCCACCGGCGCAGACACAGGCCGATGTGCTGCAGGAACTGCTCAGTGGCACACGCGAAATACGCGGCGCTTTGAGCGAGTTGCAGCAGCGCCTGGACAGCAGCCAGGGAGAGATCCACAGTCTGCGCGAAGAGGTGCAGCGGGCCCGAGGCGAGGCCTTGCTCGATGCCTTGACCGGCTTGGCCAATCGGCGCGCCTTTGATCAGCATCTGCAGCAATGCACCAGCAATCCGCCCGGCGACAGCGCCCTCGCCCCTTGCCTGGTGCTGGGCGATATCGATTTCTTCAAGCAGGTCAACGACAGCTATGGTCATGCTTTCGGCGACCGCGTCTTGCGGGCGGTGGCTCAAACCTTGAAGGGAGTGGCGGCGCAGGCTGATAAAGGGCAAGAAACCACAATTGCGGCCCGCGTCGGCGGCGAAGAATTCGCGATGCTGCTGCCCAGCGGCAATTTGCAGCAAGCTCAGGCCATGGCCGAGACCATGCGCAGCTGCGTGGCGGCCAGCCGCATCCGGCGCGGCGACACCGAACAAGACATCAGGCGCGTCACGATTTCCCTGGGCGTCACCCAGCTGCGAGCCGGCGAATGCGCTGAAACCTTCTTCAAGCGCGCCGACCGCGCCCTCTACGCCTCCAAACATACCGGCCGCAACTGCGTCACCGTGCTCGCCGCCGCTTAAGCAAAGCTGAGCGCACTGCAACGGGGGGAAAGTCCTGACAACAGTCTGCGCCAACTGGCCCGAGTTACCCCTACACTCAGCGCACCGGAATCCGCCTCAGCACCATGCAAATCAGCGCCACAACAACCAGCGCCTTATGGTCGAACAGCAAGCCTCAGCGCTTGCGAACTCAGCCCGAGGAACGAACCTGATGTTTGAGCGCGCTTCGCTTCGCTATGCGGTAGTCATCGCTCTGTTGATTGGTCTGCTGGTGCCCACCGCCGTGGCACTGTTCCTGGACGCGCAATCGACCCGCAGCACGGCCAAAGAGATTTTGCACAAAGACCTGGAGCGCATCACGCAGGTGATGGCGCTGTCGCTGGCGGAACCGGTCTGGCAGGTCTCGCCCGATTTGGCCGAGCCGATGATCAAGGCGCAAGGCGACGATCCCCGCTTCATCTCGGTGGTGGTGCGCGAGCAATCGACGGCCGCGCCCTTTCAAGAGCAGCGCTGGCCCGAACGAGCCAGTGACCCCGACCTGACCCTCAGCAAGACCCTCCCAGTCAAACGCGACGGCCGCCAGATTGCCGAGCTGACCATAGAGATGAGTGCGGGGCCCTTGGTGGCAGCCAAACAGGCCGATATGGTGCGCACCATCTGGCGCAGCGTGCTGACCCTGACCTCCTCGTCTATCTTGATTCTTTGGGTGATGCGCCGCCGGGTGCTGGCCCCGATGACACAGCTGACGCAGGCCGCCGAAGAACTCGCCGCCGGCAAGCTGGAAAAGCCGCTGGCCCTGGGCGGCCACGACGAAATTGCGCGCGTGGGCCTGGCGATGGAGCGCATGCGGCAATCCTTGCTCACCGCCTTTGAAGCGCTGCGCCAACATGCCAGCACGCTGGAAGAACAGGTCGAGCAGCGCACCACCGAGTTGACCGCCAGCAATAGCGAGTTGACCGAGGCGCTCTCCCATCTGAAGACGGCGCAACACGAGCTGGTGGAGTCGGAGAAGCTGGCCTCGCTGGGTCGTTTGGTGGCCGGCGTTGCGCATGAATTGAACACACCGCTGGGCAACTCGCTGACGGTGGTGTCCTCGCTGGAAGACCGCTACAAGGCCTTGGAGGAAATGCTGCAAGGCAATACGCCGATGCGGCGCAGCTTGCTGGAAGACCTGGTGCGCGATACCCGGCGTGGCCAGGACATCTTGCAGCGCAATGTGCAAAAAGCGGCCGACCTGGTGCGCGACTTCAAACAAGTGGCGATTGACCAGACCACCGACCTGCGGCGTGACTTCGAGTTAGCCCGCGTGGTCGAAGACGTGTTGATCATGGTGGAGCCCAGCTTCAAGCACACGCCCTTCGTCATCAAGACCGAGCTAGACGCTGGACTCAAGATGAACAGCTACCCCGGCTCGCTCGGCCAAGTGCTGACCAATCTCTTGATCAACGCGCTGGTGCATGGCTTCGAGGGCAAGACCAAAGGGCTGGTCATGATTCGCTGCGCTCAACTGGGCAGCGATGAGGTGGAACTGAGCATCAGCGATGACGGGCGAGGGATGGATGAGTCGGTACGCAGGCGCATCTTTGACCCCTTCTTCACCACCAAGCTTGGCACCGGTGGGTCCGGCCTGGGCATGCACATCGTGCACAACATCGTCACCAATGTCTTGGGCGGTCAGATCGAAGTCATCAGCTCACCCGGCAACGGTGCGCGCATGATGATCCGCCTGCCGACGGTGGCGCCCGAGCGTGGCGGGGCGGAAGCTTCGCTGCACTGATGAGCTAAGGATTTAGGCCTTGGGCGCCCAGGCGTCATCGATTTCATTGAACAAGGCGCCAGGGTCTTCGGCATGCGCACGGTAAGGTCCGGTGCCGCTGTGTTCGGCGCTAGAGGCCGGCACAAAGCGCCCCAGATTGACGTCAAACACATTGACCTCGCCGGCCTCGATCACGCAGTGCCAACCGTGCAAGGCGATCTGCCCCGCCTCGACGCGGGAGCGCACCATCGGGTAGTCCATCAGGCGCTCCAACTGCAACACCACCGAGCGCTCCTCGGTGCGCCGCAGCGCTTCATCGCTGAGCTGCACTGGCAAGGTCGCCTCGCGGCCCAGTTCCAGCCAGGACTTCAGATTGGTGGCCTCGGCGGGCACCTCGCCGTACAAGGCGCGGATACCGCCGCAATGGCTGTGGCCGCAAACGATGATGTGCTGGACATGCAGCGCCAAGACCGCGTATTCAATCGCGGCGGCGGTGCCGTGCAGGCCGCTGGAACCATCGTACGGGGGCACAAAAGCGCCGACATTCCGGACCATGAAGAGCTCGCCCGGCCCGGCGCCGGTCAGCATATAGGGCACCAGACGCGAGTCGGAGCAACCGATGAAGAGCGTGGTCGGATGCTGGCCCTGATCGACCAGATCCTTGAACTGCGCCTGGTACTGCGGGAAGTAGTCGGTGTTGAACCGGCGCAGACGGGTCAGTAGTTCGTCGCTCATAGCCTGACCCTGAAAATCACTGCAACAGCGGTGAGTCCGCCGTATCCAGCTCTAGCCCCAGCAGCTCCGCCTCACCCGCCAGCAAGCTCAGGTACTGGCGCAGCGCCGTCATATAGGCCTGCTGGCGCAAGACCTGCCCGATCGCGCCCTTGACGGACTCGAACTGCTGGGCCACCCCGGCCTCGCGGGCCAGCACCTGGATGATGTGAAAGCCAAAGCGCGTGGTGATCAGGCGCGGCAGCACGCCGATATGGGCGTTCGCTTCGTCTTGCGCGAACAAGGCTGAGGCGAACTCGGGCGCGCAGTCCTGTGCCTCCAGCCAGCCCAGATCGCCACCTTCCGCCCCGCTTGGGCAGTTGGAGTTTTCGGCTGCGGCCGTGGCAAATGCGGGGCTGTTCAGCGCTTCGCAGCGCAGCGTCACCAGCAAGGCCTCGGCTCGCCCACGCAGCGCCGGCACGTCGACACCCGGCGTTACGGCAAACAGAATATGTTTGGCCTGAACCTTTTCGCCGACATGGTAGCGGGCCGGATGGGCGTCGAAATAGCGTTTACAGCTGGCCTCATCGGGCTCGGGCAATTGCAGCTCGCGCTCCAGCAGGGCCAAAGTGGCATCGGACGCCGCCTCGCTCAGCACGCCGTCCAGCGAAGGCAGATCACCGACCGCCAGCAAGCCCTTACGCTGCGCAGCCTGGCGCAGCAACTCGCTATAGGCCCGTTGGCGCAGCGCCTCCGGGTCGGGCGACTCGCCTTCACCATGCAAGGGCACGCCGTTGACCATCGCCACGGCCACCTTGACATCGTCAACAGCCGGCGCCTTGCTGGCGCAGCCGCAGCTCCCGCTGCCACATCCTTGTTCTTGGCTCATAGCAACCTCCTCTAACTATCAATGCTGTTGCGGCTGGTTATGGCCAGGTGGCAGCGACAAACGCCGGCTGCGCACCATCTGATACGGCCTGAACAAATATGCCACCGTGCCGAAGCCGCTCCACACATGCACCAAGCGGGTGAAGGGGAAGACCAGGAACACCGTCATACCCAGGAACATATGCAGCTTGAAGACCCAGGAAGCTTGAGCAAGCAGCTCCACGGCGCCGGACTGGAAGGTCACGATACGCTGGGCCCAACCAGCCAGATTCATCATCATGCCGCCGTCCAGATGTTGCGCCGACAGCGGGATGGTCGCCAGGCCCAGGGCCAGCTGAATCCACAGCAAGACCAACAACAAGATGTCGCTGGTCTTGGAGTTGATGCGGATGCGCTCATCGCTCAGGCGCCGATGCAAGAGGATGGAGACGCCGGCAAAGCCCAGCACGCCTGCGATGCCGCCGCTGATCATCGCCATCAGCTGCTTGTTGCCGGCACTGATGAAATGCTCGTACATGAAGTGCGGCGTCAACATGCCGAAGGTGTGGCCGAAAAACAGGAACAGCACGCCGACATGGAACAGATTGCTGCCCCAGCGCAGCGAGCCCGCACGCAGCAGCTGCGAGGAATCGCTCTTCCAGCTGTACTGGTCGCGATCAAAGCGCAAGAGGCTGCCGACCAGAAAGACGGCCAGGCAGATATAGGGATAGATGCCAAAGAGGGCAAAGTCGAGTGAATTCATGGTCGCACTCCTTCCTGATGGGGGGCTGTTTTTCTAACGATATGAATTGGCTGAGACGCACCGGGCTTGCTCTGACCTTTGGACGAGCAGCCATCAAAGGCAGCCGGCTCTTGCCAAGCCTCATCAAGCGCCTCGTCAACGGTGATTTGCACCGCTTGCGGCTTCTCACCGGCCAACTCCAAAACCGCGCCAATCGCGGCGGCATAGGGGTTGTCACGTTTGATCAGGCCGCTGTGGATGGCGTTCAGAATATGCGCCATCTCGGCCAGAAAAGCCTTGGCTGTCTCGGGTGGTTGGGTGGACGCGAACTCCAAGACCACCGGCAAGTAATCCGGTAGCTCACTGGCTTCAAAAAACATGCCGCCGGCGGCGTAGGTCTGCTGCAGGTCGATCAAAGCCGGCCCACGGTCGCGCGAGTCGCCATGTACATGCTCGAACATATGCAGGCTGGTCGCGCGGCCCCGATCAAAACTCTCGACATAGCGGGCTTCGACTTCGTAGGCGTCGCCTTGCTGCAGCGTCCCCATCAAGGCCTTCATTTCCGCCAGACGGGCGGGGCTCAAGGCGCCCTCCTCCGTCAGCACGGCAAACAGCTCCGGCAAGGCTGCGCGCATTTCGGCGTGCGGATAGTCGAGCACCCGGGCCAGTACGCGGCAGGACATAGAAAAAATCGATGTTTTCATTTGCTCTGCCTCAGACGGTCGCTTTGATCGGAATCGTGCGCTTCTTGGGGCCACCGAAGAGGCTGGTCTCGGTCTGCCCGTCGGAGCAGCCATTGCCGAAGCTGAAGCCACAACCGCCGCGCACATCAAAGGTGTTCTCCGCATATTCGCGGTGCGTGGTCGGGATCACGAAGCGATCTTCATAATTGGCAATCGCCATGGTCTGGTACATGTCCTCGACCTCGTGCTTGAGCAGGCCGACCTGATCCAGCACCGCCTTGTTCTCGACGCCGTCCACATGCTTGCTGCGCTGATACGCACGCATCGCCAGCATGCGCTCGAGCGCCCGTTCGACCGGCGGCACATCGCCGGCGGTCAGCAGATTGGCCAGGTATTGCACCGGAATGCGCAGTTGCTTGACGTCCGGGATCTGCCCGTTGATGCCAAGCTGACCCGAATTGGCAGCAGCGCTGATTGGAGAGAGCGGTGGCACATACCAGACCATAGGCAGCGTGCGGTACTCGGGGTGCAGCGGCAACGCCACCTTCCACTCGACCGCCATCTTGTAGACCGGGCTCTTGCGGGCAGAGGCCATCCAGGCGTCGGGGATGCCGTCCTTGCGCGCCTGTTCGATCACCTTGGGATCGTTCGGGTCGAGGAAGATATCCAGCTGCGCCTGGTACAGATCCTTGTCATTGACGACGCTGGCGGCCTCTTGAATACGGTCTGCGTCATACAGCAGCACGCCCAGGTAACGGATTCTTCCGACGCAGGTTTCCGAACACACGGTCGGCTGGCCGGCCTCGATGCGGGGATAGCAGAAGATGCACTTCTCAGCCTTGCCCGACTGCCAGTTGTAGTAAATCTTCTTGTAGGGGCAGCCCGACACGCACATACGCCAGCCGCGGCATTTGTCCTGGTCGATCAAGACAATGCCGTCTTCCTCGCGCTTGTAGATCGAGCCCGAGGGGCAAGACGCCACGCAGGCCGGGTTCAGGCAATGCTCGCACAGGCGCGGCAAATACATCATGAAGGTGTTTTCGAACTGACCGTACATCTCCTTCTGTACATTCTCGAAGTTCTGATCCTTGCTGCGCTTGGCGAACTCGCCGCCGAGAATTTCTTCCCAGTTCGGACCCCATTCGATCTTCTCCATGCGCTTGCCGGTGATCAGGCTGCGCGGGCGGGCCGTCGGCGGCGCCTTCGACTTAGGCGCCGACTGCAGATGGTCATAGTCGAAGGTGAAGGGCTCGTAGTAGTCGTCGATCTCGGGCAGATTGGGGTTGGAGAAGATGCGCATCAGCAACTTCCACTTGCCGCCCTGGCGCGGCTCGATCGCGCCATTGGCCTTGCGGTGCCAGCCGCCGTTCCAGCGGTCCTGGTTCTCCCATTCCTTGGGGTAGCCGATGCCGGGCTTGGTCTCAACATTGTTGAACCAGGCGTATTCGACGCCGGGGCGATTGGTCCAGACGTTCTTGCAGGTGACCGAACAAGTGTGGCAACCAATGCACTTGTCCAGGTTCAGCACCATGCCGATTTGAGCTCGTATCTTCATGCGTGTTCTCCCTCAACTGCTTCTTCCAACCAATCCACCTTGGCCATCTTGCGCACCAGCACGAACTCATCGCGGTTGGTACCAATCGTGCCGTAGTAGTTGAAGCCGTAGCTCAGCTGCGCATAACCGCCAATCATGTGGGTCGGTTTGGTGACGATGCGGGTGACCGAGTTGTGGATGCCGCCGCGCGTGCCGGTGATCTCCGAGCCCGGTGTGTTGATGATCTTCTCTTGCGAGTGGTACATCATCACCATGCCGTTCTTGACCCGCTGGCTGACCACGGCGCGCGCCGCAATCGCACCATTGGCGTTGAACAACTCGACCCAGTCGTTGTCGACGATGCCAGCCTTTGTCGCGTCGTCCTCACTGATCCAGATCACCGAGCCGCCCCGGTTCAGCGTCAGCATCATGATGTTGTCGCTATAGGTCGAGTGAATGCCCCATTTCTGGTGCGGGGTGATGAAGTTGAGCGCAATCTCGGTATGCCCATTGGGTTTGAGCCCCTGCACTTCCACCAGGGTCTTCAAATCAACAGGCGGCCGATAGCTGCTGAAGCCCTCGCCGAAGGCCTGCATCCAGGGGTGGTCCTGGTAGAACTGCTGGCGGCCCGTCAGAGTGCGCCATGGGATCAGCTCATGCACATTGGTGTAACCGGCGTTGTAGCTGACTTTTTCGCTCTCAAGCCCCGACCAGGTCGGACTGGAGATGATCTTGCGCGGCTGCGCCTGGATGTCGCGGAAGCGGATCTTTTCGTCCTCGCGGTGCAGCGCCAAGTGGGCATGCTCGCGGCCGGTCTGCTTAGACAACGCCTCCCAGGCCTTTACCGCCACATGGCCGTTGGTCTCGGGGGCGAGTTGCAAGACGACCTCGGCCGCATCGATGTCGGTCTCGATTCTCGGCATGCCTTTGGTGACACCTTCATCGCGCACACGACCGTTCAAGTCGCCGAGTTGTTCGACCTCGGTGTCGGTGTTCCAGCTGATGCCCTTGCCGCCGTTGCCGACCTTGTTCATCAAGGGACCGAGTGCGGTGAAGCGCTTGTACAGATTCGGGTAGTCGCGCTCGACCACGGCGATTTGCGGCGCGGTCTTGCCGGGGATCAGCTCGATCTCGCCCTTCTTCCACTCCTGCACCCCGAAAGGCTGGGCCAATTCGGCCGGCGTGTCATGCATCAAAGGCGTCAAGACCAGCTCTTTTTCGACGCCCAAATGGCCGACGCATAGCTCGCTGAAGCTCTTGGCAAAACCCTTGTAGATCTCCCAGTCGCTGCGTGCCTGCCAGGCCGGGTCCACGGCGGTGGACAGCGGGTGGATGAAGGGATGCATGTCCGAGGTATTGAGGTCGTTTTTCTCATACCAGGTCGCAGTCGGCAAGACGATGTCCGAGTACAGACAGGTCGTGCTCATGCGGAAGTCCAGCGTCACCAGCAAGTCCAGCTTGCCCTCGGGCGCCTTGGCATGCCATTCCACTTCTTCCGGCTTGACATCATCCTTGCCCAGATCCTTGCCCTGCACACCGTGGGTCGTGCCCAAGAGATGCTTCAAGAAATACTCATGGCCCTTGCCCGAGGAGCCCAGGATGTTGGAGCGCCAGACGAACATATTGCGCGGCCAGTTGGACGGGTGGTCCGGGTCCTCGCAGCTCATACGCAGCGAGCCGTCCTTCAGGCTCTTGACGGCATAGTCCTTGGCGTCCATGCCGGCAGCGGCCGCGTCCTTGACCACCTGCATCGGGTTGGTCTGCAACTGCGGCGCGGACGGCAACCAGCCCATGCGCTCGGCGCGCACGTTGTAGTCGATCAGGCTGCCGCCGTACTTGGCCTTGTCGGCCAGCGGCGACAAGATCTCGGACACATCCAGCTTCTCGTAGCGCCACTGGTCGGTGTGGGCGTAGAAGAAACTGGTCGAGTTCATCTGCCGTGGTGGGCGGATCCAGTCGAGCGCAAAGGCCAGCGCCGTCCAGCCGGTCTGCGGGCGCAGCTTTTCCTGGCCGACGTAATGGGCCCAGCCCCCGCCAGACTGGCCGATGCAACCGCACATCATCAGCATATTGATGATGCCGCGGTAGTTCATATCGCAGTGGTACCAGTGGTTCATCGCCGCACCGATGATGACCATCGATTTGCCACGGGTCTTGTCGGCGTTGTCGCCGAACTCACGGCCAACGGTGATGATCTGCTCACGCTTCACCCCGGTGATGGACTCCGCCCAGGCTGGCGTGTAGGGCAGGTTGTCGTCATAGCTGCTCGGGCAGTCATCGCCCAGGCCACGGTTGATGCCGTACTGCGCCACTTGCAAGTCAAACACGGTTGCGACCAGGCATTCGGCCGCATCTTCATGCTTGCCCAGCTTCAGGCGCACCACCGGCACGTTCCGGCTCAGCACGTCTTGCTGCTTGTTGGACTGGAAATTCGGCGTGTCGATGCCGCCGAAATAGGGGAAGCCGACGGTGGCGACTTCATGCGCCTGCTCACCATCTTCGAGCACCGACAGCTTCAGCTTGACGTCGCTGTCATGCACGGCCTCTTTGGACTCGAGGTTCCACTTGCCAAGGTCGGGCCTGTCGCCGGCGCCCCAGCGGAAACCGATAGAGCCATTCGGTAACACCACCTTGCCGGCGGTGTCAAAGGCCAGCGTCTTCCAGTCGGGGTTGTTGTCCTGGCCCAGCTTGCCGCCAAAGTCGCTGGCGCGCAGATAGCGGTCGGGCACCAGCAGCTCACGACCATCGGCGGTCGTGGTCTTCTTCATCTTCACCAGCAGCGGCAGGTCGGTGTAGCGGCGGGCGTAATCGTCGAAATAGGTGGAGCGCCCTTTGCCGCCATCCTTGAAGTAGAACTCCTTCAAGATCACATGGCCCATCGCCATCGCGATCGCGGCGTCGGTGCCCTGCTTGGGGTGCATCCAGATGTCGGCCAGCTTGGCGACCTCGGAATAGTCCGGCGTCACCGCCACCGTCTTGGCGCCCTTGTAGCGCACCTCGGTGAAGAAGTGAGCGTCCGGCGTGCGCGTTTGCGGCACGTTGGAGCCCCAAGCGATGATGTAGTTGGAGTTGTACCAGTCGGCGCTCTCGGGCACATCGGTCTGCTCACCCCAGACCTGCGGGCTGGCCGGTGGCAGGTCGCAATACCAGTCGTAAAAGCTCATGCAGACGCCGCCCATCAGGCTCAGATAGCGGCTGCCGGCGGCATAACTGATCATCGACATGGCAGGGATCGGCGAGAAGCCGATCACGCGATCGGGCCCGTGCTTCTTGACCGTGTAGATATTGGCCGATGCGATGATCTCGTTGACCTCATCCCAGGTCGAGCGCACAAAGCCGCCCAGGCCACGGTCTTTTTGCCATTCCGTACGCTGTTCCTGGTTTTCGACCAAGTTGGTCCAGGCATCGACCGGGCTCTTGGCCACACCGCGTGCGGCGCGCCAATGCTTGAGCAAGGAGCCGCGCACCATCGGGTACTTGACCCGATTGGCGCTGTACAGATACCAGGAGTAACTCGCACCCCGAGCGCAACCGCGTGGCTCATGATTGGGCAGATCCGGCCGCGTGCGCGGGTAATCGGTCTGCTGAGTTTCCCAGGTGACGATGCCGCCCTTGACGTAGATCTTCCAGGAGCAAGATCCCGTGCAGTTGGTGCCATGGGTGGAGCGCACGATCTTGTCATGCTGCCAGCGGGCACGGTAGGCTTCTTCCCAGGTGCGGTCCTCGGCGGTGGTGACGCCGTGTTCATTGGAGAACGTTTCCTTCGGCAACGCGAAGTAGTTCAATCGGTCGAGGAAGTGGCTCATGGTCTATTCCTTGTTTTGTCGTTTGTTCTTCGTTTGCGCTTCGTTCATGGGTTCTTGACGTACGCGTTGGCGCGCAGATAGAACCACCAGTTCAAAATCAGGCAGACGGCGTAGAAGACCGCGAAGCCGTAGAACGCGTATTGCGGCGTGCCGGCCTTGATTTGCTGGCCGATCAGCACGGGTGCAATGAAGGCGCCGTAAGCGGCGACGGCCGAGGTCCAGCCCAGTACCGGGCCCGCTTGGGCCTTGTCAAAGATGAAACCGACGCTGCGGAAGGTCGAGCCGTTGCCCACTCCGGTGGCGGCGAACAGCAGGATGAACAGCCCCATGAAGAGCGAAAAGTACTGCTCCGGCGTGCTTGATTGGTAGGCCTGCATCATCACGTAGCCAACCGCTGCGGAGGCGAACACCATGATGGCCGAGATCACTTGCGTGACGATGGAGCCGCCCACCTTGTCGGCGATCCAGCCGCCGATCGGCCGCACCGCCGCGCCGACGAAGGGCCCGATCCAAGCATAGGTCAGTGCCGACGGAGCATTAGGGTTCTTCAAGGCGTGTTGCAGCACGCCGGCCGCATCGGGCGCATGGATGAAGCCGAAGATCACCGTGATCGCCAGTGGCAAGGCCATCGAGAAGCCGATGAAGCTGCCGAAGGTCACGACGTAAAGCGCCGTCATCGCCCAGGTGTGCTTGTTCTTGAAGATCGCAAACTGTTTGGTAACGCCCTCTTTCATCGTGCCAAAGGCGGCCAGCTTCATCACCACGAGCGCGGCGATGATGTCGAGCGGGATCGCCACCCACATATTCAGCAGGCCCAAGCCGGTCGGTGCTGGCAGGTAGAGATAGAGCATCGCGATCGAAGGTACGAAGGCGAGCGAATACAGATAGATAATCTTGCCGAAAGCGGTCAAGGGCGAGCCTGTTTCGGGCGATACCGTCTTCAGATTGCTCATGCCAAACCAGCACAGAATCGACAGCGGCACCAGCGACAAGACCCAGGCAAAGCCGGCGTTTTGAATCCAGGTGGGGGTGCCGGCCACGATCTTGCCGAGAATCCAACCGCTGTCCTTGATCAGCGGCCGCGACTCGCCACCCAAGGTGCCGAACAGGCCGACCGTCATGACCAGCGGGATCACGATCTGCATGGTCGTGACGCCGAAATTGCCCAGACCGGCATTCAAGCCTAGCGCCGTGCCCTGCAAGCGCTTGGGGAAGAAGGGGCTGATATTCGACATCGAGGAGGCGAAGTTGCCGCCGCCCACGCCCGACCACAGCGCCATCAGCTGGAACACCCACAGCGGCCACTCGGGATGCTGCAGCGCGACGCCAGTGCCGATGGCAGGAGCCAAGAGCATCGCGGTGGTCAAGAAGATCGTGTTGCGCCCACCCGCCATGCGGATCAAAAAGGAGGCCGGGATGCGCATGGTGGCGCCCGAGATGCCGGCAATCGCCGTCAGCGTGAACAGCTCGTCCTTGCTGAAGGGGAAGCCCAGGTTGAGCATCTGCACTGTGATGATGCCCCACATGCCCCAGACCGCGAAGCCGCAGAGCAGCGCAGGGATCGATATCCAGAGATTGCGGTAGGCGATTTTCTTGCCGGTGGATTCCCAGAATTTTTCGTCCTCAGGGCGCCAGTCGGCAATATCTGCCGAGCCGCCATCGGCGACGGGTGCGCCGGCCTTGCTCATCGTGTTCATAGCTATGTGTTCCTTTATTGACGCTCGACTCAGCGAGCGAAGGACTGCGAAATTGGCGAAGCGGGGGCGTTCTTGCCCATCATTTCGGTCTTGCGTACTTCGGTCCAATACATCCAGATCAGCGAGACCCAGACCACCGCATACATCAGCATGAAAGCGCTGGAGCGGATGCCGGTCAGGTCCATCAAGGCGCCGAACATGATGGGCAGCACGAAGCCGCCGAGGCCGCCGGCCAGACCGACGATGCCGGAGATGGTGCCGATATTGGCGCCGTAGTCATCGCTGATGTACTTGAAGACGCTGGCCTTGCCGAAGGCCCAGGCAATGCCCAGCGTGAACATCAAGCCGGTGAAGGCATAGACATTGAGGCCGATGTGGAAGGTCTTGGGGCCATTGACCGTCATCACGGTGAAGTCGGTCTGCGGGTAGGACAAGATAAAGAGGCAAATCCAGCTCACCCACAGCACCCACCAGGTGACGTTGTGCGCGCCATGCTTGTCCGACATCCAGCCGCCCACCGCACGCAAGACGCCGCCGGGCAGCGAGAAGCAGGCGGCCAGCAAGGCGGCGACGCGGATATCGAGGCCGTATTCGCCGACGTAGTACTGCACCATCCACAGGCTCAAGGCCACATAACCGCCGAACACGATGGAGTAGTACTGGCAGTACTTCAAGACCCGTGGGTCCTTCAAGGCCTTCAGCTGCGATACGAAGCTGGCATTGCTGGCGACCAGATGTTTGTCGTCCGAATGGCTGAAGAACCAGAACAGGATGGCGGTGCCGAGCAGCACGGCGGCATAGACATGCGGCACCATGGTCCAGCCGAAGGCCACGACCAGGCCAGGGGCGACGAATTTGTTGACCGCCGCGCCGGAGTTGCCGGCACCGAACACGCCCATCGCAAAACCCTGCCGATTCTTCGGGAACCAGCGCGCCACATAAGGCGTGCCGACCGAGAACGAGCCGCCAGCCAGGCCGACAAACAGGCCAATCACCAGAAAATGCCAGTAGGCCGTGGCATAACTCATCAGCCAGATGGGCAAGACGCAAGCCATCATCAGGCAGAAGAAGACGATACGGCCGCCGAATTTGTCGGTCCAAATGCCCAGCGGCACGCGGATCAGCGAGCCACTCAAGACCGGCATCGCGGTCAGCAGGCCGAACTCGGTCGAATTGAGGTTCAGCGCCTTCTTGATCGGGATGCCGATCACGCCAAACATCATCCAGACCATAAAGCAAACGGTAAAAGCCAGCGTGCTGACGATCAAGACGCTGAGCGCCTTGCGGCCTTGGCTTGATGCATCGACGCTGGCGCCAACAGGACTTGCGGGGTTCACAGACATGGAGGTTCTCCTCTTTTCTATGTCTGTGACTGTCCAGGATCATCGTCTCGGCGAACATCCTTCCAAGGGTTGGCGCCAGGCCGCCATAAGGACGATGACACCACGCCGGCCATAGTTCCATCGAACTAGCCGGCGCTTAAGTTTGCGTTTGATCAAGGTGCCGGCCTCATGAAGCCCGGCCCGCAATAGGCCAGCCTGAGCTAACCCAGGCCCCGCTCGCTCGCCCAGACCGCCACCTGCACGCGCGAACTCAGGTTCAACTTGCGCAGAATATGCTGGACGTGGATCTTCACCGTCGTCTCGGCAATGCCCAGCGTGCGGGCAATTTCCTTGTTGCTGGCGCCGCGTGCGATTTCGCGCAACAGCTCTTGCTCGCGCGGCGACAGCAAAGACTCCTCGGCCGCGCTGGCTGCAGAAGGGGGTGGCGCAGCCGCTGTGGACGCCTTGAAGGCACGCACCAGTTTGTGCGTCATCTCGGCGCTGACCACCGACTCTCCGCCGACGGCACGGCGGATCGCTGCCGCCAGGTCTTGCCCGTCAATGGTCTTGAGCAAATAGCCGGCCGCACCGGCGCGCAAGGCGGCGGCCAGATCTTCTTCGTCCTCGCTGACCGTCAACATGATGAACTGGGTTTCGGGCGCCACCTCCAACAAGCCGGGCAGCAAATCAACACCGCGCACACCGGGCATATGGTTGTCCAGCAACACGACGGCAGGTTGCAGCTCCTTGACCCGACGCAAGGCCTCGACGCCGTCTGCCGCCTCCCCCACCACCTCCAGCCCTGGCTCATGGGTCAACAGAGCGGTCAGGCCGCGGCGAAACAGGCTGTGGTCATCGACCACCATTACGCGAATAGTCATGGCATGCAAACGGTTAACTTAAACGGACCTAGCGGCAAGTCCGGGATCCGGGGCAACATCGGCCACAAGGCTGATGTCGGGCGCTGAACTGCGGCCCTGCGGCGGCAGCGTCAGGCTGATCTGCGTGCCCTGCCCCGCCTGACTGCTCACCTGCAAGGTGGCGCCGATGCGCTGGGCACGCTCGCGCATGATGTGCAGGCCGACATGGGTCTCATCGAAACGCCCGGCAAGCGCGTCGAAGCCGGCGCCATCATCGCGCACCTCAAAACGCCACTGCGGCGACTGCGTGACGCGCAACTCCACCGAGCTTGCACCGGCATGTTTGCGCACATTGGAGAGCGCTTCTTGCAACACATGCAAGACCTGCACCTGCTGGTCAGGCGGCAAGGGCACGCCCTGCCCGGCCATTGTCAGCTGCGTGCTGAGCCCGCTTTGCAGCTCGAATTTAGACAAGGTGCTGCGCAGCGCGTGCGCGATATCCTCTTGGTCGGGCCGGGTGCGGAAGTGCAAGAGCAACTCGCGCACATCGGCATAACTTTCCTTCACACCGGCATCAATTTCGGCCAAGCTCGCCTCCACTTCCTGCGAGTGCCCCTCCTTGATCCCGCGGCGCAACAGTTGCACCTGGATTTTCAAGAAGGCAAGCGACTGCGCGATCGAGTCGTGCAGCTCCTGCGCCATCAAATTGCGCTCCTCGCTGACCGCCATCTCGCGCATGCGTGAGGCCAGACGCAGATTGTCCAGCTGCGTCGCTACCTGGCCCGCCAAGGCGTCCAGCAAATGACGTTCTTCCTCCGAGATGGTTCGCTCGCCGTAAAAAAACAGCTCAACCTCGCCGACCGTGCGGTTGGGCGTACGCATCGGAATCGCGACCACGGTCTGATAGCCGGCCGCCTCGCAATGCTTGAGCTTGCGCTGGCCCAAGGCCCGAATCGGAATGATGCGCGCGCCGGCCACGGTCTCCAGATGCTCGCCGCAGGCACAGTCGCCCCTGCGCACGCAGGCTTCGGCCTCGACCATGCTGGCCGGCAGCCGGTGATGACCCAACATCAACAGGCGTTCGCCGTCCTCGGCCGCCAAACGCACGGCGGCCGCATCGGCGCCTGAAATGCGGCAGATCTTCGCGGCGAACTCTTGCGCCAAGTCCTGGGTGCTGGGCTGGCTTTGCACCGCCATCAGGGCGACGTCATACAGTGCGGCCAAACGCTCGTTCTGGCGTGCCAGATCCGCCGTCTTCTCGGCCACTTTGTGTTCCAGGCCCCGGTAAGAACCCTCCAGCGCGTCGGCCATGGCGTTGAAACCCAAGGCCAGTGAACTGAACTCTTCGACGGTGTTGCTTTCATCGATGCGAAGCGAAAAGTCGCGCGCCGCCATCTGCTTCAGGCCATCACGCAAGCGCTGCAAGGGCTGAATGATCCAGACAAAAGTGCCCGACACAAACACCACCGAGGCGGCAGCCACCAGCACCACCAAGCCGAAACACAGGCCGCCGAGCAAGGCGGTACGGGTGGCGATGGCATTCTCGATGGCCGAAACAAAGGCATCGACCGTGTTGACAAATTGATCGGCCTGGCTGCGCAGCGCCGGGCCTTCGGTGGGCTCCAGCAACTTGCCGCGCAGCGGCAACCAGGCCCGCTCGACCTCTTTGAACCGGTCCAGGCTGGTTTGATTGTCGGGAATGAAGAGCGGTCGTGAGGGGTCCCCTCGCCGCAGGCTCAAGACCATCGCATCAAAGCTTGCGACACCTTGCGCGACCTCAATATGTTCACCGGCCTGATGCATCAGCGTCAGCTTGTAGGTCAGCATGCGCATGCGGCCGGCCTCGTTGATGGCACCCGCCCCGCCCTCCAACTGCCATGACACCCAAAGCGTGAAGGCGATCGAGGCTAGCGCCACGACCAAGAATGTGGTTTGAATCAGGGCGAGCTTGCCCGCCAATGTTCGATAGAGCTTGCGCATGCCGCAGGGTAGGCCTGCGGCATGCAGCGGTCATTGACCTAGGTCAAGAGCGCCGCGCTTCGAGGATCTTGCTGCAATCTTTAGTTGGATGCGGCGGAAGCGGGGGCTGGCACCGAAGCAGGGGTCGAAGCAGCCGAAGCTGACTCTTCGACATGCGGTGCGGCCACGTCGTGCTTTTCTCCGCTCATATCAACGTTTCCACCGCTCTTCATCAAGATAAAGATGGCCAGGGCAGCAAAAGCAGCAAAGCCGACGAGTAATTTCCACATGATTCGATTCCAGTACAAAGAAAAGGTTAGCAGCAAATTTTATTGTTACCGAACTTGCTGACTCCAGCCTGAGAGCGCTTTGGCAAAGCCCAATTGAAAAAGGGCGACCCTAAGGCCGCCCCGTGTAACTCAAGCGTTTGGCTCGCTGAGGAGCTTTGGCTTAGTCGTTGGCGTAAATATCCACATCCTTGGTTTCACGCACAAACAGCAGGCCGATCACCAGCGTCATGGCAGCGACGCCGATTGGGTACCACAGGCCGTGGTAGATGTTGCCGTTTTGCGCAACCATCGCGAAGGTGATGGAAGGCAGCAGTCCACCGAACCAGCCGTTACCGATGTGATAAGGCAAGCTCATCGAGGTGTAACGGATACGGGTTGGGAACAACTCCACCAGCATCGCAGCGATCGGGCCGTAGACCATGGTCACATACAGGACCAAGATGAACAGGATCGCGACCACCATGGGCTGGTTGATCTTGGCAGGATCGGCCTTGGCGGGGTAGCCGGCAGCCTTCATTGCTTCGCTCAGTTCCTTCTTGAAGGCGGCGATGCCCTTAGCGCTGGCTTCGTCGAACTTGTGTCCGCCGGCCATCACGGTAGCGTTCAGGCCGGTGATGGCCTTGTCGCCGACCTTGATCACGGCCACCGAGCCGGCTGGGCCGGGCAGGGTTTCGTAGCTGGCGGAAGACTGAGCCAAAGCGCGCTTGGCGATGTCGCAGCTGCTGGTGAAGTCAACTTCACGAGCGATCGGGCTGCCCTGGAAGGAGCAAGTCGATGTGTCCACAGTCAGCGTGATTTGCGCTGTGGCTTGTGCCTTGGCCAGATCAGGGTTGGCAGCGTTGGTCAGCGCCTTGAACAGCGGGAAGTAGGTGACGATGGCGAGCAGCAGGCCGGCCATGATGATGGGCTTGCGGCCGATCTTGTCCGAGAGCGTTCCGAAGATCACGAAGAAAGGCGTGCCCAAGAGCAGCGAGATCGCGACCATGATGTTGGCGGCCGACATCTCCACCTTCAATACGCTGGTCAGGAAGAACAGCGCATAGAACTGACCTGTGTACCAGACCACGCCCTGACCGGCGACCAGGCCGAACAGCGCCAGCATGACGATCTTCAGGTTCTTCCACTGACCGAAGGACTCGGACAGCGGCGCCTTGGAAGTCTTGCCTTCGGACTTCATCTTCTGGAAGGCTGGGCTTTCGTTCATCGACAAGCGAATCCAGACGCTGATGGCCAGCAGCAAGATCGACACGATGAAAGGCACGCGCCAGCCCCACTCACCGAAGGCGGCTTCGCCGATCAGCGTGCGGGTACCCAGAATCACCATCAGCGACAGGAACAAGCCCAGCGTTGCGGTGGTTTGAATCCAGGAGGTGTAAGCACCGCGCTTGCCCTGTGGCGCATGTTCAGCCACATAGGTTGCGGCACCGCCGTACTCACCACCCAGCGCCAAGCCTTGCAGCATGCGCAGGCCGATCAAGATGACCGGGGCGGCTGCGCCGATGGTGGCGTAATTCGGCAGCACACCGACGATGAAGGTCGACAGACCCATGATCAAAATGGTCACCAAGAAGGTGTACTTGCGACCGATCATGTCGCCCAAACGGCCAAACACCAGCGCGCCGAAGGGGCGCACGATGAAGCCGGCGGCAAAGGCCAGCAAGGACGCAATGAACGCCGCTTGCGGGTCCAGGCCCGAGAAGAATTGCTTGGCGATAATTGGCGCCAAAGAACCGTAGAGGTAAAAGTCGTACCACTCGAACACGGTGCCCAGCGAGGAGGCGAAGATAACCTTCTTCTCTTCACCCGTCATTGGCGTGTTGCTCGTGGAGACTGCTGTTGCAGTTGCCATGGTGGATGTCTCCAAATATTTGCCTGAGAACCACCGACCGGCAGCTCTTGGCCGCAACTATGGAAGCGCCCTCTGACCCCACTCTGACACCGCGCTGAACGCTTGCTTACAAAACCCGCTGAAACCCTTGCTTAGGATTTCGCAATGCAAAATTTAATCCAGATCAAGGGTAAGTCCTGGGTCACTTGGCGCTGCTGGCCCGGCGCACGCCCGGACGGGCTTTGGCTGCGGCATCCCAGGCCCCCTGTTCAAACCAAGGGTCACCGCGCAGATAGGCCGCTAGCATGTCGAGCGAGTCCAAGCCCCAGAACAAGCGGCCGTCCACCTCGATGGTGGGCACGCCGAACACGCCCAGCTCCAGCGCTTGTTCGGTGGCGTTGCGCAAGGCTTCCTTGATCTCTTCGCTGGCCACATCGCGCTGCGGGGTCAGGTCTTGCGTCAGCAGCGCCAAGCGTTCGGCCTGATTCGCATCGGCGCCCTCGCCGCGCCAGACATGGTGCAAGATCTTCTCGACCTGCAGCCGGTTCGGCGTACCGCCGGCCGGCGCACAGGCCCAAGCCAGGCGCAGCAGCGGCAAAGGATTAAACGGGTGCTGTGCCGGCACCTGCAAAGGGATATTCAGCTGATGGGCCGCCCAAGCCACCTGGCGGAAGGTCCACTGGCGTTTGGGCTCGATTTCGGCCGGACCTTTTTGGCCCAGGGCGTGAAGCAGCGCCGCAAACAGAATCGGCCGGTACTCGACGCTGTAGCTGATGCCGCTCAAGGCTTCGGGCAGGCGCTCGAAGGCCAGTGCCGCGTAAGGCGAGATCGGGTCGAAATAAAAACGCAGATGTTTCATGGTGCGGCTTGGCCTTTCAGGGCTCGTGGGTTTGTTCGGCGGCGGTGAAGATGCCCAAATTGAGCAAATGTTCGCGGCGCGGCGGCAAGCGGTCGAGAATTTCCAGGCGGGTGGCGTCGGCCGCCTTGGACCAGACCGTGATTTCAGGAATCGTGCGGGCGCAGCCCTCACACCAGCCGGTGGGCTGGTGGATCTTGCAGACATTGGTGCAAGGCGATTTAACCGCCCCGGCGATCGCGGACACGCTGCTCATGCTTGCACCACATCGATCACCGGCGCGCCGGTCAAGGCGGCCAGCTCGGCCGGCGACATCTGAAAAACGCCATTGGGGTGCCCTGCTGCAGCCCAGATGACATCGAAGCGAAACAGCTCTTGATCGACAAACAGCAAGGGCAGCGACGCATCAGCGGCCGGCGCAAAACCCAGCGGCGACACGCCGCCGATGGAAAAGCCCGTGCGCGCCTTAACGTAGTCGGCATCGGCGCGGCCCAGCGCCCCGGTGTGGGGGGCAAGCTTCTTCTCGTCCACGCGCTTGTCACCCGAGGTGATCACCAGCACGGCGGCCTCATCCGATTTACGCTTGAACACCACCGATTTGGCAATCTGCCCCAAGCTCACGCCCAAGGCATCGGCCGCTTCTTGCGAGGTGCGTGCGGCCACCTCCAACCACTGCGGTGCATAGGGATGGCGGGCCTGCGCCAGCGCGGCCTGGACGCGCACAAAGCCGTCTGGGCGATCTGTACTGACAGTTGCTGATTCATTCATGGCCGGCATTGTCTCAGGCCGGCCAAAAACTACTGTTCAGGCGGGCAATTCGCCCGCAGCCATGCGGCGCTCGATCTCGGCTATCAGCGGCAGCAAGTCGGCCACCCCGTCAATCACAAAATGCGCGCCGCCGTCCAGCAGCAGTTGATGCGCCTGCGCCCGCAGCAGCGCTTGCCGCTCGGGCGGCGTGGCCAGCCATTCGGCCTCGCTCAGCCCCAGGCAGTTGCCGGTGACGGCCAAGCCGACCACCCAGGCGCCGACCGCCCTGCCCTCTTGCAAGCCCGGCACGGTATCATCCACCTTGACCACCGCCGCCGGTGGCCAAACGCCCAGATCCGACAGCGTGCGCACCATCATCAGGGGCCCCGGTCTCGCGCTGGCCATATCGCCGGCGCAGACCAGGTTGTCGGGCTTGTAGCCTTGCGCCTCGGCCAGCGGCGCGACAACGTCCATGATGGGGCGGTTGTAGCCGGTCGTTGAGCCAATCTTCAACCCCCGCGCGCGCAAGGCCACCACCGTCTCCAAAGCGCCTGGAATGAGGCTGGCGTGCTGGGTGACGCTGGCCTGGTTCATCGGCGTGAAGACCTCGTACAGCTCATCGCAATCGGCATCAGAAAAGTCGCGCCCATGCGCCTGGCGCCAGCGCTGCGCAATATCAGGCTGATTACCCAGCGCATGGATATGGTCCCACTTGGCCAGACCCATGGGCACACGCGCCTCGGCAATGCTGATGCTCACGTCATAACGGGCAAATAGTTGGACAAACGCGCCCATGGGCGCCAAGCTGCCGAAGTCGATGATGGTGCCGGCCCAGTCGAACACGACCGCTTGCAAGTGCTGCATATTCTTGTTGTTGCTCATCGCTGCTTACCAATTGTTGAGAACTTCTTCCGCCAGCCCAAAAGCGGTGCTGGCGCCGGTGCCGCTGGTGACCGTGACCAAGCGGGTGTTGGCGGCGGGCGCCTCAACCAGACAGGGCTCGGTGGCCGAGGAGGGATAGGTGCCGACCCAACGCTCGGTCACTTCGACGTTCTTGATGTGCAGGCTCATGCGCAGATGACGCAGGATCAGCGCATCGACCTCTTCGGACGCGAACGGCGGCAAAACCGGGCCGTAATGGTGCGAGTCACCGACGACCAGCGAGCCATCGGCGCTTTGCACCACGATCAGATGGATGCCGTGGGCCAGGCTGGCGGCTTCTTCCTGCTCCAGCCGTGCGCGCAAGGCACTCGCCTCCTTCAGCTCCGAGTAGCCCTCGTAACGCACCAGACTCAGATCCCCCATCACCGAGGCGGGCAGCTTGAAGCCGGGCTCGGGGCGCACCCGCAACATCTGCAATTGGCACATGCGCAGGCGATGCGGCAGCCAGCTGTTGGCGAACAAACCGTTCAACTCGGCGCCGCCGCAGACCACCACCCGCTCGGCCTGGTAGCTGGCGCGCGCCGTCTGCACATGGGGCGTGTCAACCGCCAGCACCGCCTCGCCGAAACGAAACTCGACGCCATGCGCGGTGGCCAGCCAAGTGGTCAAGCGCGGGATCGCGGTCCGCGACTCGACCCGCAACTCATGCGGGCTGTAGAGCACGCTTTGCAAATGTTCGGTGCGCAGGGCTGCGTTGCGATCGGCCGCCTCGGCCGGGCTCAAGAGCTCGCAAGCCTCGGCCATCTCGGTCGCCATAAAGGCCTGGAGCACCGCATGCGCCTCGGGCCGCTCGGCAGCCAGGAACAGCCCGGTGTGCACGACATCGATGCCGGCGAGTGGCGCCACCTCGGCCCAGACCTGGCGGGAGCGACGCGCTCTGGCATGGCTGGCACCGGCTTTTTGGCCGGTCACGGTGACAAAGCCGAAATTGCGGATCGAGGCGCCGACGCAGGCCGCGTCGCGCTCCAACACCAGCACCTTCAAGCCGCGCCGGGCGGCGGTATAGGCATGGGCCAGGCCGACGATGCCGGCGCCGACCACCAGGAGGTCGTATTTCATAGTTGCGATAGAAATTTAGAAGAAAGAGAACTCAACGAGCACGCCAGGCTTGCGTGCGATTGATCAACACGCGCTCCAGCAGCGCGATCAAAAAGCGCCCAAAGGCAGCGGTCAAAAAGATCAGCACCGCCATCGCCGCAGCCGGGCCGATGTCACCGGCGTCGTCCATGGCCAGCACCGCCACCGAGGCCAGCGTGGTTTCGGGCGAATACAAGAACACCACCGCCGACACCGTCGTCATCGCATTGATGAAGAAATAGGCGGCCACCTGCATCATGGCCGGCAGGCTGACCGGCAAATGCACGCGCCACAGCGTGGTCCAAAACGGCACGCCCAAGGACGCGGCAACCAGCTCGTATTCGGGGTCCAGCTGCCGCAGCGCCGCCAGCTGCGTGATGTGGGCGACCGAGTAGAAATGCGCGACCGTGCAGATGATCAGCAGGCTCAAGCTGCCGTAAAGGCCGTGCAGCGGATTCCAGCCAGCGTTGAAAAACAAGATATAGCCAAGGCCCAGGGCTAGACCCGGCACCGCCATCGGCAAGCTGGCCATCGCGTTCAAGAGACCGCGCCCGGCGGCAAAGCGGCGCGGCTTTTCGACCAGATAGGCGCTCAAAAAGGTCAGGCCCGCGCCCAGCACCGCGCAGCCCAAGGCCAGCTTGATCGAATTGCCGTAGCTGGCCCAGCCGCCGCCATCCATCATGTCGAAGCGAAAGTTGTTGAAGGACGGCGCCAAGTTATAGGGCCAGTAAGTCGCGAACGCGGCAAACACGGCCACGCCCATCACCGCGATCAAGAGCAAGGCGATCAGGCTGCAATAAAGCAGCATCACGCCGTCCAAGCCAGCGCTGGCCGTGGGTTGATAGGGCACGGCGCGCACGGTCAGCGCCGCGCCTTGCGCGCGGCGCAGGCGCTGCTCGACCCAGAAGGCCAGCACCGCAGGCAGCAAGAGCAAGAGGGCCACGACCGCGCCCATCTGCAGGCGCTGCTGGCCGATCACCTGCTTGTAGATGTCGGTCGCCAGCACTTGGGTGTTGCCGCCAATCACCTTGGGAACACCAAAGTCGGTCAAGACCATCACGAACACGACCACCAGCGAGATCAGCAGCCCGTAACGGCTGGCCGGCAGCGTGACCGTGAGGAAGATCCGCCAGCGGCCGGCGCCTAAACTGGCGGCCGCCTCGTGCAAGCGGCCGTCGCTGGTGGCCAGTGCCGTCAACATAATCAGCAAGGCATGCGGCAGCGTCCACAGCACCGAGCCAATGACGATGCCGGGCGGGCCGTAGATGGATTCAAAGCCCAAGGCGTTCTTCAACAAGCCTTGGTTGCCGAACAGATAGATCAGGCTGATCGCCATCAACAACGAAGGTGCCAGGATGGGCAGCAAGGCCACCGCGCGAAAGAAGCGCCGCCCCGGCATGCAAGTTTGGGTCAGCGCGTAGGCATAGCCATAGGCCAAGCTCACGCTGATCACGGCGCTCAAGGCCGACAGCCACATACTGTTGAACAAGGATCGGCCCACGTTCGGCCCGCTCAGATAGGCGCTGAAATTGGCCAGCCCGGCGAAACTGCCATCGGCGCCGTAAAAACTCATCGTCAACAAGCTGCCGACCGGCAAGGCAATGCCTATGCCCAAGACCAGCAGGCCCACGCTCAACAGCAGCGCCAGAGGGCCGCGCTCGCTGATATTGCTCTTCATCTTCATGCGGCGCGCAGTGTTGAGAGCGGCTGCGCCAGGCCGCGAATGCTCATAGCAGGCAGTTCCATCAAGACCTGACCCTGCAGCCAAACCGGCAGAGTCGCGTCATCCGAGCTCGGCAATTCGGCCTCGATGATGAGGCCGCCCAAGGCCTCACAATGCAAACGCAGCAAGGTGCAAGGGCCCAGGAACACCGTCTCCAGCACCTCGGCGCGCAAGCTGTTCAGGCTCGCACTTGGCCCTGGCTCCGCGTCGACAACGAAAGGCCGCAAACCGATGGCCTCGGGCCGCAGACCCAAGAGCAAGGGGCTGCCGGTCTTGAAGGCCTCGATATCGCAGTGCAAGTCCTGTGTACCGACACGGGCCCGGTTGCGCCCGACCACCAACGCCGGCATCAGGTTCATCTTGCCGACAAAACCGGCCACAAACTCGCTCGCCGGCCGCGAGTAAAGCTGCTGCGGTGTGCCGGTCTGTTCGATCTGCCCCTTGTGCATGACGACGACGCGGTCCGACATCGACAGCGCCTCATCCTGGTCATGGGTGACCATCAGCGTGGTGATGCCTAACTGCTTTTGCAGGCGGCGGATTTCGCCGCGCAAGCTGACACGCACCTGTGCATCCAGCGCGGAGAGCGGTTCATCCAGCAAGAGCAGCGGCGGCTGCGGCGCCAGCGCACGCGCCAAGGCCACGCGCTGCTGCTGGCCGCCGGACAACTGAGACGGGTACTTGTGCGCCTGATCGGCCAGGCCGACCAGGTCAAGCATCTCCAGCGCACGGCTGTGCTGCTGCGCCCGCTTCATACCTTGCAGACCGTAGGCCACGTTCGCCGCCACGCTCAAGTTGGGGAACAAGGCGTAGGACTGGAAGACGACGCCAAAGCGCCGCTGCGAGGCTTCCAGCGCGGTGATGTCTTGGCCGCGCAAATGGATGCTGCCGCTGTCGGGCGTCTCGATGCCGCAGAGTATGCGCAGCAGCGTCGTCTTGCCGCAGCCCGATGGCCCCAGCAAGCTGATGAACTCGCCCTGCGCCACGTCCAGCGCAATGCCGCGTAGCACCGACTGCGTGCCGTAGCGCTTGGTGATGTGTTTGACCGAAAGCATTGAGACTTCTCTTTACGGCTTTTTCGGTTCTGCCTTGCCTTCATAACGCTTCGCCCACTCGGTCAGAATGCGCTCGCGGTTGGCGGCGGCCCAGGCGAAGTCGTTCTTGACCAAGAACTTTTCGATGTCTGACGGCACATATTCCAAGCGCTCTTGCACCTGCGGCAGCGCCAGCACGGCGAAGTTGCCGGCATAGAGCTCATTGGCCTTCTTGGTCACTGCCCAGTCGGCCAGCGCGCGTGCGGCTTCTTGCTTCTTGCTGCTCTTGAAGATGGCGGTCGCCTCAACATCCCAGCCCAGGCCTTCCTTGGGGAAGATGATGTCGATAGGCGCGCCGTCCTTCTTGGTCTTGTTGGCGCGGTAGTCAAAGGACAGGCCGACCGGGAACTCGCCAGCACCGGCCTGGCGGCAAGGCTTGGAGCCGCTGTGGGTGTAGACGCCGACGTTCTGGTGCAGCGCGTCCATGAAGGCCCAGCCCTTGGCCTCGCCCATGCTTTGCAACCAGGCCGACACCATCAAGAAACCGGTGCCGCTGGAGGCCGGGTGCGGCATCGTGACCGTGCCCTTGTAGACCGGCTGCGTCAGGTCGGCCCAACTGGTGGGCTTGGGCAGATGGCGCTTTTCGGCCTCGACCGTGTTGAAGCAAACCGCCGAGGACCACAGGTCCATGCCGACCCAGGTTGGCTGGGCGCGCGGGTCGCGCATGCTGGCGCGCACCTGCTCCAGGCCCTTGGGCGCGTAAGGCTGCAAGAGGCCGTCTTTGTCCAGCAGCATCAAGGACGTGGCGGCCAGCCCCCACACCATATCGGCCTGCGGATTGGCTTTTTCGGCCAGCAAGCGGGCGGTGATGATGCCGGTGGACTCGCGCACGAACTTCAGCTCGATGCCGGGGTTGTCGGCCTCGAAAGCGGCCTTGTAGGCCTTGATCTGGTCGGCTTCCAGCGCCGAATAGACCAGCAACTCGGTCTTGCCTTGAGCAAATGCTTGGGCACCCATCAGGGTAGTCAAGCTCAACAAGGCCAATTTCACAAAGGTTTGACGCATTTCAACTCCAGCAGGTTCGACGAAAAATTGTTTTCAGCTCTCGGTGCGCAAAGCTCCGATGAGCCAGACGGCGCATCGGCGAAACTGTAGGGATGACGGATGAACACAGCGCGTCAAATGACGCAAATTTGACAAAGCAGCTATTGGCGGGTTTTGCACCACTGCCCCAGAGCGACTGCGGGGGTCGACCATGTTGGTGAGCCAGCTGAAGGCGTTTTTCACCGTCGCGCGCCTGGGCAGCGTGACACTCGCGGCCAAGCACCTTGGCTTGAGCCAGCCCACGGTCACCACGCAAATTCGCGCGCTGGAGGAGCATTACGGCGTCGAGCTGTTCCGCCGCGAGGGCGGCCGACTCTTGATCAGCGACGCCGGCGTGCTCTTGATGCCGCGCGTCGATCAGCTCTTGCAGCAAGAAATCGACCTGGAGTTCGCGCTGCGCAATGCCGGCGAGTTGCAACGCGGCAGCCTGCGCATCGGCGCCACCGCGCCCTATTACGTGCTGAGCATCGTGCAGCGCTACCGCCAGCGCTTCCCGCAGGTCGAGATCACCATGGCGGCCGGCAATTCGCGCCAGATGATCGATGCGCTGCAAGAGTACCGGGTCGACATCGCTACTTCGTCTCATCTGGAAGAAGACCCGCGCCTGCACCGCCTCGAACTCGGCGCCGACCCGCTGGCCCTGGTCGCGCACCGCGACCATCCGCTGGCGCGACTCGCCCAGGTACGGCTGAGCGCCTTGGCTGGCTGCCATCTCTTGATGCGCGAGCGCGGCTCGATGACGCGCCAGCTGACCGAGCAAATGCTCGCGCGAGCCAAAGTACAGCCGCTCAGCTGCATGGAGATTGCTAGCCGTGAGGCCTTGCGCGAGGCGGTGATCCGGCAAATGGGTGTCAGCATCTTTGCCGCCAACGAAGTCTGTGAACACCCGGATCTGCGCGTCATCCCCCTGACCGGCATGGCCAATGACGAGGCGGCGCCGCTGGTGCGCGAATACCTGTATTGCCTGAAGGACCGGCGGGATTCACGTTTGATTGACAGCTTTTTGCTGGCATGCCGGCACAAGGACTGAGCCTATTTTTTTGGAACTGGGGGCAAAAACATCGGGATTTGGAGGGTGTCAAAGCCGGCCGGCCTGCATACTATGGACTCATGTTCCTGAATGGAGTGCTCAATGCCCAATCTGATTGCTGACCAATTGAACGGCCTGATGGATAGACAGGCTCTGCAGGCCCTGATGGAGCAGGCGGCCACTGCGGCCCGCTCGAGTGGCCAGTCGCTGGCGGTGCTAACGCTGGATCTCGACCATTTCAAGGCCTATCTCGAAGACCAAGGCCAGAGCCAAGCCCAAACCGTGTTGCAGAGTGCGGCCAAACTATTTGCCGACCGCATGCCCGCCGGCGCCAGCTTGGCCCATCTGGGCGGCGATGAATTCGTGATGCTGCTGCCGGCCACCGATCTGGCCGCTGCGGTGGCCACCGCCGAAACCTTGCGCGCGGCGGTCGAAGCCGAATTTGCCTCCCTGGGCGGCCCCACGCCCTTGACCGTGACCTTGGGAGCCGCCGCCAGCCCTAGCGGCTCGGACTGGACAGCGCGCAGCTTGCTGGCCTTGGCCGATGCCCGCATGACCTTTGGCAAAAAGCGCCTGCTGCCTCACCACAACCGGGTCTGGTCGGGCACCCTGCCCTCGGATTGGTACCCGCGCTTTGACGTTCAGGCCGAGGTCTGGCCCAGCTTGTAAGCTTTTCACCTCTTCCATTGCAAAGAAGGCCCGAACCTGCTGGTTCGGGCCTTCTTTGCAATTGCAGGCAGTTCAGCCCTTTGATCAGTCCCGCTTGCGGCGACCCACCACAAAGAAGCCGATCCCGCCCAGACCCGCCAAGAGCAAGGCATAGGTGCTTGGCTCAGGGATAGGGCTGGTCAGGTGGATCTTCAGGAACTCGGTGTTGTCCGATCCCAGATCGCGGCCACCGATGCCGGGGTAGTTGTTGTCGTTCGCCACCAGCAAGGTGTTAGCGTCCAACACCAACACGCTTTCGATCGTCACGAAGGGGAAGGTGAAGGTTGTTTTACCGTCGCCGTTGAGGTCATCCGGGTCGGCGATATTCATCAGATCGACCGCTTCGGACTTGGCGACATAGCCGGCCGCATCGACCTTGTTGATGTCGATGCGGAAGATCTTCTTGAACGGTGTTCCCGAAGCCGAGGTGGCCGTCACACCGTTGCGCTCAATGACCAGGAATTCATGGTCATTGATGGCGGTCATATCGCCGATATTGGTGCCGGCCGCGTCGAGCTTGTACTTCCACTGCTGGCCGGTATAGGCCTCGGCATCGATGCTGAACTCGTTGATGCGCAGTGTCTTGCGGCTGGCGTCGTCGCCAGCAACTGTGCCTTCCAGCAGTGTGAACAGCTTGTCGCCGGAACGATTGATGGCCATGCCTTCGAAGCCGTTGGAGCCGTTCAAGTTGGGCGTGCCGCCGTTCAGATAAGGGTTTTGCGGCGACATCACGCCCGGCAGGCCGAACTCGCCACGCAGCACCTTGCCGCTGGCATCGGCCTTGACCAGGAAGGGCCCGAACTCATCACCAAACCACAGATTGCCGTTCTTGTCTTTGCGCACCGACTCGATGTCGAAATCAGCACCGGTCAGCAAGCGGCCCGAACGGATGCTGGCATCGACCAAGGGCTTGCTGGCGTCGTTGTAGTAGTTGTTGTAGTCGGCTTGAATCTTGAAACCGATCTTCTTGTCGGGGTCGGCCAAATTGATGTAGCTGCCGCTGCTGAAGCCGCCCATCACTGCGCCGCTGTTGTAGTTGGCGGCCTTGACCGTGCCGCTACCACCGAGGGATGTCTTGAAATCAGGCGTTATGGCATACATGCGCAGCAAGGCATCGGCCGAGTTGCCCTTGGTGCCAAAGCCGTTATCGGGCATGAACAAATAGCTGCCCGCCACCGGAGCATTCAACACGGCCGAGAAGCCTTGCACCGACTGCTTGTTCAGCAAAGGCAAAGGGTTGCCGCCAGCGCCGCTGGCAAATTGACCCGTGGTGGGGCCGTCCGCAAAGGTGTTGGCGGGCATGATGGCCCAGCCTTCCAGCGAGGCGCCGCCGGCAAAGGCCGGCGCCGCAAAGGCCAGACCGCAAGCCACTGCAATCAAACGCAAGGACTTGGTGTGGGCCTTCTCGCTCACTTCATATAACTTTGTCTTCATCTCTACTGCTCCCTGAGCGCAGACAGCCTGCGCGACAAGGGGCATTCTTGCGACCCTAGGTGATACCCTGATGACGTCAAATTTTGCCTAAAGAGCCAAACGGCTCATCCGCTATTGGGGCGTGTAGCTCACCGTCAACTTGAATGTCCCCGCGCTATAGCCTTTGAGCAAGACGTAGACGTCGCTGTTGACGGTGGCACCAAGGCTGCAGCTTTCGGTCGCCGTGCTGCCGTCGCTCTTGCAGTCGTAGCTGCTGGTGCTGGCGGGGCCGCCCCGCTTGACGAACAAGTCGATGTCTCCGCTGCCGGTGGTGCTGGCCTTCAAGCTGCCGCCACTGGCGAGCTTGAAGGGCCCGAAGGATTGGGTTTGATTCAAAGCCAGGCTGCCGCTGAAGTTTTCGGTCTTGTCCACCGGCGGCGTGGCGGCGCCGTCGGCCCCCAACTCCACCGCATAGGCCAAAGCCATGCGCGCGAATTTCAAGGAATGATCGGCCTGGTTGCCGCTATTGGCATAGGTGTCATTGGCGCTGTGGATATAGGGGTTGTCGGCCGCAAACGACGATTCAAACGGCATCGATGCGTAAAAGCCCTTGGCGCTCCAAGAGGCATGATCGGAACAAGCGTAGCCGCAACGGTCAGTGCCAACCTTCAGTGTGGGCAAATAGGTCTTGATCAAATTGCTCACAAAAGTGTTCTGCGCGCTGTCGGTGTAGTCGGTGAAGATATAGATGTCGTTGGCGGCGCCCTTGTAATTGGTCATATCCAACTGCATCACCCCGACCACATTGGCATTGGCTGCGGCGAAGCTATTGGCAATTTCTTGCGAACCTCGCAGGCCCACCTCCTCGGCCGCGTAAGCCATGAACTTGAGAGTGCGGCGTGGCTTGAAGCCGCTATTGACCAAGGTACGGAAGATCTCGGTCAGGCTGGCGACGCCCGAGGCATCGTCATCGGCGCCGGGTGCACGGGTGGTTTCGGTCGTGCCTTGCGAATTGATCGAATCCAGATGGGCGCCGAGCACCACGATTTGCGCGGCGTTGTCGCTGCCCTTGATGGTCGCAATCACCGACTTTTGAGCCCAGTTCGCATGGCTGAACTGCTCGACCGTGATGTCGCTGCGCCCCGCCGCCAGATTGCTCCAGCGGTTTTTGAGCCAATTGGACGCGGCCACGCCGCCACTGGTCGTGTAGTAACGGTTGGTATTGGCGGATAGATCAAGAATGGTTTGGCCGATATTGCTCGCTTGCATTTGCGCGAGCATCGGGTTCACCGTCGTCTGCTGATCAATCACATAACTCGGACGTGTGGGGGCCAGCAGCGCGGTAAACCCGGCCTGCCCGGACTGCAGCGTCTTCATGCCCTCGGCCTTGCTGGCGTGAAACATATAGCCGCCACAGCGCCGCAACTTCTCATGCACAGCGTTTGACAAGCCCAGCAGCGCGGCCTCATCAACTTCGACCAGATGCACTTTCTCGGCCTTGATCGCAGCTCGCGCTCCTTGAGTCGCCTCTGCTGAGACTTGTTTGATCTCGACGCTGGCACTCGCTTTTGCTGCGGGCTGAAGCTGTTGCAACTGGGCCCAGGCGGCATCGCCCAAGCTGATCCAGACCTTGTCACCGGCCGCTGCGGCGGGCGCAGTCGTGTTGAGCAATACCAGCCCGACCAGCAGCGAAGCCAGAGGTGCCATACAAAGCGGCGAGAAAAAAGGAGCAGGTGCTGAGCGCATGGGGAAGACTCCGTTGCAATTAGGGCGGTTGGGCGAATGTGCCAAATGAGGTGACCGAGGCGACTGAAACGGCGCGATCCTAGGCTCGCAATTTGTCCCGCGAATCAGGGCAAGCATGGATGTCAACTCTGACAGCTTGCGCGCTTTTCGCCCCTGCCTAGGATGGGGCCCCAGTGACCGGGTGTGGCTGTTGACGCCAAGCCTGCGGCGAAATGAAGTTAAGCCGCTCGTGCGCGACATCCCAACAGTTTCAGAGGTCATGAGGCAGCGGGTCGGCCTGAGATCCGGGCCGCCAACTGCATAAACCGCCGCTGCAAATCAACCCTGCGCGTCGGCACAAACAAACCGGGCTACAGGCCCATATTTGGAGATTCGCCATGCATATCAGCGTCAAAAAACTAGGCCGTGGCCTTTTGCTGCTCAGCGCCACCGCCGCAGCCTGCCAAGCCATCGCGGCCGAGCGGGTTCCACTGGAGGGCCTGGATTTGGCCGGCGCTAACTTGTCGGTTCAGCGCAGTGCCAGCGGCGTCGCCTCCAGCGGCGTTGCGGCCACCTTGGGTCTGCTCAACGAAGAGCTCAGGCCGCTGCGCAGCCAAAGCTATGGCAAGAATTTGCGCGTCACAAGGCATCAGCAGTACTACCAAGGCGTGCCAATCTGGAACGAAGCCGTGGTGGAGCATGTCGACAGCTCGGTCGCCGGCCTGCGCGCCGGCTCCACCTTCACCGGCAGCCTGATCCGCCAACTGGAGCAAGACCTGGCGCACACCCAACCCAGCCTGTCCAGCGCCGCTGTGCTGGCCCAGGCCAAGGGCTTGGTGGCAGGTGGTGTGCGCGGCGCAAGAACGTCCAATGATCAGGTCCAGCTCTATGTGCGCCTTAACGAAAACAATGTCGCTCAGCTGGTCTACCTGGTCTCATTCCTGAACGGCCAAGGCGATCATCCAAGCCGGCCTCACTTCATCATCGACGCCAACAGCGGCGCGGTGCTGCAGCAATGGGAAGGCCTGACCCACGCCAATGCGACAGGCCCCGGCGGCAATGCCAAGACCGGCAAATACGAGTACGGCACGACCTACGGACCCTTGGTTGTCACCAACGACTGCCAGATGAACAGCGGCAATGTGATCACCGTCGACCTCAAAGGCGGCACGACCGGCAGCACACCGTTCAAGTTCACCTGCTCGCGCAATGAGTACAAGCTGACCAATGGGGCCTACTCGCCCCTGAACGACGCGCATTACTTCGGCAATGTGGTCTTCAATATGTATCAAGGCTGGTTCAGCCTGCGCCCGATCAGCCAGACGCTCTACATGCGCGTGCATTACGGCAGCAACTACGAAAACGCTTTTTGGGACGGCACGGCCATGCACTTCGGTGACGGCGCCAGCACTTTCTATCCGCTGGTCTCGCTGGATGTGTCTGCGCATGAGGTCAGCCACGGCTTCACCGAGCAGAATTCGGGTCTGGTCTATTCGGGCATGTCCGGCGGCATGAACGAAGCCTTCTCGGACATGGCCGGCGAGGCCGCCGAGTACTTCATGAAGGGCACGAACGACTGGCTGGTCGGCGCCGAGATTTTCAAGGCCAGCGGCGCGCTGCGCTATATGAAAAATCCGCCGCAAGATGGCCGCTCGATCGGCAATGCCAAGGACTACACCAGCAGCATGGATGTTCACAACACCAGCGGTGTTTACAACAAGGCCTATTACCTGCTGGCCAGCAGCCCCGGCTGGAACACCCGCAAGGCGTTTGAAGTGATGGTGGATGCCAACCGCCTGTACTGGACGGCCAACAGCACCTTCAACCAAGGCGCATGCGGCGTCGAGAAAGCCGCCACCAACCGCGGCTACACCACGGCCGATGTGACCGCTGCCTTCGCCGCCGTAGGCGTCAGCTGCGGCACGACCGCGCCGGCGGCCACGGCGCTGACCAAGGGCGTGGCGATAACTGGCATCGCGCTCACCAAGGGCGCCAGCAAGCTGTACAAGCTCACCGTGCCCACCGCAGCAAGCAACCTGACGTTCAAGCTCAGCGGTGGCACCGGTGACGGCGACATCTATCTGAAGTTTGGCGCCGCCCCAAGCACGACCTCCTTCGAGCTGAAGTCAGACGGCAGCACGAATGCCGAAACCATCACCGTGGCCGCGCCCAAGGCCGGCGTCTACTACCTGCTGCTGAGCGCCTATGCCAACGTCAGCGGGGCCAGCTTGGTGGCCAATCACAACTGACCGAGCCCTTGACCCCCATGCAGCTGCGACCGATATCTGTCGCAGCCGCAAAAGAAGCGCCGGCTCAGCCCCGGCGCTTTTTTCTTGCCCCTGCCAGCCCTCTAGCTCAGGCCTGGACGGCCCGCCCACAAGCGAGGCGAAAGCCGCTCACCATCTCGGCCAGATGCTGGGCCTGCGACTGCAGGCTTTCGGCGGCAGCCGTGCTTTCCTCCACCAACGCTGCGTTTTGCTGCGTGCTGGCGTCGAGGTGCGTGATGGCGACGTTGACCTGGCTGATACCCGCGCGCTGTTCACTGGCTGCGGCGCTGATCTCCGACACCACCGCATTGACGCGGCCAATGCTGCTCATGATCTCGCCCATCGAGCGGCCGGCCGCCTGCACCTGCTTGAGCCCGGCGTCCACACAGACCACGCTGCCACCGATCAAGCCCTTGATTTCACGCGCCGACTCGGCGCAATGCTGGGCCAAGCTGCGCACCTCCTTGGCCACCACCGCAAAGCCGCGCCCCTGATCGCCGGCCCGCGCTGCCTCAACCGCGGCGTTCAGCGCCAGGATATTGGTCTGGAAGGCGATTGCGTCAATCGTGCCTATGACCTCAACTATCTTGCGGCTGGCCGTGCTGATGTCGTCCATGGTCATCAAGACCTGCTGCATTTCCTCGCCGCCCTGGTTGGCGGCCTGATTGGCGCTGAGCGCCAAGGCCGTGGCCGAGCGCGCGGCTTCGGCGGTCTGCGCCACCGCGCCGGTCAACTGCTCAACCGAGCTGGCAATTTGCTGCAAGCTGCTCGCACCACTCTCGGTGCGGCCAGACAAGTCCTGGCTGCCGGCCGCCACTTGCGAGCTGGCGGTGGAGATGCCGTCGGTGGCCATGCGCACCGAGCCAATGGTCTGGGCCAGTTGCTGGCGCATCAGCTCGACATGGCCGGCCAGCGCGCCCAAGTCATCATCACGCTGCGCCCGCACCGGCACTGACAAATCTCCGTTTGCAAAGCGGGCAACTGCCGTATTCAGCGCGGTCAGCGGCGCGCCGACCCAGCGCCGCAGCAGCCACCACAGGCCCATGGCCAAGCTCAGACTGGCCAGACCCAAGGTCAGCCACAGATTGCGCTGTGCCACCCAATGCTCGCGCAGCGCCTGGCGATCCGACACCTCGGCCACCACCCACAAACCGGTCGCCTCGCTGTGCTTGGCGACCACCCAGGCATCATCATTGGCCTTGTTGAGCAGGGCCGGTGCCTTGACGTGCATGTTTGCGATATCAGCTGCGGGCTTGCGGAACAGCTCGGTCAAAAAAGCTTCCGCCGCCGGGTCAAACTCGGCGACCGCTTTGCCCGTCTGAGTCGGGTGAGCGCGGAACATCGGTTTGCCCTTGGCGCCGGTCGGGTCAATCAAATAGACACCGCCGGTTTCGAACAAGCTAACGCCCTGGCTCAGCTGCTCCAACGAGCGCTGAAATTCCGACGTATCAAAGCCGACGAACAAGATGCCGATGACCGCCCCTTGGCTGTCTTTGATCGGCTGGTAATGGTTCATAAACGGCTTGCCAAACAGCACCGCCTTGCCCACATAGGGCTGGCCTTCCATCATCTTGGCAAAAGCCGGATGCGCCTTGCCCAAGGTGGTGCCGACCGCGCGCTCGCCGTTCTCTTTTTTCAACGAGGTCGTGATGCGCAAGAAATCATCGCCCTTGCGCATGAAGATGGTGGCGGCACCACCGGTGTTGCGGCTGAAGCGGTCGACGGCCTCGAAGTCTCCGGCCAATTTTTGCCCCTCGAACAGCAGGTCGGACGCGTCCGTCTGCAGACTGAAACTGCCCTTGAAGTCGCCCGCAAAGGTGTTGTAGAAGCGTTCGACCATCAGCCGCGCGCTGTTGTCAAAGGCGTCGGCCATGCGAGCCACAGCGCCGGCTTCGCTGGCAGCCAGCAGCGCGGCACGCTCACGCTCAGCACCGGTTGCCTTGTAGCTCAGGCCCAGGCTGGTCAAGCCGATCAAGACAGCGACACTCAAGCCGCCGGCGACAGCAACGCGCCGGGCCAGGCTGGCATATGACTTGGGATGGGTGCCAGCGGCTGATGAGTTGGACAAGTTGTTCATCTTCAATGCAATTCTTTGGGTTGGCATGCCGACTCACAGGAACCGGCACGGCCGCGCGGGCAGCCAGTGCCAAACGCGCAGGGGTCAATGGGCAAACAAAACCATTGGCACGCCCTGCAAGGGAGCAAGCGAGAAGAGAGTCGCAGAGGCTTCACGGCGGCGATGCGGGATCGCGCTGGGTGAACTGTCTGACAGGCAAGTCCGGCCAAACCGCACCATCAACGGGGGCTTGAACTGAGCTTGACTGGCAACCCCGCTATCTTGGCCCAGCCGAGTGTGATGCTCGCCTGAACGGTAGACCGGAAGCTTTGCGACCCCGTCTTTCAAGCGGGTGTGCCGATTTGGCGCTGCGAGCAGATCAACACTGGTTCGCAACTGGTATTGAAGTATCTTTGATTCCGATCAAATAGCCAAGGGTAAACCCTTTAATTTCAGACCAAACGTGACATTAGGCACAGGGCCTCGGGCGAAATATCCACAAGAGTGGCATTGCACTGGCCTGACGCCGCCGACCCAAAGTCCTCAGCGTCGCTGGCGGCGCGGGAGGCGCGGAGGGCAAGCCAGCAGCATGGCGCAAGCCGCATACCCGACTGGCGACTCGCTAAACTGCACGCATGCCCAATGCAACTCAGCCGACATCGCGGCGCCTCGGCCCGTGCGCAAGGGTTCAGCACTGTTTGGCGCTACTTTGCCTGAGCCTGCTTGCCCAGCCGCTGCCGGCGGCCGCCCAAGCGCAGCCGCAAACCCCAGCCGCCGCCGCTCAATTGGCGGCGCCCGCTGTTGGACCACCACTGCGCATCTTGCTCAATGATGTGGCGCCCTACACCCTGCATGGCGAGGTGAGCCGGCCCGGCATGCATCATGAAATCATGCTGGCCCTGGCACGCGAAGCGGCGCTGCCGGTGGCACTCGGCTCGGCCGTCTATGTGCGCCTGGCCATGGGCTTGAAGGATGGCAGTGCCGATCTGGTGGTCGGCGTTGAAGGACCCGAGCTGGAAGAACTGGCGCAACGGGTCACACCCTTTCACGTCTTCAAGTTCGTCGTGCTGACGAAGAAGGCGTCCGACATCCGTAGCGTCGCCCAGCTCAAGGGCAAGCTCTTGGGTGTGGCCCGCGGTGCCTTCTATGACGACGCCATCAACAAGGACGACGCCATCCGCAAGTTCGGCGTCGCCGATCCTTTTCAAGGCGTGCGCATGCTGGCTCTGGACCGGCTCGACGCGGTGATCTCGTCCGACTACCTGCTCAGTTATGCCTTGAAGCAAAGCGGCGTTGACCTGAACCAGTTCAACAGCCCATTCACCGTCAACGAGAAGAGTTACGTCTTGTACGCCCGCCGGGAGCTTGGCGCCGAGACGGTGAGGCGGCTGCAGCGCGCGATGGAGTCGCTGCAAAAGTCCGGCCAGATCGAGCGGATTTTGCGCAGCTATCAGTGAGGTCAACGCACGCCGCCCAGCATGGTTTGATCAGCGCGAATTCCGGGGCGCAATCGCCAGCTGTTCCGACGCGACTTTACTTGCCGAAGCGGGGGGTCTTGCTACAAGGCTGCAAAGTGCCCTGAGCAGCCGCACGACATCGGAATTTGGCAGGGATGAATCGCTGGGATTGAACTCCGCAGCCGCGCATAAAAAAACCGGCCACTTGAGCCGGTTCTTTCGGTAGGCCTATGCCAATCGATTACTGCTGCTTGCTGCTACGGCGGCGAGCAACTAAGCCCATGAGCCCAAGACCAGCAAGGAGCATCGCATAGGTTTGTGGCTCCGGCACCGCGGCGGTCACATCTCCGGGGCGCACAGCCAGCGCGTACAAACCACTGAACTTGACGTCGTAGCCCTGGAAGCCATTGTAGGTACCGAAGTACCACACGTAGAGCGAACCCGGCGCGTACTCCGTACCGGACCAGTAGTAGTTGGACTGCACGCCATCAAATTGCGCCGACAAGGAACTAAAATTCCCACCTGCAGCGTCCCAAATGGCCTTGAATTGGTTACCGCTACCGGCTGGCAGGTTGCCATCGCCTGTCGGCAAGAACCAACCCGTGAAGCTGGTCTGCTTAGCACCCGCCGTTTCAGCCAGGGCCTGGGCCGAACCTGCGGCAGCCGTGCCGGTGCCGATGTTCCAGTCGTTCAGGATCGTCAAGTCAAGCGTGGCGTTGTAGAACATTGCGCACTTGTTCGCGCCGGATACCGTGCAAGTGGAGCTGGCCGTGCCATTGGCCAGGCGACCTTCGAAAGCCGAAGTCGCTTGTGCCGCACCCATCAAGGTCATTGCGCCAAGCAGGGCGCCCGTCTTGAAGGTCTTCTTGAGTAGTTGATGCATCATTTTTTCCCTGGATAAATGGTGTATAAGGCCAAGTCAATCAGCTCACCCAAAAGGCTCACCAATTCACCGGCGGCCGGAGTGTAGCAATGACTGCGGCGGCAAGCCCCCCCACCTATTTGAGGGGTTAGGAATGCGATTTCCTCCCAAACATACCCGAGGCCCAGGGCCGACTTTCCGAATCTTTTTTTTGTGCGCTCACTTGCGTGTGCTTGTATGTTCTGCCTCTATCGGGCGCGATGGCGAATGCCCGCATTGGGCGCCGTGCTGGCGCCACCCACTGCGCATCCGAATGACAACAGCTGACCTGGAGCGTGGGGCCGCAGCATCGCCCGTAAGCCGACGTTGACCAAAACGGTCGGCGAACCGAACGTCAGCTTCGCGGCGCCTGTTCGAACTGTCGGCTTGGAGCAGGCCCCGACATTTCGAGGTCACTGCCCGCGTAGCAACTCGGTGACCATACCGGGCATTCGCCATCGCGCCCGATAGAGGCAGAACATACAAGCGCACGCAAGTGAGCGGAAAAAAAGGGAATCGGAGATTCGGCCCTGGACCTCGGGCATGTTTGGGAGAATTCACATACATAACTCATCAAATGAGTGGAGTGCTACACTCCCGGCGCTGAAGTATTCGTGAGCCCTTGGGGTGAGAGCGAATGCTCCGGCTTGCCCCGCTTATCCAAAAAACCGACGAAGGAGACGGATCATCATGAGCTGCAAACGGATCGACAATGGACTTGAGACGGTGGTTAAACTGGAGGGCACCCTGGACGACCTCACCGTCCCAGAGTTCAAGACTCTCGTGGATCAGCTCGTCGCGGAGCATCGCCGGGACATCATCCTCGATACGTCCTCTATGCGTCAGATCGAAAGCGAGGGCGTCGGTGTCATCGTCTCGCTGGTCAAGCAGGTGAGGGCGGACGGCGGTCAGGTGCGCGTCATCGGGCTCCGCGACGGGCCGCGCGCGATCTTCCGGCTCCTGCGGCTCGACCGTATGTTCCCGGTTTGAGCGACAACAACCTTGTTATGGCGGCAAGGCTGCGGTCAAGTCTTGCATTACGACATTGAACTGGCATCGTCATGACGTTCAAGGCTGTGCGCAAAGACAGCGGCGCATGCATCTGTCGAGTCACATATCGGGATCTCAAGTATGCTGGGAGGATCGCACCCTTTGGTGAAATTGCCAGCCTTGTACGACCCCGGAAGTGGGAATCAGGAGAGACCTTACAGCCTGTGCGGGCGTCCATGCAATTGGGTTACCAGCTAGCAATCCCCAGCGGCAGCTCTGGGCACATTGCTGCCCGCTTAGACCGTTCGATTCAGCTCGCCATCAGCGATGTCCGACGGCCTGGTCACATCGGCACGGGCGGCCCGTTAGGATAGCTGCGCCGGGCTGATTCGGGCCGCTACAGGTGGCTGGGTCGATGCAGAGGCGCACTGAGATTGATCAATCCTCGCTGGGAATCCAATTGACAAACAAGAACGACATCACCATCTGGGGCCGACGCTGCTCCTTCAATGTTCAAAAAGTGCTTTGGACCTTGGACGAACTGGGCCTGAGCTACCGGCACATTGATGCCGGTGGGGCGTTTGGCGGTCTGGACGAACCGGCGTTTCGCGCCATGAATCCGCATGGCTTGGTGCCAGTGCTCAAAGACGGCGAGCACATTGTTTGGGAGTCCAACACCATCCTGCGCTATTTGGCCGCCCGTTATGGCGTCGGCACTTTATGGGACGAAAACCCTGCCCGTCGCTCCTTGGCAGACCGCTGGATCGACTGGTCGGCCAGTGGCTTGCAGCCGAGCTTTTTGCGCCTGTTCTGGGGCTACTACCGCACCCCTGCCGAACAACGCGTGGAGGCCTTGCTCGACACCCATCGCAAGGAGTGCAGCAAGCATTTCAGGGCGCTGGACGCCCAGCTCGAGCAACAGCCCTACCTGGCCGGCGAAAGCTTCACGCTGGCCGATATTGCCGCCGGCACCTGCCTGCATCGCTATTTCAATATGGGGTTGGAAGTCGAGCGGCCGGCCCATGTGCTGGCGTGGTGGGCGCGCCTGCAACAGCGCGAGGCGTTCAGAAAGAACGTCGCCCTGCCCTTTGATGCGCTGTTCAGCCGTCTGGCCTATTGAAGTTGGTGTGGAAGTTTTTCAGGGTTTGCCGGCCGCCGCCAACCACTCCACCGTCAAACGACCCAACTCCGGGTTGTAGCGTTCTTGCAGCGCTGGCAGCACCTTGCCCGGCTCGGCCAAGGCTGCCGCCTCTTGGTAAGAGCCAACCCTGATGAACGCATGCTCGGTGCCAGGAACCAGGAGGTAACTGCCCTGCCCCGGATGACTCTCGTTGACCACGGCGGCGATGCTTTTGGCGTCGCGGTCATGAAGGGCTTGCAGATCGAACTCGCCATACATCGCCAAGACCTTGCCGCTGACCTGGCTCCAGGCCGCCGCCATTGACCGCTGATTCATCTGCTGCCAGAACTTGTAGTTACGGCCATACATATGGTCGCCATCGCTGATGTCCTTGCCACCTGCTTCAAGCAGTTGTCGCCAGCCCGGGTTCTGCGCCTTCAACTGTTGCGGGCTCTGCCCCTGCTCCAACCAACCGTAGTAAACCGGCAGCATTGCCCGCAGCTTGGCCTCGGCTTCGACATGGCTGCTGCCTGTATAGGTTGACTGAATGCGGGCATGGTCGATGAAGTACTCCAACCAAGAGCGCATCACCACGCCGTAGACCATGATGCCCTTGGGCTGATGCACTTGCGCCAACAGCGGCGCCGTCACGCTGCCCATCGAATGGCCGAAGAAGAATATCTGCGCGGGGTCGACAAAGTCTTGCTTCAATAGCTGGCGATAGACCTGCTGATGCAGCGCCAACTCCTCCTCGTAGTCGATGTCGCGGCAGTCCTTGCTGGCGCGGCTGTCGCCGATATTCGGGCGCTCGACGCGAAACACCGCATAGCCAGCCCGCGTCCAGTCATCGATCAAGCGCTTGCCGGCATGCGTCGAATTGGGCGGGTACTCCTGCGAGTCGCAGCTATAGCCCTGCAGCCAAAAGATGGTCGGCAGCTTGCCCGACTTGTTGGCGCCGGACTTGGGGATGTGGCTGATGGTGCGCAGCGTTCCGAGCGACACCGGCGCCGCGCCGTAGCGGACCCGCGCATATTCCGAGGTTTCCAGCGGCCGGCCCTGGGCCAGCCCTTGCCGCATCTGGCGCTCGCCGCTGGCAGACAGCGTTAGCGCCTCCAGCGGCATGCCTTCTCTCAAGTTGCGGGTGAAGGCGGCCAGATCCTCGAAACGAGCAAACTTGTGCCCGTTCAGCGATAGCAGCAAGTCCCCCGCCTTGAGCCCCATTTGATCGGCGCTGGAGCCGGCAAGCACCAAGGTAATCATCAAGCCATCACCGACGTTCACACCCAGTGTTTTGGCCGTTAGATTATCCAAGGCCTTGGCGCCGACGCCCAGCACGCCCTTGCGGGACAGCTCGCCTGCAGCGCCGGTTTGCTCAAACTCGGCGCTGCGCGCCGGCATGGCTGTGGCCAAGCAAGTCGCCACCAGCACGGCGGTCAAACTCGCGATTGCGGTTTTTCTTTTCATCATCGCTCGCAAGAACCTTCTACCAAATCCGAATCCGCTCGGCCTCGGGCTTGAACATCTTGTCGCCCGGCTTGGTGACAAAGGCTTCGTGGAAGCCGTCGTGGTTGACCGGCGTGCCATTGGCGCGGAACTCAGCCGGGGAATGCGGGTCGGACAGCAACTGCTGCAGCGTTTGCTCATCCCGCGTCTTGCCGCGCCAGACCTGGGCGAAGCCATAGAAGAAACGTTGTTCGCCACTGCGCCCTTCTATCACTGCAGCCGGCTGGCCCTGCAGCGAATGTTTGTAGGCCTTGTAAGCAATCTGCAAGCCGGACAAATCGGCGATGTTTTCACCCAAGGTGAGCTTGCCGTTGACCTGCTTGCCCGGGATCGGTGAGTAGCCGTCGAACTGAGCCGCTAGCTTGGCGGCGATCGCCTCAAAAGCCTTGCGGTCGGCCTCGCCCCACCAGTTGCGCAGCGCGCCGTCGCCGTCAAACTGGCTGCCGCTGTCATCAAAGCCGTGACTGATCTCGTGCCCGATCACCGCGCCGATGGCGCCGTAATTGACCGCATCATCGGCATTGATGTCGAAGAATGGCGGCTGCAGAATCGCCGCCGGAAAGGTTATCGCATTGAAGCTCGGGCTGTAGGACGCATTGACCGTCTGCGGCGTCATACCCCACTCATTGCGGTCCACCGGCTTACCAGCCTTGGCGACTTGGCGCTGCCAGCGGAACGCCGCCGCGCGCTCGGCATTGCCAAGCGCATCGCCGGCAATCACCTTCAAACCGCTGTAATCACGCCACTGTTCGGGGTAGCCGATCTTGTTGATGAACTTGGCGAGCTTTTGTTGAGCGCTGGCCTTGGTGGCCGGGCTCATCCAGGCCAGGCCGTCGATGGACTCGCGGTAAGCCTGCATGAGATTGGCCACCAAGGCCTGCATGCGCGCCTTGTGCTCGGGCGAAAAATGCCGCGCCACATAGAGCTGGCCCACACCCTCGCCCAAAGCCCCGTTCAGCTCGGCAATGCTGCGCTGCCAGCGCGGCATCTCGGCCGAAGTGCCGCTCAAGGCCTGGTCCCTGAAGGCAAAACGAGCCTCACGGAATTCCTTGGGCAGCACGGCGGCGGCGGCGTCCAGGCTGCGCAGCTTGAAGTAGAGCTTCCAATCGGCCAAGGGCAGCTCGGTATAGAGCTTGGCTGTTGCCGTGGCCGTGCTGGGCTGGGCGACCGACAGGCGCGTCTGACCGCCCAAACCGGCCGCCTGCATGAAGCCTAGCCAATCAAAGCCGGGCGCCAAGGCCTGCAGCTCGGCCACGCTCATCGGGTTGTAGCGCTTGGCTGGGTTGCGGTTTTGTACGCGGTCCCAGTGCGCTTGCGCCAAGGCCTGCTCGAGGCCCAAGACGCGCTGTGCCGCAGCCTGGGGCTCGGCCTCGCCAGCGAGCCGGGCCAGCGTCGTCAGGTATTGCGCATAGGCCGCAAACGCCTTGCTTAGACGGGCATCGTTCTTTTCATTGAGGTAGTAGTCGCGATCGGGCAGCCCCAGCCCGCCTTGGAACGCCGACACCCGGTTGATGGTGGGCTCTTTGTAATCGGCCGACACGTTCAAGTTGATCGGCAAAGACAGCTGACCTTGCACCGCGCCCTGCCACTGGGCCAGCTCGTTCAGGTCCTTGATGCCGTCCAGGCGCGCCAGCTGCGGCGCGATCGCCTTGAGGCCGACGCGGTCGATCGCGTCCGTGTCGAGATAGCTCGCGTACGTGTCGGCAATCTTTTGCTCCAGGCTGCCTATCACCGGCTTGCGCGCCAGAGGCTTGGCCACCAGTTCCTCGACGATCACGCGCACACGCTCGTCCGACAAATCCCGCAACTGGATAAAGCTGCCGACGCGCGCCTTATCAGCGGGCAGCTCGTAGGTCGCCAGCCAGTGACCATTGACGGCGCGAAACAAATCATCTTGCGGGCGCACGCTGGCATCAAAGGCACTGGTATCCAGTCCGGCGCTCATAGGCGCCGACGTGCCCGCGTAGGCCGTCGACGTCAACAAAGCAGCCTGCATCAGCAAACAAGGCAAGAGTCGAAGTTTGGCTAAGGATTTCATAGGGCGCATGAATAAAGAAAGCTCAAGGCTAACGCCCAGCTGCGCTTGAGCCGAAAGTTTTCATCATGGGACATTCCCGAACTCGCACGGCAAGGCGAAGCTGCGCCTTGCCGGCGCCGTGCCTACAGGCCCGGATAGTCGGTATAGCCCTTGGGGCCGGGGGTGTAAAACGTGCTGGAGTCGGGCGCATTCAGGCTCGCACCCGTCTTGAGCCGGGCAGGCAAATCAGGGTTGGCCAGGAAGGCGGTGCCGAAAGCCACGGCGTCGAGCTTGCCGGCGCTGATCGCCTGCTCGGCTTCGGCGCCGCTGTATCCCATATTGCCGATCAGCACGCCCTTGTAATGCGCCCGCGCCGGCGTCATCACATCACCTGTTTGCGCTTGGAAGAAGTCGGCCCGCATCAGGTGCAGATAGGCCAAGTTGAAGGCGCTCAGGCGTTCGGCCAAAAAGGCGATCAGGGCCAGCGGGTCGCTGTCCTTCATATCGTTGTAGCTGTTGAGCGGCGACAGGCGCAGACCCACACGCTCCGAGCCAATGGCCGCGCAGACGGCAGTCAGCACTTCAAACAGAAAGCGTGCGCGGTTTTCCATGCTGCCGCCATACGCGTCACTGCGCTGATTGGCACTGTCACGCAAAAATTGGTCGATCAGATAACCGTTGGCGCCATGCACCTCAACGCCGTCGAAGCCGGCCGCAAGCGCATTCCTGGCAGCATCGGCGAAGGCTTGCACCAAAGCCGGAATTTCATCGCTTCGCAACTCGCGCGGGGCGACTTGGGCGACCTTGCCTTCGGCCGTATGCACCTCGCCAATGAGGGCCACGCTGCTCGAAGAGACCGTAGGGGCCCCATGGTTGTGAGCCGGGTGAGCGGCCCGGCCGGCATGCCAGATTTGCAGCACGATGCGGCCACCCTTGGCATGAACGGCGGCGGTGACTTTCTTCCAGGCCTCGATCTGCTCGGTGTTGTAGATGCCCGGCTCGCTGGCGAAGGCCGAGGTGCCGGCGGCAATCATGGTGCATTCGGTCACGATCAGTCCGGCACTGGCGCGCTGCGCGTAATACTCGGCCATCAAATCGTTCGGCAGGTGCCCCTGACTGGCACGCGCGCGGGTCAGCGGTGCCATCAGGATGCGATTGGGAAGGCTCAGCGCGCCGGCTTGCAAGGGGGAGAACAGCATGGTGTTGGACGAAGAAGTTATGTGCAACCAAGATAACACCAAGCCGGCGCGGGCGCATGGCGGAGGGCTTTGCGCGGCAAGGCCCTGCCCTCCCCCGCCATGCCGCGCTGCTTCACGGGATGCGACATGAAGGACGTAAGGTCTCAAATGGGCGCCAGCCGCACTGGTGGACAGGCCAAGTCCGCCCTATGTGCGCCAGCACACAGACCGAAACATCAGGCCGAGGTTCAATGAGTGCCGAGCAATTTAAGCAGCAAACAAGGAATTCCATGGATTTTTCCCGCATGACCGTTGGCAAACGCTTGAATGCGGGTTTTGGCCTGATTCTGATCGTGATGGCGATTGTCACGGTGCTGGCGATGTTCAAGGTGCAGGCCATACAAACGGCCTTGCACGCCAATAGCGAAGAACATGGCGCGATACAGCGTTACGCGATCAACTTCCGCGGCTCCGCCCATGACCGTGCCATCGCCACGCGCGACCTCGTGCTGGCCGAAACCCCGGCCGACCGCCAAAAAGAAGTGGCGACGATTGACTCGCTCGCCAAGTTCTACGCCGACTCCGCTGGCCCGCTGGAAAAGCTGATCGGCAGCGCCGGCGATGCCGATCAATTGGGCCGGCTATACGGTGCCATCAAGGACATCGAGCGCCAATCGGTGGCCACCACACAGGCCGTCATCCTTTCGCTGGACAAGGGCGACGCTGCCGGCGCGCAAACGCTGGCATGGTCGCAAGCCAAGCCGCAATATGTCCAGTGGTTGGCCGCCATCAACAAGCTGATTGATTTCGAAGAAACCCGTATTCAGGAAAAGAGCAAGCTGGCCTCTGCGCAGGCCAACAGCTTCCGTGCGGTGATGTTGACCGCGCTGGCCTTGGCGCTGGCGGGCGGCATCGGCTTGGCCCTGCTGATCTCACGCAGCATCGTCAGGCAGCTCGGCGCGGAACCCACCACCTTGGGCGACGCCGCAAAGCGCGTCTCCGAAGGGGATCTGAGCATGGTGGAAGGCGCAGCGGTAGCGCCGGCGGGCAGTGTGCTGGCTTCTTTGGCGGCCATGCAGGCCAGCTTGGCGCGCGTGGTGGGGCAGGTCCGCAGCGCCTCGGACTCGATCGCCACCGGCTCTGTCCAGATCGCCAGCGGCAATCTGGATCTGTCGCAGCGCACCGAAGAACAGGCCAACAATGTGCAGCAGACGGCAGCCTCGATGGAGGAGATGAATGCGGCCGTGAAGGCGAATGCCGAAACCGCTCGCCAGGCCACGCTGCTCGCCAGCTCGGCCAGCGCCGCAGCCGAGCGAGGCGGGCTGGTGGTTGGCCGTGTGGTCGCGACCATGGACGACATCACCACCAGCTCTAAAAAGATCGGCGACATCATCGGCGTCATCGACGGGATTGCCTTTCAGACCAATATCTTGGCGCTGAACGCGGCGGTAGAGGCCGCGCGCGCCGGCGAGCAAGGCCGGGGCTTCGCGGTCGTGGCGAGCGAGGTGCGCAGCTTGGCACAGCGCAGCGCCGAAGCAGCCAAAGAGATCAAGGCCTTGATTGGCAGCAGCGTGGACAAGGTGGAAGTAGGCTCCAGACTGGTCGGAGAAGCCGGCGCATCCATGGAAGACATCGTGTCGCAGGTGCAGCGCGTGTCGGTGCTGATAGGCGAGATCAGCGCGTCGACGCTGGAGCAGACCAGCGGCATCGGCCAAGTCAGCGCGGCCGTGACGCAGCTCGACCTCTCAACGCAGCAAAACGCCGCGCTGGTCGAACAAAGTGCGGCCGCCGCCGAAAGCCTGAAGCATCAGGCCGCCCACCTTGCCGCCGTGGTCGGCATCTTCAAGCTCGGTCAGTTGGGCAATTAGCTTGCAAAAAAGCTAGGCCGCCAAGGATTTGGCGTAGTCCGATTCGGGCGCAAACACGGCGACTCCGAGTTGGCGCAGGCGCTCGCACAGGGCGGGCATCTGCCGGGGATGCAGTTGCACGCCAATCGAGAACTCCAGCTGCCGGCTCTCGCCCCGCACAAGAACCGTACCATCAGGCTCGGCCAGCACCACGGCGCGTTCCAGTTTTGGGGCGAAGAAGAGCGTACGCAAGGCCGCGCGCGCCACCGCTTCGCGGCCTGTTTCCTCATCAAGATCCAATCGCAATTGGGTCTCTCCTCGATCAAGCTGTCGCAGCCAGACTAGAGCCGCCTGGTGCTTCTTCTTTGACTCCCTGTAAATCTTCTGATGCCTTATTGTTGTGGGCTGCCTTGTTTGGGCAACATCAGGCTTGTAGAGGATTCATCGGCCGGCAGGCAAGGGGGTCAACCCTGGCGCGCCTAAGTTAACCGGGCAGCGCGTGAAAACTTCATGAATTGAGGCAGCGGCACACCCTGCGCACCCTGCTCACCCTGCAAGCTCGCCACTGCTGACGGCCCATCTACACTCACTGCTGCCACATCAAGGCGAGAGCTTTGACCTCTTTCACTGAACAAGGACGCACCTCATGCAACGCGAAAAGATAGCCAGCTTCCAGGTCCAAGGCCCGAGTTGCCGTACCAGCAACGCCGCCGAATTCAATCCGCTGACCGGCCGCATTGGCCCGCTTTGGCAAGAATTTGCGGCCAGTGGCTTGGGCACCGACTTGAGCCAGGTCTTTGGCGTCTATTTCGACTACGCAGACCGCCATTTGGGCGAATACTCGGTGATGGCCGGCGTCAAACGGGCCGAAGCGCCAAGCGCAGCTGAGCGAAGCGTCAACATTCCTGCCGGTGAATACCTGGTGTTCGATTGCAAAGGCCCGATGCCGGGCGCCTTGATCGCGGGCTGGGGGCAGGTCTGGGCCCATTTTGCCCAGCCCGACGCACCGGCGCGCGCTTATGGCCATGATTTCGAGCGTTATCTGGGCCTGGACCACGCGCAAATCTGCATTGGCTTGAAGGCCTGAAGCCTAAGCCGGCTGGTGGCAGCAGATGCAAATCTTGTTGCGGTCTAGATCGCGGAAGTAGGCCCCGTAATAGTCGGGGTGGTAATGCGGGCGCAAGCCAGGAGCCCCCTCGCATTGCCCACCCTGCGCCATGGCCATGGCGTAGGCGCGGTCCACGCTCGCCCGCGAGGCGGCCAGCAGCGCCACCATCTGACCATTGCCCGGCGCTGCCGGCCCGCCGTCATAGGGCTTGCCGATCAGGAACAGGGGCCTGGGAGCGTCCGGCGCCACCCAAGCGGCCCAAGCTTTAACCGGGTCGCTGAACTTTTGCAGCAGCCCCAGTTCGGCCATCAGCGGCATGTAAAAAGCCAGGCTGCGTTCAAAGTCAGCCACGCCCAGATAGATATGTGAAATCACTTGCGTCCCGTCCTGCACTTGTAGAAAGAAGTAGAAGAATCTCAGCTTGAGCCCGCCAACAACTGCATCAAGCGCTGCCTTGCCCGCCCGGCGGGTCGATCCAGACTTTGCACCAGCCAGGGCGTGAAGCGAAAGCGTGAGCCGCCAGCGTAGGCCAACTCCAGCAACTGCCCGGCAGCCAAGGCTTCACCCACCAGGTAGCGCGGCATCCAGCCAAAACCCATGCCCATCAGCAAGGCCTGGCGTTTGGCGACAAAGCCGGACAAATAAAACACCCGCTCGCCGCCAAAGCGGCGGCTATCGCCCGCGCCATCATGGCCGCCCCGCTCGCTGCTGTCTTGTACGCTCAGCTCGACATGGGCCTGCAAATCATCCAGGCTGACCGGGCCACTGAGCAGCGCCAAAGCATGGGTCGGCGCCACGCACAAGACACACTCGATTTCCTTCAAAGGCTCGGCCTGCATTTGATTGGAAGGCTCGTAGGCCTTGACCAACATCAAATCGGCCTGCTCTTTCTCGAAGCGGTACTGAACACCGCGCAAGAACTCGATCTTCAGTTGCACCCGCGTCGGCACGCCTTCGTCGGCCAGCGTTTTGAGCGCCTGCAAGGTGTCAGCCAGCGGCAGAATGCCGTCCACCACCACCAGGAGCCGCGCCTCCCAGCCGCTGGCCAACTGCTGCGCCAAGGCCTCAAGCTGATAGGCCTGGCGCAGCAAGCGCCGGCCCTCGGCCAGCACCGCCTCACCGGCCGGGGTCAGCTTGACCCGATAGGCGCTGCGGTCAAGCAGGGTCAAGCTCAGTTGCTCTTCCAACTTTTTCACCTGATAGCTGACGGCCGAAGTGACCTTGTGCAAGCTTTCAGCGGCACGCGCAAAGCTGCCGTGGCTGACGACCGCGTCGAGTGCAGCGAGCGCTTCAAGATCCAATTTCATGTTCGAAATTATTGATCAAGTCTCGCAAATATTTTCGCTTTTCTTGTTGTCCAAAGCCCATAAAAATTGCACTCAATCCTGCGGCATGCGGGGCATACAAGCAACCCAGACGGAGACAACATGAGCAACGAGAGCAACCCAGTCGGCCTGACCGGCATTGAATTCACCGAGTTTTGTGGCCCGTCGCTGGAACATCTGGATGGCCTGTTTTGGGCTTTCGGTTTCTCCAAACTGCGCCGCCATCCGGCCAAGGCCATCACCTACTACCGCCAGAACGATATTCACTTTTTGCTCAACGGCGAACGCGATGGCCACTCCGCCCAGTTCGCCCGCCAGCATGGGCCGGCCATCAGCGCTATGGGTTGGCGCGTGAAGAACGCGCAGGCTGCGCTGCAGGCCGCCGTGGCGCGCGGCGCCGTCGCCGTACCCGAGGCGATGAAAGATCACGCCTACCCCGCTGTCTGGGGTATTGGCGAAAGCATCATCTATTTTGTCGAGCCCGCCGCCAACGGGCAGTCGATTTACGAGCGCGACTTTGTGGCACTGGACGCGCCCTTGATTCAGCCAGACAAGGGCTTTTTGGCCGTCGATCACCTGACCAACAATGTGCCGCCCGGTGAACAGGACAAATGGGCGAATTTTTACAAAAGCATCTTCGGCTTCACGGAAGTACGCTACTTCGACATCCAAGGCGCCAAGACCGGCCTGACCAGCTTCGCGCTGCGCTCGCCCGACGGCTCGTTCTGCATCCCGATCAACCAGCCCAAGGACGATAAGGACCAGATCGCCGAGTACCTGCGCGAGTACAAGGGCCCGGGCGTGCAGCATCTGGCCTTCAGCACCCATGACATCCTGAGCTCGCTGGACCAGTTGGAAGGCAGCGGTATTGAAACCCTGGAAATTGATGATGACTACTACGCCGAGGTGTTCGAGCGGGTGGCCGGCGTGCGCGAAGATCACAAGCGCCTGCAAGCGCACCAAGTGCTGATCGACGGCGATGAACAGGGTTATCTGCTGCAGATCTTCACCAAAAACATCATCGGCCCGATCTTCATCGAGATCATCCAGCGCTGCAACAACCTGGGCTTTGGCGAGGGCAATTTCGGTGCGCTGTTCCGCTCACTGGAGAAGGACCAGGAACGCCGCGGCGTGATCTGATTGCCGCTCAAATACACATCTAGCTAGCAGGAGAGCAACACCATGTTGGTTCAAGGCATTCACCACGTCGCCTACCGCTGCCGCGACGTGCAAGAAACTATTCGCTTTTACAAAGACGCGCTCGATATGGACCTGATGCTGGCCATCTCCGAGGACCATGTGCCCTCGACCAAAGAGCCCAACCCCTATATGCACATCTTTCTGGATGCGGGCCGGGGCAATGTGCTGGCCTTCTTCGAGCTGCCGGACTCACCGGCACAAGGCCGCGATGAGAACACCCCCGCCTGGGTCCAACATCTCGCCTTCCAGGTCGAAGATGTAGCGACCTTGGAGCGTTGCAAAGCCAAACTGCTGGCCATGGGGGTTGATGTATTGGGCCCGACCAATCACGAGATCTTCCAGTCCATCTATCTGCATGACCCGAACGGCCACCGCATCGAGCTGGCAGCCAACACCGTCAAGCCCGGTCAGCTGGAACGTCTGCGCGAGCTGGCTCCCGCCATGATCGAGGAATGGGGCCGCACCCACCGGGCGGTCAAACATGCGGCTTGGCTGCATGAGAAAGAGTTCGCTCAGACCAGCGAATAGACGCGGCGGCGCGGCGCGCCCAAACTCCTCAAGCCAACTCACCGCAGCGGCGCGGCTTGCCCAAGCTGCCCACTGCGATTAAGATGTAAATTGTTTATACGATTTACCAAGAGGAGTACCATGCAAAACAAGCTGTCCGCAGACGTCACTGAAACTGCTCACGAAGCTGTTGATCAGGCCACTAGCGCAGTTCCAGCAGCGCCCGTCGTGGCTGCAGCGGCCCCGGCCGCCCCAGCCGCTGTCGCCGCCGTGGCCAAGCCCGCCGAAGCAAGCCCTGCCCTGCCGGCAGTCAAGCGCGCCACCAAGGCGACTGCTAAGCCCGCCGCATGGCCAGTTCCACGCCTTGCCGATGCAGCCAAGCCTGCTGTTAAGCCCGCAGCAAAAGCCGTCGCCAAGCCAGCCGCCACGCCCTTCGTGAAGGCAGCCGCAGTCAAAACAGCAGCGCCAAAGCCTGCAAAAACAGCTGCAACTGCAGCTGCCACTACAGCCGCCACTACAGCCGCAAAGTCAGCGGTGAAGGCACCCGTCAAAGCCCCAGCGAAGGCTGCCCCTAAAGCACCCGCGAAAGCCGTCGTGGCTGCAGCAGCACCAAAGCTTGCATCAAAGGTCGCCGCCAAGCCAGCGGCCAAGGCCACGGCTGCCGCTAAGCCTGTCGCTGCGAAGCCAGTCGCCAGCAAAGCAGCAGCAGCACCCAAGACTGCTACCAAAGCAGCGGCCAAAACTGAACTCAAAGCCGCCACGGCCAAGCCTGCGGTGCAAATCGAAGCCAAGCCCAAGCTCAAGCTTGTGCGCGACAGCTTCACCATGCCGCGCGCCGATTTCGAACTGATCACACGCCTGAAGGACCGCGCCATCGGCTTCAAGCGCTCGACCAAGAAGAGCGAGCTGCTGCGTGCCGGTCTGCAAGCCTTGATGGCCTTGACCGACAAGCAGTTGGCTGCGATTTTGACGGCGCTGACACCGATCAAGACTGGCCGCCCTAAAAAGAGCGACTGATAAAAGCTAAATCGCCGCCGGCCCTAAGACTTGGTGCAGGCTGACCCGCTCGGAAGAGCAGGCAGCGTCGAAATCAGCCTCGATCTGCATCAAGGCCTCAGCATCGCCGGCGGCCACGGTGGCAATGCCCATGGCCTGGTTGCGGCCCCGCGATTTGGCGGTGTAGAGCGCCATATCGGCCCAATTGACCGCCTGCTCCCAATGCAGATCCAGCATGGCCGGGGGCAGCGGAAAATGCGCAAAACCAATCGACACGGTGATGCGCAGCGGCCCATCCTGGGCCTGCACGGGCAAGGCGCCCACCTCCATCAAGATGCGTTTGGCCAAGCGGCGCAGCGTCTCCTGATCGACATCGGGCGCAAACACCAAAAACTCCTCGCCACCCCAGCGCACCACCAGGTCCTCGGCCCGCACCGCGTGACTGATGCGCCGCGCTACCTCGCAGATCACCTGATCCCCAACACCATGGCCATGGTGATCATTGACATGCTTGAAGTGGTCGATATCGATCATCAGCAGCGCGCCGGTGAACTGGGCCTTGGGCTGCATCGCCATCACCGCCAGCAGATGACGCCGATTGGCCAAATCGGTCAGCGGATCACGCTCACTTTGCGCACGCAACAGCAATTCATTGGCCTGCAAGCGTTGACGGGCGGCACGCACCTTGCGCACCATCATCACCACGAACACCAAGGTCAGCACCAGCAACACCGCCACCGCCGCGCTGGCCTGCTGCGCCAAGCCCCGGTTGGCCAGTTGCTGCTCGACCAAGCTGCTCTCGCGCTGCAGCAAGGCCAAATCAGCTTGTTTGCGATCACTGTCGTATCTGATCTTCAGCTCGCGCAGCGAGGCTTCCCGGTTGCTCGCAGTCAGCTCGGCGCTGAGTTTGCGCTCGGCATGAAACAACGCAATTGCCTCCTTGGCTTGGCCGGCTTGGGCCCAAGCTTCGCCCAACTCGCGCAACTCCTCGGCGCGCTGCCCCTGGTCGGCCGATGCCCCGCGCAAGTCCTGGCCGCGCTGTAACTCCTGCCGGGCTTGGTCGAATTGCCCGAGTTGAATCAAGGCCACAGCAATGTTCTGCCTCAAGGTGCGCTCTAGGCGCAAGTCCTTGAAACTCAGCACCACGGGCAAGGCTTGATTGGCTGCCGCCAGCGCCAGCGCCGGCTGCTTCATGCGCAAATAAGCGTCGGCCATATTGGCCTGTAAATGAGCAGCCAGGCGCGGCGCATCGGCAAGCTTTGCAAGCCGCAGCCCCTCCTCCAACGCCTTGAGTTGCGTGGCTGCTTCGCCGCGCATCCCGGTCACCGAGCCGACATAGTTTTTCAAATTGGCTTGGCTGAGTTCGTCGGTTCGGGCCGCCTTGAGCGCCTGTGCGAGGTAACTGTCGGCCTGCTCGGACTGCCCCTGCGCCTGCACCAGCAGTGCGAGCTGACCCAAGCTTTGCACTACCAGTGCCGGGTCACGGCCGAACTCGGCCAAGGCCAAGGCGTACCGGGCCGAAGAAAGAGCCTGCGGCAGGGCGCCCTCTTTGTACTGCGTGCGGGCCAGCACACGCAAAGCACTCCAGGCATTTCGGTAATCGCAGTTTGGGGCCGGCATCGCTTTGAGCAGATCTTCACGCGGGCAGTCTTGCGCTGCCGCTTCCAGCGTTTGGCTCGCAAAGCTAGCGGCCAGCTCAGACTGACCCTGGCGGTCGGCAATCTCGGCGCGCAGCACCAACACTATTTGAGCCGCTTCGGGCTCGACGGCCAGGGCGTCGGCAATCCGCTGCGCGGCGTCGATATCGCTGGCAAACACCTGCAGCCGCCCTTCGGTCAAACGCAAGGCCCGCTGGGCCTCAGCATCCGCGCTGGTGGGTGCGGCCGAGAGCTTTTGCAGCTCTTGCAGGGCTTGCTGCGGATGATCGAAACCTCTGCGCAGGAGCTGACTCAGCTGCTGGGCCAGTGCTGCATCCTGCGGCTGCGCCAAGCCAGGCGGCTTGCTGCCTTGTGCGCGCACCGCAATGCCGGTCGAACTCAGCACCAGCAAGATGCTGCTCAACACCCAAGACAGTCGCAGCGTCATGCCTCTTCCTCCTCACGCACAAGCGCGCTGGCGCCAAGCAGGGCCAACAGTTCAACAGTACCTTCATGCCAGGCAGCCTCGATCCGGGCCGACAGCTCGGCCACGCCCGCTGCGTCGCTGGCCTGCATCGCCTTGATGCCGTAAGCGCGGTTGCGGCCATGTGCTTTGGCCATATACATCACGGTGTCGACCAAATCGATGGCCCTCTCCCAGCTCAGTGCAACATCATGCGGCGCGAGCGGGAAGCTGGCAAAACCCAGCGAAGCCGTCACCGCAATGTCACCGCCCGCGCAGGGCACCGGCGGCTGGGCAATATTGTCCAGCAAGCGCTGCGCCAACACCCGCGCCGCGTCTGCATCACGGCCATCGACGACGATCAAAAACTCCTCGCCGCCCCAGCGCACCACCATGTCTTCGTCGCGCAAGATCAGGCGCAGCCGCCGGGCCACTTCCACCAAGACGGCGTCGCCAGCAGCATGGCCGCGGCTGTCATTGACACGTTTGAAATGGTCGATGTCAATCAAGAACACCGTGCCGCTGAAGCGCCCCTTATCGGCCAAGCGCTTGATGGCCGCCTGAAAATGCCGGCGGTTGGCCAGCCCCGTCAGCGGGTCACGCTCGCCCTGGCGTTTCAAGGACTCATTGCTAAGCGCCAGCGCTTGGTTGGTCTTGCCTATGCGTTGATAGGCCAGCCACATCAGCAGCCCGGACAAGAGCACGCAGCCACCCAGGGCCGCCCACAGTCGCAGCCGCAAGTCCCCTGCACGCACCTGCTCGGCCTTGAGTTGGTTACCTTGGTTGAGCGCTTCGATCTCTTTGGCCTGGCGCTCATTGTCAAAGCGAGCCTGCGCCTCCAGCACCGCCCGGCGGCTGTCTTCACGCAAGACTTGATCATTGAGCTTGCGGTAATGGTGATAGGCCTGAACGGCGCCGAGCTGGTCGCCAAAACGCTCAAGCTGTTTGGCCAACTCCAGCCAACCATCGGACGCCTGGGCGAATTGACCCTGAGCTTCGTCCACGCCTATGGCCGCGATGACCTCGCGCTTGCCCTCCGCAATCTGCCGCAGGCCGATCTTGGCCATGCCGATGTTCTGTCGGGCCAGGGTCTCGCTATTGAGATCGTGCGTCGCCAAGGCCAGTACCAAGGCCTCCTCCGACAACTGCCGCGCCCGTAGAAAATCGCTCTTGCGCAGCTGCGAGTCGGCCGCATTGCCCAGCGCCAGCGCCAAGGTGACGGGATTGCCGGTCTGGCGCGCATAGTCCAGCGCCAACTGCATCGCCTGGCCTGCGGTACCCGCGTCGCCAAGCTCCGAATACACCATGCCGCGCACGTTGTAGACCCGGGACAGCGACATCGGGTCGGGGTCGAGCAAGGCCAGTTGCTGCGCCTCAGCGATCAGCTGCTTGGCACGCTCTAGTTGCTGCGCGCGCATATAGCTGAAGGACAGGCTCACCAGTGCATTCGCGCGGCGCCACACCGCCCCACTCTGCTCGGCCAGCCGCAAAGCCATCACGCTGGTATTGATGCCCGCATCGACCTCCCCCGCATCGGACAGCAAAGAGGCCAGCAAACCCAGGCTGCGCAGCCGCAGCGTCAAGCTTGCTTCGTTGTCTGCAACGCTGTCCACCATCTCCAAGCTCTTAATGGCCAGCGCCGGCTGACCTTGGCGCAAGAGCAATTTGGCCCGCAAATGGGCCGCTGCCAATCGTGCGGCCCCACGCTGGGCAGGGTTGGGCCAGGCCTCCAGCTCCTTGATCAAGCGCTCCAGCAAGGGCTTTTTATCGGCTTGATCTGCATTCAAGCTGCCTCGCAGCGCGAGCACTTCGACATGCTCGGCACTGCCCGGCGCCACCTGCGCCAACAATGCCAGCAAGGCCAAATCATTTTCCGGCGCGCGGCTGCTGCCACTGCGCTCGATGCGCTCCAGCGCCGCTAGTAACGCCGTCTTGGCGACCAGCGAATCGGGTGCAGAAGCACTCGTATGCAGGCCCGGCTTGGCGCTGGCGCCGCTCGGACTGTCATTCGCCTGTGCGCTTGAAAAAGCGATGAGGCAAAGCAGCATGACAAGCCCAGCCGCCTTGAGCTTGGGCCGCAGCTTCGGTGGCTGATGCGACTTTCTCGTTGCTTGAGGCAAAGGCGCGATCATGTGCTGTCTTGATGGCTGAAGCAGTCGACACCGGGGTCAAACACAGTGGCGGGTTCCTTGATGCGCGAGTTCCCTGCGAGCTTGGCAGCTGAATTGCATTTTCACCCAGCACATAGTGATCACGACGGCTCAGTATCGCCGGATATTTGAGCCCCGCGCAGCTTTGATCATCACAGTTTCACAAACGCCGGATAATCCACGCCACAGCGCTTGCGCTCACCCAAGGCAAAACATGAAAAAAACATTCCAATTACAAGTTGAAGGCAAGCATCCGGACCGTCTGCTGGAAGCCATCAAGCATGAAATCCGCAAGTACATCAAGCGCGAGCAGAACAAGGCCCGCCCCGTGGGCGTGGACTTCTGGGACTTTGATTGCCGCTTCGGCAGCAGCGAAGCCACCGCCGCGGTGATTGAATTCGCCGACATCACCGCGCGCATCAATGCCTACGCGGCCGACAAGGCAGATGCCTTCTACCTGGAACTGCTGGCCAAGCCGGGCGTGAAGAAGCCCCGCCCGCCGGCTCCCGCGCCCATCGCTGAAACCGACGACACATCGGACGCGTAGAGCCGCTTAACCGGCTCCAAAGCCGCTCAATCAGTTGGGGTCGGAGCTTAGAAAGCCGCGATCCCCGTCATCGCCCGGCCCAGGATCAGCGCATGGATGTCATGCGTGCCCTCGTAGGTGTTGACCACCTCCAGGTTGACCAGATGGCGGGCAATGCCGAACTCGTCCGAGATGCCGTTGCCGCCCAGCATGTCGCGGGCCGTGCGGGCAATCTCCAGTGATTTGCCGCAGCTATTGCGCTTCATGATCGAGGTGATCTCCACCGCCGCCGTGCCTTCGTCCTTCATGCGACCCAGGCGCAAGCAGCCCTGCAGGCCCAGCGTGATCTCGGTCTGCATATCGGCCAGCTTCTTCTGCACCAACTGATTGGCGGCCAAAGGCTTGCCGAACTGTTTGCGGTCCAGCACATATTGGCGCGCCTTGTGCCAGCAGTCCTCGGCCGCACCCAAGGCGCCCCAGGCGATGCCGTAGCGGGCGCTGTTCAGACAGGTGAACGGGCCCTTGAGGCCGCGCACCTCGGGGAAGGCGTTTTCCTCCGGGCAGAAGACCTCGTCCATCACGATCTCGCCGGTGATGGACGCACGCAGGCCGACCTTGCCGTGGATGGCAGGCGCCGTCAGGCCTTTCCAGCCCTTTTCCAAGACAAAGCCGCGGATCTGACCGCCATCATCCTTGGCCCAAACCACAAACACATCGGCCACCGGGCTGTTGGTGATCCACATCTTGGAGCCCGTCAGCGAATAGCCACCAGGGACCGCCTTGGCCCGCGTGATCATGGAACCGGGGTCGGAACCATGGTTGGGCTCGGTCAAGCCGAAGCAGCCTATCCGCTCGCCCGTGGCCAGTTTGGGCAGGTATTTCTGCTTGGTCGCCTCGTTGCCGAAGTCGTTGATGGGCACCATCACCAAGGAACTTTGCACACTCATCATCGAGCGGTAGCCGGAATCGACCCGCTCCACTTCACGGGCAATCAAGCCGTAGGCCACATAGCTCAGACCCGGCCCGCCGTACTCGGGCGCAATCGTGGGGCCCAGCAGGCCGATGGCGCCCATCTCGCGGAAGATCTCAAGGTCGGTGCGCTCGTGCCGAAAGGCCTCGAGCACGCGCGGTGTCAGGCGGTCCTGGCTATAAGACGCGGCCGCGTCGCGGATCATCCGTTCCTCGTCGCTGAGTTGCTCGTTCAATAGCAGCGGGTCGTCCCAATGAAATGTGGCTTTGCTCATGATTTATTCCTGTCTCTCAAGCCGGTAAAACCGGTAAAACGGCCGTCACTTCGATCTCGACCTTGGCCCTATCTTCCATCAGACCGGCCACCACCACCGCCGCCATGGCGACACCGTACTCGGCCCCCATCACCTCGCGGTAGACCTGACCGACCTCGCGGCCGCGCGCCTGGTACTCTTTCTTGTCCAGCAAATACCAGGTCATGCGCGTCATATGAGCGGGCGTGGCACCGGCCTCTTGCAGGATGGCCTTGATATTCAGCAGCGTCTGGCGCACCTGGTCAATGAAATCATCGCTATCGAACTGGCAGGCGCTGTTCCAGCCGATCTGGCCGGCAACGAAGACCGTGCGGCCGCTCGCCGCCACACCGTTGGCGTAGCCGCGCGGCTGCGCCCAGCCAACGGGCTGCAAAACTTGTTTGTTTGTTGCACTCATACTGCTGCTCCTGTGGCTCGCTCCAATGCGGCACGTAAATCGGGGGGAAAGGGCTGCGCCTTGTGTGTGTCCAGCGAGGTACAGACCAAGACCTGCTCGAAAGCGACCCGGCAGCCATCTTCATCGTTGTTGGCGCCGTCGAACTGCAGCGTCAGCCCCAGTGAGCTGCGGCCAAGCTTGTTGATGGCGATGCGCTGCGTCAGCAAGTCACCCATGCGGCTGACCCGCTTGAAATCTGCGCTCAAGCGTACCGAGGGCATGCCGACGCGGCGCGGCCCCAGCAATTGCGCATAGTCGACGCCCAAGCCCTGGGTGAACCAGTCCTCCACCAGCGCATTGAGCATCTCGAAATAACGCGGATAGAACACGATGCCGGCGGGGTCGCAGTGGCCGAAGCGCACCAACTCCTGGCGCTCAAAAATCCATGGCTTACTGATCATCATGGCTCAGGCCTTTTTTTCACTTATCGTCGGGCAGGCGCAGGCGAAAGCGCTGCAGCTTGCCGGTTTCGGTGCGCGGCAGGCTGGCCCTGAATTCGATCGCCCGCGGGTATTTGTAGGGCGCAATGCTCGCTTTGACGAAGTCTTGCAGCTCTTTGGCCATCTCCGGGCTGGGCTCAATGCCCTGCCGCAAAACCACCGCCGCCTTGACGATCTGGCCACGCTCCTCGTCGGCCACGCCGATCACCGCACATTCCGCCACCGCCGCATGAGCCAGCAAGGCCGATTCCACCTCGGGGCCGGCGATGTTGTAGCCGCCCGAGATGATCATGTCGTCGGTGCGCGCTTGGTAGATGAAATAGCCCTCGGCGTCTTGAAGATAGGCGTCGCCGGTCAGGTTCCAGCCGTTCAAAACGTAGCCGGCCTGGCGCGCATCGGCCAGATAACGGCAGCCGGTCGGCCCCTTTACGCCTAAGCGGCCCACCTGGCCCGCAGGCAAGACCTGACCCTCGTCGCCCAAGATACAGGCCCGGTAGCCCGGCACCGGCAGACCCGTCGCGCCGGGCTTGGCATGCTGCTCGTCATGCGAGATAAAAATATGCAGCAACTCGGTGGCGCCGATGCCGTCGATCAACTCGATACCGCTGCAATCTTTCCAGAGCTTGCGCGTCGCCGCCGGCAGCGCCTCGCCGGCGCTGATGCATTTGCGCAGGCTGCTGAGGTCGTGCTGAGCCACCGACGGCGCCATCGCCCGGTAGGAAGTCGGCGCCGTGAACAAAATCGTGGCACGGTACTGGGTGATCGCGGGCAGCAAGGTCTCCGGCGAGGCTTTTTCAAGCAGCACGGCCGAGGCGCCCACGCTCATCGGGAACAACACCAAGCCGCCCAGGCCAAAGGTGAACGCCAGCGGCGGGCTGCCGATGAAGATGTCGTCGGCTTGAGGCTTGAGCACATGGCTGGGCCAGCAGCGGCAAATTGCCAGCACATCACGGTGGAAATGCATGGTGCCCTTGGGCGCACCGGTCGTGCCGGAGGTAAAGGCAATCAGGCAGCAGTCATCGGCGGCGGTGTCGACATTGCTGAACTCGCTGCTGTGACCGGCAGCACGGGCCTCCAGCCCATCGCTTGCCTCGCTATGAAAGTGCACCACGCTGCGCAGTTGCGGGCAGGCAGGCAAGGCCGCCGCTAACTCTTGTGCCAGACGGACATCACACAGCGCATGGCTGACCTCGGCCTTCTGTATCACCTGAGTCAACTCTTTGGCGCGCAACAAGGGCATGGTCGCCACCGCCACCGCGCCGGCCTTTTGCACCGCAAACCAGCAAGCCACCATCTCCGGCGTGTTGGCGCCTCGTAGCAAGACCCGGTTACCGGGCACGACGCCCATCTCGGAGTGCAGCACATGGGCGATCTGGTTGGCGCGGGCTTGCAGATCGGCGTAGGTCCAGCGCGAGCCGTCCGAGCCTTGCAGGCACAGGCGATCGCCTTGCCCGCTGGCGATCCACTTGTCCAAGAGCTCGGTTGCGCAATTGAGGCGGTCTGGGAACTGCAGCTCCGGCAGCTCAAAGATCAGCTCGGGCCACAGCTCAGTAGGCGGCAGGTTGTCACGCGTGAAAGTATCAAGATGCGCTGAAGTAATCATTTAAGGAGATCCCGTCCAATGATCAGTTGCTGCACCTCGCTGGCACCTTCATAGATGCGCAAGGCACGGATTTCGCGGTAGAGCGACTCCACCATTTCGCCGCTCTGCACACCGCGCCCGCCAAAAAGCTGCACGGCCGCATCGATGACGCGCTGGGCGCCCTCGGTCGCCATCAGCTTGGCCATGGCCGCCTCGCGGGTCACGTTCTGGCCCTGATCGCGTTGCCAGGCGGCCCGGTAGACCAACAAGGCCGAGCTGTCCACCGTGCAGGCCATCTCGGCCAATTTCGCCTGCGTCAGCGGCAGCTCGGCCAGGGTCGCCCCGAACATCTTGCGGCTTTTTGCCTGCTGCAGGCCTTCTTGCAGCGCACGGCGCGCAAAGCCCAAAGCAGCAGCAGCCACCGAGGTGCGGAACACATCGAGCGTGCGCATCGCCACCTTGAAGCCCTCGCCGGGCGCGCCAATCATCTGGCTCTTGGCGACACGGCAATGGTTGAAGCGCAACCTGGCCAAAGGGTGTGGCGCGATCACTTGGATGCGCTCGGCAATCTCGAAGCCGGGCAGGCCGGCATCAACAATGAAGGCTGAAATGCCGCGCGAGCCGGGAGCTTCGCCCGTTCTGGCAAAAACCACATAGAAGTCGGCAATGCCGCCATTGGAGATCCAGGTTTTTTCACCGTTCAAGACATAGCTGTCGCTATCCTCGACCGCCGCGCACTGCATGGCCGCCACATCGGAGCCGGCGTCAGGCTCGGACAGCGCGAAAGCGGCCAGCGCCCTGCCCTCGGCAACCGCCGGCAAGTAGCGCTGACGTTGAGCGTCCGTGCCCGCCAACGAAATCGCACCCGAGCCCAGGCCCTGCATTGCAAAAGCAAAATCGGCCAGGCCGTTGTAGCGGGCCAGCGTCTCGCGCAAGATGCAGATGGCGCGGGTGTCAATCACCTCGGCCGAGCCGCCCAGCGCTTTTCCAGCGACAGCATGGCTCAACCACCCGCCTGCCCCAAGAGCCTTGACCAGACCAATGCACTCCGCATCAAGGTCATGGCCATGTGCCGCCTGCAGATGCTCCGCACACCAGGCATCCAGCTCTGTTGCCAGCTGGCGATGTCTGGGTTCGAAGAAAGGCCATTCCAGATGTTTGAGATGCATGATTAGCTTCCCGACGGGCCGTCCCAAGGGGAGCTGCGCCCCCGGGCCGATGAAAAGGCACGTGCCGAGCCTTTGGGGCAGTGAACGAAAGTGAACGTGGGGGTCAACATCTCAGTCCCCCTTGAACTCGGGCCGCTCTTTGGCCACAAAAGCCTCATAGGCGCGGTGAAAGTCCTGGGTCATCATGCAAATCGCCTGCGCCTGCGCCTCGGATTCGATCGCCTCGTCCACGCCCATGGCCCATTCCTGATGCAACATTTTCTTGGTCATTGCATGGCCAAAGCTGGGGCCGCTGGCGATTTGCTGCGCCCAATCAAGGGTCTCTTGTAACAAAGCCTCCGGTTCCACCAGTCGGTTCAGAAAACCCCAATTGAGGCCCTCTTCGCCGCCCAGGCTGCGCCCGCTGTAGAGCAGGTCCGAGGCTCGGCCCTGGCCAATAATGCGCGGCAAAATCGCGCAAGCGCCCATATCACAGCCGGCCAAGCCGACCCGGCTGAACAAGAACGCGGTCTTGGAGCGGGCCGTGCCGACGCGCAAATCCGAGGCCATGGCCACGATCGCCCCAGCACCCGCGCAGACCCCGTCGATGGCCGACAGCACCGGCTGCGGGCAGGCCCGCATCGCCTTGACCAAGTCCCCCGTCATGCGCGTGAAGGTCAGCAAGTCAGGCATGCTCATCTGCGTCAGAGGCCCAATGATTTCATGCACATCGCCGCCCGAGCAAAAGTTGCCGCCCGCGCCTTGCACGACGATGGCACGCACCTCGTCCACAAGCACAAGCCGGCGGAACAGATCGCGAAGCTCGGCGTAGGAGTCAAAGGTCAAGGGATTCTTGCGCTCGGGGCGGTTCAGCGTGATCACGCCGACCGCGCCATGCTGGGCCCAGCTGAAATGCTCGGGTGCGAAGTCCGCCAGGCTTTGCCGGTTGCCGGCCAGCAAATGGCCGTCCATCTTGCGTTGATTCATTGCGATTTCTCCTTGGGCGCGGCCGCATCCACCGCAGCCAAATTTGTCAAATGAGACTTCAAGCCCGCCAGCAGGCCATGGACCTGACTCTTTTCTTCTGCTGACCAGCCGGCCAGCAGCTCAATCACCCATTGCTCGTGAGTGCTGGCCATGCGCTTGAATTGCTGCTTGCCGGCGAGCGTCAACTTGACCGTGAAGGAGCGCCGGTCGCTGGGGCGCGCCTCGCGCACGACCAGGCCCTCAAGCTCCAGCTGATCGGTGATGCCGGTGATATTGCCGCCGGTCACCATCAAGCGCTTGGACAGCTCGCGCATGGCGAGGCCGTCCGGGTTGCGCTCCAACTGCGCCAGCAAATCAAAGCGCGGCAAGGTGGTGGCAAATTCTTGGCGCAAGCGGTTGCGGATCACCCCCTCGATGCGGTTGGTGCAAGTCAACAGACGCAGCCACAGGCGCAGAGCCTGGTGGTCATCCGCGCTGGCACGCGACTCCAAATCGAGTTCTTCCATCACAACATCAACTCGCCGCCGCAAACGGCAATGGCCTGGCCCGTCACCGCGCCGCTGCCGCGCTGCGCCAGCCACAAGACCGTGTCGGCCACTTCTTGCGGCTGCACCAGCCGGCCCTGCGGGTTGGCGGCCACCAGTTCGGCGCGTGCCTCATCTGTGCTGCGACCGGTCTTACTCGCGATATTGTCCAGCGCGCGAGCAACGATGTCCGTCTCGGTATAGCCCGGGCAGACCGCATTGACGGTCACCCCTTTTTTGGCGAACTCCAGGGCCATCGTCCGGGTCAGGCCCAGCACGCCATGTTTGGCCGCGCAATAGGCGGCCACATAGGCGTAACCGGTTAGTGCCGCGGTGCTGGCCACATTGATGATGCGGCCGAAACCGCGATCGCTCATGCCGGCCACCACCTCGCGCGAACACAAAAAAGTGCCGGTAAGGTTGACATTGAGCATCGCCTGCCACAGCGCCAGCGAGGTTTTGGCCAGGGGCGCGGTTTCGACCTGCCCTGCGTTGTTGACCAAGATGTCGACGGCGCCGATTTGCTCGAAAGCCACCTTGACGCTGGCCTCGTCCGCCACATCCAGCACGCACACATCGACTTGGCCAAATGGGGCAAGCGCCGCAGCTTGGCCCTGCAGCTTGTCGAGACTGCGCCCCAACAAGCTGACCCTGGCCCCCGCCGCCACGAGGCGCTGCGCAACCGCAGCGCCTATGCCGCTGCCGCCGCCGGTTATGGCCGCATGCAAGCCACTCAAAGCCAGTGCCGACGTAACTGCGCTCATACGACCCCCTCCTCTTTTTTTGCCGGCTGGGCCAGCGCTCGCTGGCGCTCGAACTCCTTTTCCAGCTGCGGCTTGGCTGACAGGTATTGCAGCGGCCAGTCCAGGCCCGCCGGGCCTTGGTAGCCAATACGTGCGGCCTCGCTCAGCGTCCAGGCGGGGTTGGCCAGATGCGGGCGGGCCACGGCGCAAAGATCGGCGCGGCCGGCGGCGATGATGCTGTTGACATGATCGGCCTCGGAAATGGCGCCGACCGCGATCGTCGCAATACCGACCCGGTTGCGAATATTTTCGGAAAACGGGGTCTGCCACATGCGCCCGTAGGTCGGCTTCTCCAGCTTGCTGACCTGACCCGAAGACACATCGATCAAGTCCGCACCGGCGGCCTTGAAGGCGGCCGCGATCAGCACCGCATCCTCAGGCGTGGTGCCGCCAATCACCCAGTCATGGGCAGAAATACGCACCGACATGGGCTTGTCGGCCGGCCACAGCGCCCTCATCGCCTTGAACACCTCGAGTGGATAGCGCAGGCGGTTCTCAAGCGTGCCGCCGTATTCATCGCTGCGCTGATTCGTCAGCGGCGAGACAAAGCTGGACAGCAAATAGCCATGCGCGCAATGCAACTCCAGCCAGTCAAAGCCGGCCTGCGCTGCGCGCTCAGTAGCGGCGCAGAAGTCGGCCCGCACGCGGTCCATATCGGCGCGCGTCATGGCGCGCGAGGTCTGGCTGACGCCGGCCAGATACTGCTGCGGCGAGGCGGAGATCAGGGGCCAATCCAGCCCCGCGCCCAAAGGCTGATCGATGCCCTCCCAGCCGCGTCGCGTCGAGCCCTTGGCGCCGGCATGGCCGAGCTGAATGGCAATCTTGGCGCTGCTGTTTTTATGCACAAAGTCAACGATGCGGGTCCAGGCGGCGCCCTGCTCGTCGCTGTACAGGCCCGGGCAGCCGGGTGTGATGCGAGCGTCGGCCGAGGGACAGGTCATCTCGGCAAACACCAGGCCCGCGCCGCCGGCTGCGCGCGCGCCCAGATGCATCAGGTGATAGTCGCCGGGCAGGCCGTCCACACAGGAATACTGCGCCATCGGCGACACCACCACGCGGTTTTTCAGGGTCAGGCCGCGCAAGCTGAAGGGTGTGAACATAGGCGGAACAGCCTGGCCACCCGCCAGCCAAGCCTCGAAGCGCGCCACATAAGCGGCATCTCGCAGGCGCAGATTCTCATGCGAGATGCGCTGCGAACGGGTGAGCAAGGAGTAGGCAAACTGCTCGGGCGCGAGCTGGGCGTGGCGGGCAACGTTCTCGAACCATTCGGTTGAGTTGCGCGCCGCGTTCTGGATCCGCAATACCTCGATGGAGCGGCTGGCCACATAACGCGGCAAAGCGACGTCCAAATCATCCTGGGCGTCGCCGATATCCCGGGCCAGCGCAATCGCATCCTCAAGTGCGAGCTTGGTGCCGGAGCCGATCGAGAAATGCGCGGTGTGGGCGGCGTCGCCCATCAAAACCACTGGCGCTCGTCCATTGTGATGCACCCAGTTTTTGCAAACCACGCGGGGGAAACGAATCCATTGCGCCGAGCCGCGCAAGTGCGAGGCGTTGGAGATCAGCTTGTGACCCTCCAGCACCTTGGCGAACAGGCGCTCACAAAAAGCGATGCCCTCTTCCTTGCTCATGGCCTCGATGCCGGCCGCTTCCCAGACCGCCTGCGGCGCCTCGACGATAAAGGTCGAGGTCGTGTCATCGAAGCGATAGGCATGGGCCTGGAACCAGCCCCACTCGGTCTGCTGAAAGTCGAAGGTAAAGGCCTCGAACAGCTTGGCCGTACCAAGCCAGACAAAGCGACATTGGCGCAGATCGATATCGGGTTGATAGGTGGCCGCGTACTTCTGGCGCACACGGCTGTTGAGTCCATCGGCGGCGATGATCAGGTCGGCGTCCAAGCCCTCATCGTCCTGCACATCGCTCTCATAGCGCAGGTCCACACCCAGCTCAACGCAGCGGGCCTGCAAGATATTCAAGAGCTTCATGCGGCCAATGCCGCAAAAGCCGTGCCCCCCCGAGCGCATGGTGCGGCCATTGATATGGACCTCGATATCGTCCCAATGGTTGAAAGCATCGAGGATCTGCCCGGCGGTCTTGGCGTCGGCCTCGCGCATCGCAGTCAGCGTCTGGTCCGAGAACACCACGCCCCAGCCAAAGGTATCGCCGGGCTTGTTGCGCTCGAACACCGTAATCTCATGCGCCGGGTTCTGCTGCTTCATCAGCAGCGCGAAATACAGGCCGGCTGGGCCCCCACCGATACAGCTGATGCGCATTGCTCTGACCTCGAAGATCTGCTGGAATGCGAGCAACTTTAGGTGTTAATAGTTTAGATGTCAAACAATCAAAAGCTTGAAGCAACTGGGGTGTGATACCTCGACCCCAAGAAATCGCCGCTAACGACAGAGATCTCAACCGCCTTTCCTGATGATGGGCGGGATGATGAGTAGAAACGCAAAACGGGCCGCTAGGGCCCGTTTTTACGTACTACTTGGAGGAGAGGGGGGGATTCGAACCCCCGAGGCGTTTGACCGCCCGCCTGATTTCGAGTCAGGTACATTCAACCACTCTGCCACCTCTCCGGTATTCTGGTGCTCGCAGTGGTTAGTTTGCGAGTAAGCCGACTAGTATAGCTGAATTTTTAGCTCACACAATACTTGTCGGCTTTTTTATCAGGCACGCAAGATTTCCAGGCCACCCATATAGGGGCGCAAAGCCGTCGGTACGGTGATGCTGCCATCGGCGTTTTGGTAGTTCTCCAGCACAGCCACCAAGGTACGACCCACCGCCAAGCCGGAGCCATTCAAGGTGTGCACCAACTCGTTCTTGCCCTGCGCATTTTTGAAGCGAGTTTGCATGCGGCGCGACTGGAAGGCTTCGCAGTTGGAGCATGAGCTGATTTCGCGGAAAACGCCCTGCGCCGGCACCCAGACTTCCAGGTCATAGGTCTTGGTAGAACCAAAGCCCATGTCGCCGGTACACAGCGTCAGCACGCGGTACGGCAGCTCCAACTTCTGCAGGATGGCCTCGGCATGGCCGACCATTTCTTCCAGCGCTTCATAGCTCTTATCCGGGTGCACGATCTGCACCATCTCGACCTTGTCGAATTGGTGCTGGCGAATCAGGCCACGTGTGTCACGCCCCGCACTACCCGCTTCGGAACGGAAGCAGGGGCTGTGCGCGGTCAGCTTGATCGGCAAGTTAGCCACGTCAAGGATTTGCTCGCGTACCGAATTGGTCAGAGAAATCTCGGCGGTGGAGATCAGGTATTGCTCTGCGGCCTCGTCGTCGCCGCCGCGCAAAACCCAGAACATGTCTTCCTTGAACTTGGGCAGCTGGCCCGTGCCTTCGAGCACCTCGCGGTTGACGATATAGGGCGTGTAGCACTCGGTGTAGCCATGTTCTTCGGTCTGGGTGTCCAGCATGAACTGGGCCAGCGCGCGGTGCAGGCGGGCTATTTTGCCGCGCATGAAGCTGAAGCGCGAGCCGCTGAGCTTGGCGCCGGTGTCGAAGTCGAGGCCCAGCGCGGCGCCAAGATCAACATGATCACGCACTTCGAAGTCGAAGGTCCGAGCAGTGCCCCAACGCCTAACTTCCACATTACCGCTCTCGTCGGAGCCCACCGGCACGCTCTCGTGCGGCAGATTGGGCACGCTCATCAGCATGCTGCCCAGCTCTTGCTGGATGACGTCGAGTCGGTCGGCCGCGGCCTTCAAGTCATCGCCGATACCGCCCACTTCGGCCATCACGGCCGAGGCATCTTCGCCCTTACCCTTGAGCGTGCCGATTTGCTTGGACAAGGTGTTGCGCCGGCTCTGCAGCTCTTCGGTGCGCATCTGCACACCCTTGCGCTCGTTTTCCAGAGCCACATAACGCTCAATGTCCAGGAATGTTTGTGGGGTCTTGCGGGTGCTCAGACGCGCGACGACGGCGTCGAGGTCCTTGCGCAGCAGGGTAATGTCTAACATGGTGCTTCCTTGTACTTGCAGGATTCGGTAAAAAGGCAGAGCGGCGCCTGTCGCTGGCGCCGTGGCAGCATTCTTGGCTCTGGGATCAGGATCGAGAAGCGCTGCCGAGCTCGGCCATGGACTTGTCACCCAGGCCCTTGGGCAGCGGGAAGCGCACATGTTCCTCCACACCGGGCAGGCTGCGCACCGTGGTGGCGCCCAGCTCGCGCAGGCGTTGGATCACCGCCTGCACCAGCACATCGGGCGCCGAGGCGCCGGCCGTTAGGCCGACGCGGGCGCGACCTTCCAGCCATTCAGGCTTGAGGTCATCGGCCGCATCCACCATGTGACCGGGTGTGCCCAGGCGCTGAGCCAGTTCGGCCAGGCGATTGCTGTTGGAGCTGGTCGGACTGCCAACCACGATCACCACATCCACCTGCGGCGCCAAGACCTTGACCGCGTCTTGGCGGTTTTGCGTGGCGTAGCAGATGTCTTGCTTCTTGGGCTCGCGCACTTGCGGGAAATGCTTTTTCACCGCCAGCAATATCTCGGCCGCATCGTCCACGCTGAGCGTGGTTTGCGTGACCACGGCCAGTTTGGCCGGATCCTTGACACGCACATGGGCCACATCGCCCACTTCTTCCACCAAATAGATGCCTTCGCTGAGCTGGCCCATGGTGCCCTCGACCTCGGGGTGGCCCTTGTGGCCAATCATGATGAACTCGTAACCCTCGCGGTGCAGCTTGGCCACTTCCACATGCACCTTGGTGACCAAGGGGCAGGTCGCATCGAAGACCTGAAAACCGCGCTCTGCGGCCTCGGCACGCACAGCTTGACTGACGCCATGCGCGCTGAACACCAGCGTGGCGCCAGGCGGCACCTCGGCCAGGTCTTCAATGAAGATGGCGCCGCGCGACTTCAGATCGTTGACGACATAGGTGTTGTGCACGATCTCGTGGCGCACATAGATCGGCGAGCCGAACTTCACCAGCGCACGTTCGACGATCTCAATCGCGCGGTCCACGCCGGCGCAAAAGCCTCGCGGCTCGGCCAGCAAGACCTCTTGCGGGTTTGACAACAGGGCGTCGCTCATCTCACAGCACCCCGATCACATGGACTTCAAAGCTGACCGGCTGGCCGGCAAGCGGGTGGTTGAAGTCGAACAGCAACCAATCGGAGCCGACTTCGCGCACGCTGCCGGCATAGCTGCTCTGCCCGTCCGGCGTTGGGAACTGGATCACGTCGCCGACGCTGTATTGCTCGTCCGGGTCACCCAGCTCATGCAGCAGGCTCAGCTTGACGCGCTGCAGCAGCTGCGGGTTGTGATCACCAAAAGCTTCGCCCGGGGCCAGCTCGATCTGCGTGCGCACGCCCTCGGCCATGCCCATCAGCCTGGCCTCGATAGCGGGCGACAACTGCCCACTGCCCAGCGACAAAGTTGCGGGTTTATCGGCAAAAGTATTGATCACATCGCTGCCGTCGGGACCGGCCAAACGGTAGTGCAAGGTCAAAAAGGATCCGGCTTGGATGAGATTCATGGGGACAATGGTGGCTAGACTGAGCGGATTTTAGGGCCACTGCAGGCGCGACCCGCGCCCCCTTCACGGAACAAGCCCACCGAACTGCCGTTTTCTCATGCCCCTGACCCACCTGCCCCCCGACGCCAGACCGCGCGAAAAGCTGCTCGCGCGCGGCCCGCAAGCGCTGGCTGACGCCGAGCTGCTGGCGCTGCTGCTGCGAACCGGCATTGCCGGCACGCCGGTGCTGCAACTGGCGCAAAACCTGCTCGACCAATTTGGCGGCTGGCATGGTTTGCTGCACGCTGGCGTGAGTGACTTGGCCAAAGTCAGAGGCTTGGGGCCGGCCAAACGGGCCGAAATCGCCGCCGTGCTGGAGATCGCGCGCCGCTCCTTGTTGCAAGAACTGGCGCAGCGCCCGGTATTCGACGCACCCGACGCCGTCAAGCAATTCATCCGCCTCAAACTGGCCGGCCTGACGCACGAAATCTTCGCCGTGCTGTTTCTGGACGCGCAGCACCGGCTGATTGCGATGGAGGAAATGTTTCGCGGCAGCCTCACCCAGACTTCGGTCTACCCCAGAGAAGTGGTCAAACGCGGGCTGGACCTGGGCGCTGCCGCCGTGATCTTGGCGCACAACCACCCGTCCGGTGTGGCCGAGCCCTCGCGCTCGGACGAACTGTTGACCCAGGCCCTGAAAGCAGCCCTGGCCCTGGTCGATATGCGCGTGCTCGACCATCTGGTGGTCGGCTCGGGCGAAGTGATTTCAATGGCCGAACGAGGGCTGATGTGAAGCCGGCCCCAACCCCAACGCTGCACAGTCTGCAAGAACTCAAAGTTTTTCAGCGCGAACTGGCCCAGCGCCGCCAAGCCGCAGAAGAACAAGCCGCGCGCCTGGCCGCAGCGGCGCGGGCCGCGGACCAGGAACGGCGCCTGTTCGAGCTCAGCGTGGGCGCCATCACGCCGCTGACCGTGCAAGCGCAAGCCCCGCAGCACAGGGTCCTGCCTCGGCCCGAGCCGCTGCAGCGCGAGGCCGATGAGCGCTTGGTGATGCAGCAGGCCTTGTCGGATGATTTCGACGTCGAATCCCTGCTGGAAACCGACGACAGCCTGTCCTTTCGGCGGCCCGAAATCAGCCAAGAAGTGCTGCGCAAGCTGCGCCGGGGTCATTGGAGCTTGCAGGCCCAGCTTGATTTGCACGGACTGCGCACCGACCAAGCACGCGAGGCGCTGGGGAGCTTTGTACAGGACTGCGCCCGACGCGGCCTGCGCTGCGTGCGCGTCGTGCACGGCAAGGGTCACGGCTCACCCGGCCGCGAGCCGGTCTTGAAGGCCCGTGTGCGGCGCTGGCTGGTGCAAAAGCAGCAGGTGCTGGGCTTTGTGCAGGCGCGTGCCAGCGACGGCGGCAGCGGCGCGCTGATGGTCTTGCTTCAACAGGTGGATTAGCACGACGGCGAGCCCCGCCGACAATAGGCCCATGCAAGACAACTCCCCCACTCTCAGCCTGTTTGATCTGCTCGGCAACGAGGCCGGCATCCGCCGCCTGGTCGATGCTTTTTATGACCATATGGATCTGGACGAGCAATTCACCTTGATCCGAGCGCTGCACCCGGCCGATCTGGGCGGCTCGCGCGACAAACTGCATTGGTTTTTGTGCGGTTGGTCGGGCGGGCCGGATCTCTACATCGAGCGCTTCGGGCACCCGCGCTTGCGGGCGCGCCACCTGCCCTACTCGATCGGCATTGCCGAGCGTGACCAATGGCTAATCTGCATGAGCCTGGCGATGCAAGACAGCGGCATCGAAGCCGGGCTGCAGCAGCGGCTGGCGGAGTCCTTCCATGCCACCGCTGACTGGATGCGCAACCGGGGCGCTTGAACGTGCCTCTTGCGCGGTGCTCGGCCGCCGGCTGAGCTCTCAGGCCAGCAGCTTGTTGGCCAGGGCCTTGATGGCCTGTGCGGCGTCGCTGCCTGGGTAATGCTCGAGCACCAGTTGGCGCTTGAGCACCGCTTGGCGCACGGTCTGGTCATTCTTGACCTCGCCCATCAATTCCAGCTTGAAGGGGTGACCCGGCTGCGAGCCGACAAAGCGTTGCAAGACCTGTTGCAGCTGACCGCAGATCAGCTTGCCTTCGCCGACCCGATTGGCCTGATTGACCAGCAAGCCCACTTCGCGGCGGCCTTGCTGCGTAGCCAGCACCTTGATGGTGGCATAGGCGTCGGTCAGGGAGGTCGGCTCTGGCGTGGCGACCACCAAGACATCGGCGGCCATCGAAATCGAGAACAGCACGACATCCGAGATGCCGGCGCCGGTATCGAGCAACACCCAGTCAAAACGCGGCTTGACCAGCTCCAGAATGTGCAGCAATTTGTCGCGCACATCCGGGGTCAGACGCGAATACTCGACCATGCCGGAGCCCGCCAACAGCACCGAGAAACCACAAGGGGCCGGCAAAATCGCCTGCTCCAGCGTCGCCTTTTCGGTGAACACATCGTGCAGCGTCAGTTTGGGGTGCAGGTTCAGCACCACGTCCAAGTTGGCCAGGCCCAGATCGGCGTCCAAGACCAGCACTTTTTGCCCACGCATGGCCAATGCAGCGGCCAGATTGGCGGTGACGAAAGTCTTGCCCACGCCGCCCTTGCCACTGGTGACGGCCAGCGTGCGAGCGCCACCTTTACCCGTCACGGGGCGGGATGAGCCCGGCGAGAAAGCGCCAGCGCCAGGTACAGCAGGATCTGTTGTTGTCGTACTCATTCACTGTCCTGTTGCGTTACTGCAAACAACATGCCCTTTTCCTCGGCACTGACCAAGGACTCAATTTGTGTCTCAAGGCAGGCACGGTTACGCCCCTCGGCCTTGGCGCGGTAGAGCTGCCGATCGGCACGCTCCATCCACAACAGCGACGACGAGCGCACCCACTGCGGCGCAAAAGCACCGCCCAAGCTGATCGTTACCGCCAAAATCTGCCCCGAGGCCACCTCGACGCGCAATTCAGAGACTCGCTCACGCAAGCGCTCGGCCACCATCGCGCCAAAACTCGCGGCGCATTTGGGCAGCACGATGCCAAATTCTTCGCCCCCGACACGGGCCACCGTGTCCATCGGCCGCACCACTTGGTTCAGGGCACCGGCCACGGCCTTGATGACCAAGTCACCGGCCGCATGGCCGTAGGTGTCGTTGACGGCCTTGAAATGATCGATGTCCACTGCCAGCAACAGCGCCGACTCGCCCGAGCGGGCCACCCGGTCCACCTCACGCGACAAAGCCATCTCGAAACTGCGCCGGTTGACCAGGCCCGTCAGGGCGTCCTTGCTGGACAAATCGCAAAGAGCGTCGATCACGCCCTGAACCCAGATCTCGCTATAGGGCTCGGCCTCGGGCAGCAAGGCTCCGGCCTGCTGCAAGAGCTGCAAGGCCAGGTCGAGCTGCAAGAGGCGAGCATCGAATGGAGGGGATTGGGAGCTTGAATCCAAGGTATTCCAAGGTGTGCCAAGGTGTTTGAAGGCCAGTACAAGCCTGGTGCGAAGCCAGTCTAGCAGCACAAAAACTCGCCCCAGCATGCAAACAAGCCTGTGTTGATGGGCCTGTTTGCTCTATGCTGACAAGCGCTCTCGGGCCAAACTTGCCGCCAGAGCAAAATCAGATCCCGGCTCATTCAGAGCTGACCCGAACAACAAGCGAGCCCAACACATGTCCACTGCACCAAGCGCCTCAGGCGCAGAAGTGATTGACCACGAGTTCGGTTTTAGCCGGACCGACTTTGACCGTGTGCGTGAGCTGATTTACAAGCATGCCGGCATCAGCTTGCATGAAGGTAAGCATGCGATGGTTTACAGCCGTCTGTCGCGCCGCCTGCGTGATACCGGTCACAAGTCTTTCTCCGCCTATTTGCAGTGGCTGGAAAGCTCTACCGGCGCCCAAAGCACCCAGGAGTGGCAGGAATTCGTCAACTGCCTGACCACCAATCTGACCTCGTTCTTCCGCGAGGAGCATCATTTCCACGCCTTGATCGACGACCTCAAGCCGCTGACCGGCAAGCCCGTCAGGATTTGGTGCTGTGCAGCATCCACCGGCGAGGAGCCCTATTCGATCGCCATGACTTGCAGCGAGGCACTTGGCGCCAATGCGCAGGTGCAGATCAGCGCGAGCGACATCGACACCAATGTGCTCAACACCGCCAAACGCGGCGTCTACAACGCCGACGCTCGCGGCCTGGACCAGACCCGGCTGCGCAATTTCTTCATGCGCGGCACCGGCGACAACGCCGGGCGCATTCGCGTCAAGCCGGAGTTGCAGCGCTGGATCGACTTCCGCTCCTTGAATCTGATGGATACGCAGTGGTCGTTGGGAGAGCCCTTTCACATTGTGTTTTGCCGCAATGTGATGATTTATTTTGATCCGCCAACGCAGCGCAAGGTCTTGGAACGCATTCACAAGGTGATGCGACCGAACGGGCTTTTGTTTGTTGGGCATTCGGAGAACTTCACCGAGTCCAAAGATTTGTTCCGCCTGCGTGGCAAGACCATCTACGAGCGCGTCTGATGTCAGGCGCTGTCGAAACCCCTCAGTCAGCAGCCTCGCGGCAAGCCCAAAACAAATGAGCACCTCCCCCGCCTCCACCGGTGCCGGCTCCGGCTCGATGTTATCCAGCAGCCCGGGTGCCGCCAGGGTCAACCAGCTGAAGTCCATGCCGCGCAAAAACGGCGAGGCTTCCTTCTTTTTCTACGACGCACATTTCAAGAACGCGGCCGTCAAGATCTTGCCGGGCGAGTATTTCGTCGACAACGAAGACATTCTGGTCATGACCACGCTGGGCTCATGCATTGCGGCCTGCCTATGGGACCGGCACGCGCAGATCGGCGGTATGAATCATTTCATGCTGCCGGAGGGCAGCGGGGATTCTGGCCGTTATGGCTCGTTTGCGATGGAGCTCTTGATCAATGAAATGATGAAGCGCGGCGCTGCCAAAAGCCGCATGGAAGCCAAGATTTTTGGCGGCGGCGCCGTGATTGCCGGCATGAACACCATCAACGTCGGCGAGCGCAACACCAACTTCGTGATCGACTATCTGAAGACCGAACGGATTCCCATCGTCTCCAAAGACGTGATGGACATTTACCCGCGCAAGGTCTGCTTCCTGCCGCACAGCGGCAAGGCCATGGTCAAGCGTTTGGCTCCGGCCAACACCGACGCCTTGGTGCAACAAGACCGCGCCGCCGCTCAGAAGGCTCAACCGGTTGTCGCCACGGGCGGCTCGGTCGATTTGTTCTGAGCCCCCACTCGCTAGGAGAAGTATTCGATGGCCAAAATCACTGTTGTGGTGGTGGATGACTCGGCGCTGGTGCGCAGCATCCTGACCGAAATCATCAACCGCCAACCCGATATGGAATGCATAGGCGCTGCGGCCGACCCGCTGCTGGCGCGCGAAATGATCCGCTCGCTCAACCCCGATGTCATCACCCTGGACATTGAGATGCCCAAGATGGACGGGCTGGACTTTTTGTCACGCCTGATGCGTCTGCGGCCGATGCCGGTGGTGATGGTGTCCACGCTGACCGAGCGCGGTGCCGAGGTGACCATGAAGGCCTTGGAGCTGGGCGCGGTGGACTTTGTCGCCAAGCCCAAGATCGGCGTGGCCGATGGCATCCGCTTGCTGGCCGATGACATCACCGACAAGATCCGCATCGCCTCAAAAGCCCATATCCGGCGCAGCCATGCGGCGATCGCGCCCGCTGCAGCCACCGGCGGCGGCGCCCACGCCGGCGTTAGCGCACCGGCCAAGCCGGTGACCATGGCCAGCTTGGGCAGACTGTCGACCGAAAAAATCATCTTCATCGGCGCGTCCACCGGCGGCACCGAAGCGACCAAAGATGTCTTGATCAACCTGCCAGCCGATTGCCCTGCGGTGGTCATCACCCAGCATATGCCGCCCGGCTTCACCAAGAGCTATGCGGCGCGGCTCGACAGCCTGTGCCGGATTCGCGTCAAGGAAGCGACCGATGGCGAGCGGATTCTGCCGGGCCACGGCTATATCGCCCCCGGTGGCTTTCACCTCAGCGTGGAGCGCTCCGGCGCGAACTACATCGCGCGAGTGCAAGACGGCGAACCGGTGAATCGCCACAAGCCCTCGGTCGAAGTCTTGTTCAATTCCGCCGCGCGCGTGGTGGGGCAAAACGCACTGGGCATCATGCTGACCGGCATGGGCGCGGATGGCGCCAAGGCGATGAAGGTCATGAAAGATGCCGGGGCCTATAACTTCGTGCAGGACGAGGCGACTTGCGTGGTCTTCGGCATGCCGCGCGAAGCGATTGCCGCCGGAGCGGCGGACGAAGTGTTGCCGCTGCCGCAAATTGCCACGCGCTTGATCGAGCGCCTGCGCAGCACGGCCGGCATGTCGATGAATCGCGTCTAGGAGCGCCTGCCTAGCACGACTGGTCATAACCGGCCGCGGGCAATTTGTCACGGGCCAGCCATTTGTGTTTCAAACGGTGCGCCGTTTCGTGGCGCTGTCATAGTCGGCAGACAAGATGCCGGCATGACGACCTTGATCTACCCTGCCCCCAGCCGCAGCCTTGAGCGCCCCGCCCCACTGCGGGTTCAGACGCTGATCTCCGAAGACCTGTTGACCACCTTGTTCCAGCCAATTGTGCAGCTGGACTGCGGCTTGATCTACGGTCACGAAGCGCTAGTGCGCGGACCTGCTGGCAGCGCCTTGGAATACCCCGACGCCCTCTTCGCCGCCGGTCGCCGCGAAGGCCTGACGGTAGAGCTAGAGGTGCGCTGCGCGGCCCAAGCTTTGAAAGATTGGAGTCGGCACAAGCTCGGCGGCCGATTACTGATCAATATGAGTGCCGCTGCCCTGACCCACGCGCTGCATGACGAACAGGGGCGTGGCGGCCTGTTCAGCGATGAAGCTTTTGGCGTGGCGCCGGGCAGCATCATGATCGAGCTGACCGAACATGAGCGCGTCACCGATATCGAGAGCCTGCGCCGCGCCATCACCGCCTTGCGCCGCCAAGGTGTGGGCATCGCGCTGGACGACTTCGGCGACGGGCGCTCCTCGCTGCGCTTGTGGTCCGAGATTCAGCCCGACATCGTCAAGATCGACAAGTACTTTAGCCATGACCTGCCGGCCCACGCCGAGAAGCTGCAGACCTTCCGCGCGCTGCTGCAACTGGCCGAGACCTTCGGCGCGCAGCTGATCGCCGAAGGCATCGAGAGCGCCGAGGAACTGCGCGTCCTGCGTGATCTGGGCGTGACCTTCGGCCAAGGTTGGTTGATTGGCCGTCCCAGCCGCGAAGGTGCAACTGAAGCCCTGCCGGGCGCTCGCACAGTGCTGGCCAGCAGCGACATCGCCGTGCTGCCCGAGCTGCGCCGCGCGTCGAGCAATGGCGTTACGGCCGAGCGCTTGATGATGGAAGCCGTGACTGTGCGCGAAGATGCCAGCCATGAGCAGCTGTTCCGCCTTTTCAACGAACATGAGCAGTTGCACGCGATCGCCGTGCTCAATGCAAAGGATGAGCCGGTCGCCTTGGTGGACCGCAGCCAGTTCATCAACCGCTGGGCCAAGCCTTTCTTCAACGATTTGTATGGTCGCCACGCCTGCACGCTGTTCGCCAACCCATCGCCCCTGATCGTCGACGCCGACACCGGCATCGAGGCCTTGACCACGGTGCTGACCTCGGCCGATCAGCGCTATCTACGGGAAGGTTTCATCATCACGCGCGAGGGCCGCTACCTGGGCCTGGGCACGGGCGAACAACTGGTGCGTTCGGTCACCGAGGCGCGCATTGAAGCGGCGCGCCACGCCAACCCCCTGACCTTTTTGCCCGGCAATATTCCGATCAGCCAGCACATCGGCCGCCTGTTGACCAGCGGGCGCGGCTTTGTGGCCGCCTATGCCGACCTGAACCATTTCAAGCCCTTCAACGACGAGTATGGCTATTGGCGCGGCGACGAGATGATCCGCCTGGTCGCGCGCGTGGCCAGCAGCCATTGCGACAGTCAGCGCGACTTTCTCGGCCATGTCGGTGGCGACGACTTTGTGATGCTGTTTCAAAGCGACGATTGGGAGCTGCGCTGCGAGCAAATCGTCACGCGCTTCAATGACTTGGCGCGCAATCTCTTCGACGCCGCCGCGCTGCAAGCCGGTGGCATCATGGCCGAAGACCGCCACGGCGATATGCGCTTTCACCCCTGCACCACGCTGAGCATTGGCGCGGTGCAAATAGCACCGGGCACCTTGCAGCGGCCAGAGCAAGTGGCCAGTGCCGCCGCCACTGCCAAGCGCCATGCCAAGCATGAGCAGCTCAGCGTGTATGTGATGGCCGCTTAAGCACTCGATCAGGGTGCCAGAAACAGCTCCTGCAAATCATTGAGGAAATCAAAACCGCGCGGTGTGGCGGCCAAGCGGGCCGCGTCCGGCTCCAGCAAACCCTTGGCGCGCGCAGCATCAAGCGCCTTTGCGATGCTGGACGGCGGCAGGCCGGTGCGCTCCAGGTAGGACGTCAGCGGCACGCCCTCACGCAGGCGCAGGGCATTGAGCATGAATTCAAACGGCAAGTCAGCACGGCTGACCTCGCTCTCGTTCGACACAGCCACACCCTCAGCTGCCTTGCTCATATAAGCGGCCGGCTCGCGCCAACGCACTTGGCGCAAGACCCGGTGCGGGAAGGACAGCTTGCTGTGCGCGCCAGCACCAATACCAAGATAGTCGCCGAACTGCCAATAGTTCAGATTGTGCGCGCAGCGGTGTCCAGCACGCCCAAAGGCCGACACTTCATAACGCTCCAGCCCCATGGCGCCGGTGCGCGCCGTGATCAGGTCCAGCATCTCGCTGGCCAGATCGGCATCGGGCAGCTGTGCGGGCGGCGCCGTCGCAAATCGGGTATTGGGCTCGATCGTCAGGTGATAGACCGACAGATGCGGCGGCTTGAATGCCAGAGCGGTGCTCAGCTCAGCGTCAAGCTGCGCGAGGGTCTGCCCGGGCAAGGCGTACATCAAGTCAATATTGAAGGTATCAAACGCCTGCGCGGCTTCAGCTATCGCCGCTTTGGCTTGCTCGGCGCTGTGGATGCGGCCCAAGGCCTTCAGCTTGGCATCATCAAAGCTCTGCACCCCGATAGACAAACGCGTCACGCCGGCAGCACGAAAGCCCTTGAAGCGGTCGCGCTCGAAGGTGCCGGGGTTGGCCTCCAGCGTGATCTCGCAGCCCGGCTCCAGGGGCAGGCGCGCGCGCAGATCGGAGATCAGCTCGGCAATCTGCTCGGGCGCAAACAAGCTGGGCGTGCCGCCGCCGATGAAGATGCTGACCACCGGCCGACCCCAGATCAAGGGCAGTGCCGCTTCCAGATCCAGGCGCAAGGCGGCCAGATAGGCGCGCGCCGTCTCCACCGACAGCTGGGTGCTGACAGGTGCAGTGCCTGCGGACGCCAAGGGGATGACCTTGCCGTTCGGCCCCGGCAATTCATGCGAATTGAAGTCGCAATATGGGCATTTGCGCAGGCACCAAGGCAGATGCACATACAGCGACAGCGGCGGCAAAGCGGCCAAGCTCAAGGTGCCGGGCCGCATCATATGCAGGACATCAGCCATGGCGCAGGGCCTTCCCCAACATCGGCTGCGTCACCTGAGGGGACAGCCCACGAAATGGGCGTGGGGGCTTGATGTCAGCCAAGATGCCAGGCCTCACGCATTTGCCGCACCAAGTCTGCCGACGCCAGGGCCCGGTGACTTTGGGCATTCTTCTCGGCCGCACTGAGTTGCGCGACGCTGCGACCCAAGGCGGGAATCCACATCAAGGGGTCATAGCCGAAACCGGCTTCGCCCGCCAGGGCCGGCAAGATCTGACCCTGCCAGCGGCCCAGGGCGATCAAGGGTTCGGGGTCGGCCGCATTGCGCACCGCGACCAGCGCACACACAAAGCGCGCGCCACGCTGGTCGGGTGCGGCAAAGCTGGCCATCTGCTCCAGCAGCACGCGGTTATTGTCCGCATCCGACTTTGCTTGGCCGAACAGCGTTGCATAGCGCGCCGACAGCACGCCGGGGGCTCCTGCCAAGGCCTCGACCGCCAGGCCGGAGTCATCGGCCAAGGCCGGCAACCCGCTCAGCCGGGACGCATGCCGCGCCTTGGTGAGGGCGTTTTCGACGAAAGTCTCAAACGGCTCCTCCGCCTCAGGAATGCCGAGCGAGCCCTGCGTTAGCAAGTTGACGCCCAGGGGCGCGAACAAGGCCTGCAGCTCAGCAAGCTTTTTGGCGTTGTTGGAGGCCAGTACCAAATCCATGGCGATCAGATCCCTAAGGCGCGGCGTTGCGCAGCCAACAAATCAGTGATGCCCTGCTCGGCCAAGTCCAGCAGCGCATTCATTTCTTGGCGGCTGAAAGCGACGCCCTCGGCCGTGCCTTGCAGCTCGACAAAGCCACCGGCGGCGGTCATCACCACATTCATATCGGTATCGCAGGCCGAGTCTTCGGTGTATTCGAGGTCCAGCAAGGGCACTCCGCCCACGATGCCGACCGAGATCGCCGCCACCGCGTCGCGGATCGGCGACTGCGTGATCTTGCCTTGCGCCAGCAGCCAAGTCACCGCGTCATGGGCAGCCACATACGCGCCGGTGATGGCGGCCGTGCGGGTACCACCGTCGGCCTGAATCACGTCGCAGTCAAGCGCGATCGTGCGCTCGCCCAACAAGCTCAGGTCAAACACGCAGCGCAGCGAGCGGCCAATCAGGCGCTGAATTTCTTGTGTGCGGCCGCTTTGCTTGCCACGTGCAGCCTCACGGTCGCTGCGCGTATGGGTCGCGCGCGGCAACATGCCGTATTCAGCCGTGACCCAGCCCTGGCCAGAGCCGCGCTTGTGCGGCGGTACTTTTTCTTCCACCGAAGCGGTGCACAAAACTTTGGTGCCGCCAAATTCGATCAGCACCGAGCCTTCGGCATGGCGGGTGTAGTTGCGGGTGATGGTCACAGCGCGCAAGGCATTGGGCGCACGGCCGCCGGCGCGGGCAGCATTCAATTCAACAGTCATCGATTTTCTTTCAGGATTTCTTCTTGGCCGTGCTCTCGTTGGCGCGGGCTCGTTCATTGCCGAGGCGTATGGCTTCCTTGATCTCTCGCACCGAGCGATCGATCTCAGCCTCGTCCATCTCGAATCTGCGGTCCGCGCTATCCGGTACTTCGCGACCCTGGATCGTCGAGGCAAAGCCTTGGTCTTCGAGCGCTTGGGTGGACACTGCGACGGAATCTTCGCCGGCGTCCGGCTCGCCAATGCCGTCCCATTCCAGCGCCAGCACGGTCACGTTGTCGCAACGCGGGCCCCCATTGCGCAGCGCCTGCTCGACCAACTCGGGCACCGCATCAGAGATCGGCCGAGTAGCGAGTTGTTCCGTGATGATGTCGTCGGTGACCGTGCCCCATAGCCCGTCCGAGCACAGCAGCAAACGGTCGCCCGCTTCCAGCAACATGGGCCCGTGGATATCAATCATCGGCTTGCCCGGACTGCCCAGACAGGTAAACAGCACGTTACGGTTGAAGCCCTCGGCGCTTTGCGGCAAACGCCCCAAGGCGGCTTGCAGTTCGATATAGGAGTGATCGCGCGTACGGGCAATCAGCTTGGAGGCGCGCACGAGATACAAACGCGAATCACCGCAATGCGCCCAATAGGCTTTGCGGCCTTGCAGCACGCAGGCGACGATCGTGGTGCGCGGCGTGTCCGACATGCCTTTGTCGGCCGCATAACGCAGCAGTTGCTGCTGCGCGATCAGAATCGCGTCTTGCAAAAATGCCGCCGGATTGGCCAGCGCCGGTTTGGCCTCGCGCTGAAAGATCGCCGCCAAGGTCTGCAAGGCCAGCTGCGCGGCCACCTCGCCCTCCGGGTGTCCGCCCATGCCGTCGGCCAGCGCGAACAGACCGGCCTCACGGGTGTAGCAATAACCCATGCGGTCTTCGTTCTTCTCGCGCCCGCCGCGACGGCTGACCTGGTAGGTGGTGAATCTCACGAAAGCCTCCGACGGGCCGCCCCGAGGGGGCTTTGCGCCGGCAGCGGGACGCTGCCGGCCTTCATGGCGTCCAAGTCGACGCAGGTCGACTCGGAGCCGCGCCATTCAGCCCCCTCGGGGGGCAGCGAACGAAAGTGAGCGAGGGGGCTCATCAAGCTTTTGCTCCGGTCTTGAGATTTTCCAGTTGCAGCTTCAGCCGCTCACTGAAGCTCAGCTTGGTGTAGCGCCTCTCGGTCTCGCGCGCCAGTTCCTTTTGCAATGAAAACACGCTTTGCGGGCGCGCCAAAGGGTCCAGCGACATGCACCACTCGGCGACTTCGATCATATTGTCGGAGTAGACATTGCGCAGCCGAGACAGGCTCAGCGCCAACCTATCCTTTTCTAAGCGCTGAGGTGCATCGTTGGGCGGATAGCCCTGCATACAGGCGTAGATGCACGCACCGATCGCGTAGATATCGGTCCAGGGGCCTAAAGCGCCATCGCGACGGTACATCTCGGGTGCGGCAAAACCCGGCGTATACATCGGCCGGATGAAGTTACCTTCCTTGGACAGTACTTCGCGCGCGGCGCCAAAGTCCAAGAGCACCGCCTTGTTTTCATTGGTGATGAAGATATTGGCCGGCTTGATGTCCAAATGCAGCATCTTGTGCTGATGCACGATGCGCAGGCCGCGCAGAATCTCGTCAAACAAGCTGCGTATGGTGGACTCGCGGAAGACCTTGTCGCGCTTCATGTCGCGCGCCGTCACGATGAAGTCCTGCAAGGTGTCGCCCTGCAAGTAATTCATCACCATGTAGACGGTTTCGTTCTCGCGCAGGAAGTTCAAGACCGAGACCACGCTGGGGTGCGAGATCTGCGCCAGCGAGCGCCCCTCTTCAAAGAAACTCTTCAGGCCGAGCCGGTACAGCGGCTGCTTCTCGGGCCGCACGCGCGGCGTCAGCTCGCCCGGCGAACGCTCGGCCAAGCTGGAAGGCAGGTATTCTTTCAGGGCGACGAGGTGGTGTTCGGGGTCTTCGGCGAGGTAAACCACGCCGAATCCACCTGCTGCCAGTCGTTTGATGATCTGGTAGCCCCCAACGACGGTGCCTGCAGGCAGGGGCGCCGGTTTAGGCTTTGACATAATCGAGTTTTATCTACTTACCGGACGCTAGATGCCAGTCTACAGCATGACAGGATATGCCAGCGCCAGCTCGCAGCCCTCCGCCCCTACCGAATCTTCCGGGGTCGCAAGCCCCGCCAGCGCAGCCGTCCATACGGCCGTGACGGTGGAATTGCGCTCCGTCAACGGCCGCTTTCTTGACCTGGGATTCCGCATGCCGGAAGACCTGCGTGGGCTTGAGCCGGCCTTGCGGGAATTGCTGACGGGCAAGCTCAAGCGCGGCAAGATCGAGTTGCGCATCAACACCCAGCGCGATGTCGAAGGTTCATGGCCGCAGCCGCAGTCCGATCAATTGAACCGTTTGTCACGCCTGGAAGGCACGGTGCAAAACTGGCTACCCAAGGCGCAGCCGCTGTCGGTCCATGAGGCCTTGCAGTGGTGCAAGGGCGGTGGCGCGGCGACCGAGAAGCTCGATGAGCCGGCAATGGAAGCCGCCCGCAAATGCGTGGAGGGGCTGCTGGAAGCGCGCGAGCGCGAAGGCGAAAAACTGGTTGCCATCCTGATGGAGCGGGTCTCCAAACTGCGCGAATTGGCCGACGCGGCCGAACCCATGCTGCCCGCCATCGTGCAGCGTCAGCAGCAGCGCTTCCTGGAGCGCTGGCAAGAAGCCTTGGCCAGCACCGGCGCGGCCCAGACCATCCCCGAGGAGAATCTCAAAGAGCGCGCGCTGAATGAAGCGGCCGCTTATGCGATCCGGATCGACGTGGCCGAGGAACTCGCTCGTTTGCGCGCACATCTGGAAGAAATTGCTCGCCTACTGAAAAAAGGCGGAGAGATTGGCAAGCGGCTGGACTTCCTGATCCAAGAGCTGCACCGCGAGGCCAACACCTTGGGATCCAAGGCAGCCGCACTTGAGCTGACCAATATCTCGGTCGAGATGAAGGTCGCCGTCGAACAACTGCGCGAGCAAGTTCAGAACATTGAATAAGCCAAAGAATCGATAGAGCATGGAATACCCAGGCAATTTATTCGTCGTCGCAGCACCCAGCGGGGCCGGCAAGTCCAGCTTGGTCAAAGCCTTGTTGGAGCTTGACGCCAAGCTGGACGTCTCGATCTCCCACACCTCGCGCGCGCCACGCGGGCAAGAGCAACATGGCCGCGAGTACTGGTTCACCACGGTCGAAGAATTCAAGGCGATGGCCGCGCGCGGCGAGTTCTTTGAATGGGCCGAAGTACACGGCAATCTCTACGGCACCTCGCGCACCGCGATCGAAGCCCGCATGGCTCATGGCGACGATGTGGTGCTGGAGATTGACTTTCAGGGCGCTTTGCAGATCAAGCAGCTGTTCCCCTACGCGGTCCTGGTTTTCATCTTGCCGCCCAGCTGGGAAGAGTTGGAGCAGCGCTTGAACCGGCGCGGCGACACCGACCCGGCGGTGATCGCCAGACGCATGGCCAACGCCCGCATCGAGGTAGCACAGGCCCAAAAGTTCGATTTTGTGGTGGTAAATGCCGTCTTTGACACCGCTGTTTTTGATTTGAAGGCGATTGTTCACGCGCAGCGGTTAAAATACGCGGCTCAGCGCAGAAATCGGTCCGCCGTTTTCCTGGCGCTCGATCTGCCCTAGTTTTTCACCGAACACCTGTACTGGAACCCAAAATGGCCCGCATCACTGTTGAAGACTGCCTGACCAAGATCCCTAACCGCTTCCAGTTGGTGCTCGCTGCAACCTACCGCGCTCGCATGTTGAGCCAAGGCCACACGCCAAAAATTGAGAGCAAGAACAAGCCAGGCGTGACCGCCTTGCGTGAAATTGCTGCCGGCGAAGTTGGCATCGAGATGCTGCGCAAGGTGCCGGTCTAAGCAGCACCGAGCGATAAATTTCGCTGCACGCGGGCGCCTTCGGGCGCCCGTTGTCGTTTCTGTGTGCCCCTGTGCGCTAGCTTGCCCCGCTGATGCGTTAAATTAGGCGCTATGGGTTTTCGATCATTTGCTGCCTCCCGTTTGCCTGCGGCCCTCACCGGCCTACCAGGCCTGCGTTCGCCCATCGAGCCGACCGCTGCCGAAGCGGCGTCTTTCGACGCCTTGCTGCATCTGCTGAGCTATCTGCCCAAGGCCGATATCAAGCGCGTGCGCGAGGCCTATAAATTCGCCGACGAGGCCCATCTGGGCCAGTTCCGCGCCAGCGGTGAACCCTACATCACCCATCCGATCGCGGTGGCCGGCATCTGCGCCGAATGGCGTCTCGACGCACAAGCCATCATGGCTGCGCTGATGCATGACGCGATGGAGGATTGCGGCGTCACCAAGACCGAGTTGATCGAGCGCTTCGAGGCACCCACAGCGGAATTGGTCGACGGCCTGACCAAGCTGGACAAGCTGCAGTTCTCGACCAAGGAAGAATCGCAGGCCGAGAGCTTTCGCAAGATGCTGCTGGCGATGGCACGCGATGTGCGCGTAATCCTGATCAAGCTGGCCGACCGTTTGCACAATATGCGCACCATGGAGGCGATGGCCGCCATCAAACGCCGCCGCATCGCGCGCGAAACGCTGGACATCTACGCCCCGATTGCGCATCGCCTGGGTCTGAACCAGATTTACCGCGAACTGCAAGACCTGTCCTTCCAGCATATCAACCCATGGCGCCATGCCGCCTTGAGCAAGGCCATCTCCAAGGCGCGCGGCAATCGGCGCGATCTGGTGTCGCGGATTGAAAAAGATGTGCTGAAGGCCTTTGAGGGCGCGCAATACAAAGCAGAGATCGACGGCCGCGAGAAGACCATCTATTCCATCTATAAAAAGATGAAGGACAAGCACCTGAGTTTTGCTCAGGTCAGCGACATTTTTGGCTTTCGGGTCGTCGTGGCCGACCTGCCCCACTGCTACCTCAGCCTGGGCGTGCTGCACCAACTCTACAAGCCACAGCCTGGCCGCTTCAAGGATTACATCGCCATCCCCAAGCCGAATGGCTATCAGTCCCTGCACACCACCCTGGTGAGCCCGCTGGGCACGCCGGTGGAGTTCCAGATTCGCACCGAAGCCATGCATATGGTGGCCGAAAAAGGTGTCGCCGCACATTGGCTCTACAAGGACAGTGGCGGCGCGCACAGCGCACAGCAAATGGGTGCGCGCTGGTTGCAGTCACTGATCGAGATTCAAGACGAAACCCGTGACGCCAACGAGTTTCTTGAGCATGTCAAGATCGACCTATTCCCCGACGCCGTCTACGTCTTCACGCCCAAGTCCAAGATCATGGCCCTGCCCAAGGGCGCCACGCCGGTGGACTTTGCCTACGCGATCCACTCCGATGTGGGTGACCATTGCGTGGCGGCGCAAATCAATGGCGAGGCCGTGCCTTTGCGGACTGAATTGCGCAGCGGCGATGTAATCGAGATCGTTACTGCGGCCGGGGCTCGCCCGAATCCGGCCTGGCTGAGCTTTGTACGCACCGGCCGCGCACGCTCCAAGATCCGGCATTTCTTGAAGAATCTGGAGCAAGACGAATCGCGCGATTTGGGCGAAAAAATGCTCTCGCAAGCCTTGCGTGCCGAAGGCTTGGCTTTGCCCAGCCTGCATGAGGACGCCGAAGAAGCCGCCGGCACCGACAGTGCCGCCCAGCTCTGGCAGCAACTGGCGCGTTGGGCCGGCAACCGCCATGTGGACGAGTTGCTGGTGGAGATTGGCCTGGGCCGCAAGATCGCCACCATCGTGGCCAAGAAGCTGGCCCGCATGTTGTCCGCGCAGGGCCAGCGGCCCGACGCCGTGATGCTCAGCATGGGGCGCTTCGCCGCTGACGCCGAGCCGGCCCAGGGGCAGGTCACGCTGGACGGCAGCGAAGGCGCCTCGGTGCGCTTAGCTACTTGTTGCCGGCCGATCCCCGGCGATGAGGTAAAGGGCTATTTGGGCCGCGGCGAAGGCCTGCTGGTTCACACCGCCGAATGCCAGGTGGGCCGCAAGCTGTTTGCGCGTGACAGCGAGCATTGGATTGCCGTCCACTGGGCCGATGAGTTGACCCGCCCCTTTGAAGCCGCCGTCTCGCTGCTGCTCAACAACGGCAAGGGTGTGCTGGCGCAAGTCGCTGCCGCCGTCAGCGCGGCCGAAGCCGACATCACACATATCTTGATGAGCGACGAGTCGCAACAGCGCGAAACCGCCGAGATGAATCTGCTGCTGTCGGTGCGCGACCGTCTGCACTTGGCCGATGTGCTGCGCACCTTGAAACGCTCTCCGGCCGTATTGCGGGTTTGGCGCGTCAAGCCGTAGGCCCCAATTCCCGTTGATTTGCGAGTACGCAGGCGGTCCCCCGAGGGGACGCCGATGATCGCGGGGGTTACCCCACGATCACATCGGCACAGGGCCTGCCTTGGGGCGGCCCGGCGTCCGGCCTTCTTCGACTCAATTCGGCCTATGCGCCCGAAGAACCAGGTGCCGGATAGCGCACTTCCAGGACCTCGATCTGCTCCAGCCCGCCCGGCGTCATCAGCTGCAACTCATCCCCCTCGCGTGACTTCAGCAGCACACGCGCTATCGGCGCAATCCAGCTGACCTCGCCGGCCAAGCTGTCAGACTCGTCAATGCCCTTGATGGTGATGGTGCGCTCTTCGCCTTTGGCGTTTGAGTAGGTCACGGTCGCGCCGAAAAAGACCTGATCCTTGCCGTAGTGGATGCTGGGGTCGGCGACCTCAGCGATATCCAGCCGCTTGGTCAAAAAGCGCAAGCGGCGGTCAATTTCGCGCAAGCGCTTCTTGCCGTACAAATAATCGCCATTCTCGGAGCGGTCACCATTCTTGGCGGCCCAGGAAACAATTTCGACGATCTTGGGACGCTCCTCATCCAGCAGCGTCATAAACTCCGCCCGCATGCGGGCATAGCCCTCGGGCGTCATGTAGTTGCGAGTGCCTTGCGGTAAGGCAGGTAGCGCGCCTGAAGCGCCCTCCTCTTCATCGTCTTGATGGTCGCTTTCTTTGGTGAATGCCTTGTTCATGCGTGTATTGTGGCGCCAAGCCAATCGCCCACGCACTTCAACCAGGTTATCCGAACGATGAGCAATCAAGCTGCCAAGGGTCCACTGCAAGGTCTGCGCGTGATCGAGATGGCCGGCCTCGGCCCAGCGCCCTTTTGCGGCAGATTGCTGGCCGACATGGGCGCCGACGTGATCGTGATCGAGCGACCTGCGGCCTTGAGGGGTTTGAACACCGGCAACGCAATCAACCGCGGCAAACGCTCGATCTGCCTGGACCTGAAGTCAGCGCTGGGCCTGCAGGCTGCCAAGACCTTGATCAACGGCGCCAGCGCCTTGATTGAAGGCTATAGACCCGGCGTGATGGAGCATCTCTGCCTGGCACCGGCAATTTTCGAGGTCAGCAACCCGCAGCTGGTGTTTGGCCGCGTCACCGGCTGGGGCCAGACCGGGCCGCTCGCCCAAGCGCCGGGCCACGACATCAATTTTGTCGCCCTGAGCGGCGTCAGCACTATTGCCTCACGGGCAGGTGCGGCGCCCAGCTTGCCCGCCACCTTGATCGGCGATATGGCGGGCGGCGCAATGTTTCTCGCCTTTGGTCTGCTCTGCGCCATTCTGGAGGCCCAGCGCAGCGGCCGGGGTCAGGTCGTGGACGCTGCGATGATCGACGGCGTCAGTGCGCTCAGCGGTTTGATCCATTCGATGCGGGGCAGTGGCATGTGGCCCGCCACGCCGGAGCAAAACCTGTTCCTGCACAACTCGCCCTTTTACGACAGCTTTGAATGCGCGGACGGCCGCTACATCACCCTGGGCGCGCTGGAGCCAAAGTTCTACCGCGAGATGTTGCGTTTGCTCGAACTCAGCGACGTTGACCCGGCCCGGCAATATGACGCCGCCCAATGGCCAAGCCTACGAGCGCGCGTGGCTGATCGGATCAAAAGCAAAACGCGCACGCAATGGTGCGAGCTGCTGGAAGGCTCGGATGCCTGCTTTGCGCCGGTATTGACCTTGGACGAAGCCGCCGAACATCCGCACAACCGCTGGCGCGGCAACTTTGTGGAGGTAATGGGCGAACTTCAAGCGGCCGCCGCGCCGCGTTTTTCACGCAGTCAAGCTCGGCCGCCACAAGCGGGGCCGCTGCCGGGGCAACACAGCAGGGAGTTGCTGCTCGAACTGGGCTTCAATTTGGAACAAATCAAACAAATGGCGCCTGCCTGAATTGGCGCCCCAGAACTGGTGGCCAATTTGCAATTGGATAAACCAAAGTACAAATAGAAAAGGGCCAGTGATTTCTCACTGGCCCTTCCCGTTTTTATGGTTTTGGTGCGGCTGGCAGGATTCGAACCCACGACCCCTTGGTTCGTAGCCAAGTACTCTATCCAACTGAGCTACAGCCGCTCCAAGCCCTCTACTATAGCATCGAATTATCGACCAAAGCAAAAGAATCAAATATTCTTCACAAAACTGCCACTCAAAATCCTCGGCAGGAATTGAAAAAGCACCCATGATTTCTCATGAGTGCTTTTCAGTTTCTTATTAGCGTACTTTTCGGTACTTCTTATTTTTGGTGCGGCTGGCAGGATTCGAACCCACGACCCCTTGGTTCGTAGCCAAGTACTCTATCCAACTGAGCTACAGCCGCCAAGCCTCGCAGTGTAGCACGATTTTTACTTGGCTTGCAAGCCTTTCGGCCCAAACAGTTTTACTGAATCAAGGCTGCAGCCTCATGGCAGCGCGCACGTCGTTCTTGATTGCCGTCGCCATCGGCCATCTGCGCCAACATCAACCAACTCCGCCGCCGCGCCGCAGCAGGCATGGCATGGTCTTCACCCACCTGCTCCAACATCATGCGGGCTTTGCCCCAGAGCTGACGCTCGGCCAGCGCATGACCCAGGGCATAGGCCAGATATTTGTCGCGCGGGAAGCGCTGCACCGCAGACTCCAGACGCTGCAGCCATTCCGGGCCTAGCCCCGGTAAGACCGGCACCAAGGCCTCGGCCAGCACCGCCCTGTCATCTGGCGTCAGGTCGGCAATATCGTCCCAGAACGGACGCAGCCAGCCGCGGCCATCTTCCGGTGCGCCCAGCGCAGCGGCGCGCTGAGTGGCGCGGGCGGCGACCACCACATCACGCCTGTCGACATTGTCGAGTTGCTGCCAAACAGCGCGGAGCTGATCCGCATCACGCGCGCCGTCCAGCGCCTCAAAGGCCAGCGACCTCAGCAAGCCCTGCGCTGCAGCCTTGGAAAAGCCCTGATGCTTGGCCAATAAACGAGCTGTGCGCAAGGCCTCCAAGGGCTGTTTGGCCAAGCGAGTGGCCTGCAGCTTCAAACGCAGTGCTTGTGTGCGACGCGCCACGCCCGGATTCAAGTCAGCCAGCAAGTCCAGCGCACGGCCGGCATCGCGGTCATCCAAGGCCCATTCGGCCGCCAGCAACAAGGCGCCCTCTTCTTGGGCTCGGGTGGTTGAGCTGCGCTTGGACAACTCCAAAGCCAACTGCAACTGCTCATCCCTGCGCCGCCTGTCCTGCAGGCGATGTGCGCTGCTGGCGCAGAGTAAATGACCCAGCGCGGTGAAGCCTGGGTCTTGCACCAGTTCCGGCGTCTGCTGGTGAATGCTCAAGGCCCGCTGAGCGGCCTTTTGAGCGCGGCCATAGCGCGCACCGAAAAACTCGGCCAAGGCTTCACGCAGCGCCAGCTGTGCCGAACGTTCGCGCTGCGCAAGGCGCCAGGCTCGCGCACGTTCGGGCAAGGTCGTCAAGGCGTGCAGCGTCTGAATCGCGGTCACCAGCGCAAAACAGGAACCCACCAAAACCAACAAGAACAGATTCAGCGAGACATCAAGCCGCCAGCCATTCCAATAGAAACTGGCCAGGCCGTCGTTGCGTCCCAGCACCAGCGCCGCAACCACAGCCACGGCAAACAGCAAAATCAACCAAATAACGGTGCGCATCGCCCTTGCCCCCGTTCAGCGTCCGGCCGCTGCGGCGGCCAAGGCCGCCAGCGTGTCGTCGGGTCGGGGCACGTTGACTTGACGCGCTTGGCCCGCCACTTGACGGATCAAGTCATTAGCCGCCACCACCTTGCGCGATTGCGGGTCAAAGTAGCGCGCCAAGGCCTCTTGGGCATCGCGCAGGTCGGCTTGTGCGGTATCAAACTGTCGACTCAACAAGGCCAGCCGCGCATTGAGCAGACGGAGCTTCAGATTTTCGCGCAAGAAAAAGGCTTGATCCGGGGCCAGCAAGGCAGCCTCGGGATGATCGATCCGGGTCACGCGCAACAAGGTTCTGGCCTCACCCCACACCAAGCCGGCGGCTTCGCTCAAGCCGGTTTTGGCCTGCCACCACCAAGTCGCCAACGTACCATCGGCTGGCGCGGCAGGCTTGGCGCCTGTACCTTGGCTACGGGTATTTTTCGGCGTGTTGGCCGCCGCCGCCTTGTCCTCGCGGCCCTTGCCGTCGGAACGCTCGGCACTCGCCATCAAGGGCAATTCATCCAGAAGACGCACCACCTCGTCGAGCTTGATCGTCAGCGTCGACATATCGACCACGCTGATCGCCTTGACCCGGTCCAGGTCGCGCGCCACGGCCCGGCGCACGCCTTCCATGCGCGGCTGCTTGTAGCGCAATAGGCGCTCCTCGGCCTGCTTCAGCGTCGCGATCAAGGGCTCGGCGCTACCGGTGATGCTGGACTGCTGCAAGGCGACACGGATGGAAGCCTCGATATCGCCAATCACATTCTCATCCCGCGAGCGCGACATCGATTGAATCAACTCCTCCAACTGGCCCCGCTGCAAGGCCACTTCGGCCAAGCGTGCGTCGAGCAAAGCCACTTTGGCCGCGGTATCACGCGTCAAGTCTTGCGACTGCTTGGATGCTGCCTTGGCTTCGCTGGCATCGGCCTGCACCAAAGCTTGGCGGCGCACCAATTCCTGCTCCAGCGCTTGTTGCCGGCTGAGGCCTTGCCAGGCCAAGCCAAGGCCGCCAAATGATGTCAGGGCCAAGATCACCGCCGTCACCGGCAACCAGCCGGGCAAAGCGGCGCTTGGGGCGGCCACAGGGTAAGGTGCGGCGGACGAGACGGCGGGCGCGGGGCCGGTCTCTTGAGGGGTTTGTTGGGTTTCACTCACAGTGAAAATGATTGTAGGGGCCGGCCTCGCATCACACCCAAGGCTTCGGCCACTGCGCGTGCATCGGGTCGCGCCAAAACCACATGCCCCACGCCAAGTTCCTCGGCGCGCGCCGCAATTCGCGCATGAGTCGCAATGCAGCGTGCATGTCGCCAATCAACAGCAGGCCCGCTCAGCGTCTGCAAGTGGCCAATCGCCTCGGCACTGCTGAACAGCCAAACATAGCGCCCGGGCGCGTTCAGTGCCGCTTGCAGCAAGGCCTGCTCGGGCGGCGTCAGCTCTGGGCAGCGCCGCTGGTAGACGCTGAAAAACTCGGGCATGGCGCCCAACTCGCGCAAGCGATCGGCCAGCCATTCACGCCCACCGTCGCCTCTGATCATCAGCACACGCCGGCCGCCCCAAGCGCGCTCGCGCAGCTGGGGCCACAGATGTTCGGAGTCCAGGCTCGGCGAATCGGCCGGCGGCTGCACGATCAAGGCCGCCGGAACGCCGGCTGCGCGCAAGGCCTGCGCACTGCCCGGGCCTACACAAGCCGCCAGGGTGTGCGCGGGCCACGCGAAACCCGGCGCTTGCGCGGCAAAAAAATTCGTCACCGCATTCGGGCTGACAAACACCGCCAAAGCAGCTGTTGGCAACAAGGTTCCGGCGGCGCGAGCCGCCTGCCCGTCGGTCGGCACGATGTCGATCAAGGGCAGGCTGACCGCCTGCACCCCCAATGCCGCCATACGTGCCAGCCATTCACCCGCCTGCTGCTTGGGGCGGGTCAGCAATAGCGTCGGTTCAGCCTCGCTCACAGCGAACTTTCACGCGTGCGGCAAATAGCTTTGCGCACCCAAATCCCGCAAGGCCTGCGCGGCCTGCTCGCCGAAGCTCAAGGCCTGCTCGACCGACTGCACGGCGGCCCGAATAGAAGCCTTCAGCAGTGGGCGCTCGGTCTGCTCCGCGTCGCCCAGGGCGACGGCCATGTGCAGCTCGGCCCCAACCCAATGGGCATGCGCTGCCAGCGGCATGCTACAGCTGCCGCCCAGGCTGCGTGAAACAGCACGCTCGGCCTGTGTTGCCAGCCAGGTGGGGGTATCGATCAAGCCGCTCAGACTGCTTTTCAGGCCAAGCGCGTCGGCACGCACCTCAATCCCGAGCGCACCTTGGCCGGCGCAGGGAATCATTTCCTCAACGCTGAAGCAGCAGCGAATGCGCGATGCCAGCCCAAGCCGCTTGAGCCCCGCCGAGGCCAAGACAATCGCGGCATAACCGCCCTCGTCGAGCTTGCGCAAGCGGGTGTCCAGATTGCCGCGCAAGGGCTCAATCTGCAGGTCGGGCCGCAAGGCCTTGAGCTGCACCACGCGGCGCAGACTGGAAGTGCCGACCACCGCCCCCTGCGGCAATTCGGCCAGGCTGGCATAGAGATTGGAAACAAAGGCGTCACGCGGATCTTCGCGCTCAAGAATCGCCACCAGCTCGAAGCCGGCCGGCAATTCCATCGGCACATCCTTCAAGGAATGCACGGCCAGGTGGGCCCGGCCCTCCTCCAAGGCGGTTTCCAGCTCCTTGACGAACAGTCCCTTGCCGCCCACCTTGGACAAGCTGCGGTCGAGAATCTGGTCGCCGCGGGTCGTCATGCCCAGCAGGTCGACCCGCAATTGCAGGCGCTGCTCCAGCAAGGCTTTGACATGCTCGGCCTGCCACAGGGCAAGGCGACTTTCACGGGTTGCGATGATGATGTTTTCGGTCATGACCGAATGCTATCAGGCGAGTCACCCACCCTGCTTCAAGCAATAGCAGCCGGATCAAAGCGATAGCCGACGCCATAGACCGCGCTGATGCAATCCTGCGGCGGCTGCAGCGCGGCCAACTTGCGGCGGATGTTCTTGACATGGCTATCGACCACGCGGTCGCTGACGTCGCGGAAATCTTCATGGATGGCGTCCAGCAATTGGCTGCGCTCGAACACACGGCCGGGCTGCGACAAGAGCAAGCGCAGCAATTTGAACTCCACCGGCGTCAGATGCAAGACCTGACCCTCCCAAGCCAGGCGCTGGCCTGCTTCGTCCACGGTGAAGCCGCCGATCAAGGGCTGAGCAGGACCTTGCTGCCCGGCCGGCGTCAAGCGGCCATCGGCGCGCCGCAACAAAGCCCGCACCCGAGCCACGACCTCGCGCGGACTGAATGGTTTGCAGACATAGTCATCGGCACCCAACTCCAGGCCCAAGAGTCGGTCCAGCTCATCGACCCGAGCGCTGATGATGACGATGGGCAGATCGGACAGCAGGCGCACGCCCCGGCACACCTCCAGACCGTCCAGGCCCGGCAGCATCAAGTCCAGCAACATCGCCGCCGGCTTCGCCTGGCTGCTGTCTTGCACGCGTTGCAAGGCTTCCCGCCCATCGGCCAGCCATTCGCAGACATAGCCGGCGGCGTGCAAGTAATCGCACAGCACAGCGGCTAGCTTGGGCTCATCTTCAACAACCAGAATGCGTCGCTCTTCATGTTTCATGCCGTCCCCTTTGCTGCCGGCGGCCGCAAGGGCAAGGTCAGGCGCAGCGTCAATCCGCCCAAGCTCGAAGGCTCAGCCTGCAGATGCCCGCCGTGACTGCGGGCGATGGCCTGCGCCACACCCAGCCCCAAGCCACTGCCGCCGGCCTGCCGGCTGCGCGAGGCATCCACCCGGTAAAGCGGCTCGAATAAATGCGCCAAGGCGGCAGCCGGCACGCCCGGCTTGCTGTCCTCCAGGCTGACCTCGATATGCTCGCCCAGGAGCCTGGCACTCAGGCGCACCAAGCCCGGCGCATCGGTATAGCGCAAGCTGTTTTCAAGCAGATTAGCCATCATCTGAGCGATGCGCTCTCCGTCCCACAGCGCTTGAGGCAAGGCCTGCGGCCAATCGGACTGCAAGGTCAAACCGGCAGCCACCGCGCGCGAGCGAATCCGCGCCAAGGCTTCGCTCAACAGGGCAGGCACATCGGTCGGCGCGAAACTGCAAGGCAACTCCTGCAGTTCGGACATCGCCAGGGTATGGAAGTCATCGGTCAGCCGACTCAAGCGCTGCACCTCATCTTGCAGTGACGGCAGCGCCGCAGCGTCCAGCGGCCGGATGCCGTCTTGCAAGGCCTCCAACTCAGCACGCAGCACCGCCAAGGGCGTGCGCAACTCATGCGAAAGCTCGGCAATCCAGCGCCGCCGGCTCGATTCCAGCCGCGCCAGCGCCGCAGCCATGGCATTGATGTCCTCGCTGAGTTCGCCCAGCTCGTCATCGCGCTGTTTGGCTATACGCACCGTCAACTCGCCATGGGCGATTCTGCGGGTCGCCGCCTGCGCCGCTTGAAGCGGCCGCACCCAACGCGCCGCAAGCAAGCGCGCCGCCAACAGCGCCAGCGCAATCAACAAGACCGCCATGCCGCCCAAGCCCCAATATTGACGGCGCAAAAAGCTCGCATCGACGCCTTGCGCGGGGCCGGCCCGCTCGGCCAAACGCAACATCAAGACGGTGTCGCCCTCAACTTTGAGCGCACGCAGCTGCCCGGGCAAATCGATCACTTCTCGGTGACCGGCCAGCGCCCGCGTACCACTTGCGTCCAGGAGCACGAGACGGGGCCCGAACAAATTGGGGTCACCATTGGGCCGCGGTGGAGGAGGAGGTGGTGGTGGCCGATCGCGCCAGCCTCCCAAAAGAGGTGGCCGGCGCGGCGGCGGCCGTCCGGCATCAGGTTCATCAAAACCACCCCCCGCACGACGGCCATCACTCAAGTCAAGGCTGCCGTCCAACCACTGCCTCAGCACGGGCCGCCACTGTTCGGGTCGCTCGGGCCACAAGCCCGGCACTTGCCTGCGCTGCGCCAAGTCTTGCTCGGCCAGCAGCATCAGGCGATCCAGCATTTGGCCATCTTGGGCGCGCAAATAGTCGCTGAAGCCAGCGCGCAAATTCCACGCCACTACACCCGCCATCGCCAACACCGCCAAGGCCGTGCTGGCCAGCAACAGCAGCGAAAGTTGATGAAGCAAGCGTAAGCGAATGCGCAAAGGAGTGGACCGCAAGGGAGTGAAACGCCATCTTACGCAGACATTGATCGGCAACTATGGAGCCCATCTCCACATTTCATCCATCCTCTGTGCACAGACTCTGGCCAAGCTTGCGCTCACCCCTTGGCTTGACGGAGAACCCTATGAACGGCCCCAGCAAAATTCGCCGCCCCTTGTTCGCCCACTTTGGCGCTGGCGCATTACTGATCTTGAGTGCCTGTGGCGGAGGCAGCGGCGGAGGCGCAAGCGACACAACAGTAGCCCCGATGGCCAAGCCGGCCCCGGCCCCGGCCCCGGCTCCTGCTCCTGCGCCGGCACCAAACCCTGCGCCACTGACCCTGAGCGAAGTCGGCGATCGCCTGTTCAATGAAGTCAGCCTGTCGGCCAGCGGCAAGCTGTCCTGCGCGGGCTGCCATGTGCAAGCGGCTGGCCATGCCGACCCCGCCGGTGGCTTCCTGCCGCTGGGCGGCATCGATGGTCAGGCGCAAGGCCTGCGCAGCAGCCCCAGCCTGAACTACCTCGAAGGCGCGGGCGCCTTCCGCTTCAATGCCCAAGGCGACCCACAGGGCGGTCTGTTCTGGGACGGCCGCGCCGACAGCCGTGAGGCGCAAGCCCGTGGCCCCTTGTTCAACGCCAAAGAGATGGCCAATACGGAAGGGCCGGCCTTCAGCAACAAGCTGCGCGCCTTGAGCTACTTCCCCGACCTTGTGCGCAGCGCCAATCTGAGCGTCAGCGCCAGCGACGAGCAATTGCTGCAGGCCGTCACCAGCGCCTTGGCGGCCTATCAAACCACCGATATTGACTTCCACGCGCACAGCAGCAAGTTCGACGCGGTGCAGGCCGGCCGCGCCAGCTTCACGGCCCAAGAGGCACGCGGGCTGGCCACCTTCAATGACCCGCAGCGCGGCAATTGCGCGGCCTGCCATGACAGCTCGCCCAGGCCTAACGGCCAGCCCGCCGCCTTCACCAACTTCCGTTACTTCGCCCTCGGCGTGCCGCGCAACAGCAGCCAGGCCACGGCTGACCCCGCCTTTTTCGACCTCGGTCTATGCGGCCCGCAGCGCAGCGACTTGAGCGGCCGCAGCGATTTATGCGGCATGTTCAAAGTACCGACGCTTCGCAATGTGGCCTTGACCGCGCCCTATTTTCACAACGGCGCCGTCAAGACCTTGGAGGATGCCGTGGCCTTTTACGCCACCCGCGACAGCGACCCAGCACGCTGGTACCCGGTCGTGGCCGGCCAGGTGCAGCGCTTCAACGACCTGCCCGTTGCCTACCGGGCCAATGTTCACCAGGGTCCACCGTTCGGACGGCGCGCCAATCAGCCGCCGGCCTTGAGCCCTCAAGATGTGGGCGATCTGGTCGCTTTCTTGCACACGCTGTCGGACGGATTCAACAGTTCGCCCTAATCTGCACAGGCTGGGCTGGCAAGGCGCAAAGAAACTGTTAAAGTCAGAAACATGTAACTTGGTTACATGCATGTTTCACCCTTCTGACGAGCCCCGCCATGCCGCCCAAGCCAGTAAGCCCAGTGTCCCGCGCCAAAAAGTCTGCACCTACTGCTGCCGACAAAAACCTGCCCTTGATGGATGACATTCGTCTGCTGGGCCGCATTCTGGGCGAGGTGATTCGCGAGCAAGAGGGGCGCGACACCTATGAGCTGATCGAGCGCATCCGCAAGCTCTCGGTCGCGTATCGCCACAAGGCCGACGCACAGGCGGGAAAAAGCTTTGACAAGCTGCTCAAGAGCCTGAGCGGCGAGCAAGCGGTCAGCGTGATCCGCGCCTTCAGCTATTTCTCGCATCTGGCCAATATCGCCGAAGACCGCCACCATGTGCGCCGGCGCGAGATCCATGAACGCGCCGGTAGCCAACAAGCCGGCTCGCTGGCATTCGCGCTGGAGCGCCTACATGACGCCGGCGTGCGCCCGGCCGAGATCGCCAAGACGCTGCACCACGGCTTCATCTCGCCCGTCTTGACCGCCCACCCGACCGAGGTGCAGCGCAAAAGCATTCTGGACGCCGAGCGCGCCGTCGCGCAGTTGGTCGAGCAGAGGGATGACTTGCACACCGAGCGCGAGCACCGTGACAACGAGGCCGCCATCCGCGCCCGCGTGACCCAGCTCTGGCAGACCCGCATGCTGCGCTACAGCAAGCTCACAGTCGCCGACGAGATCGAAAACGCGCTGTCCTACTACCAGTCAACCTTTTTGCGCCAGATCCCCAAGCTCTATGCCGAGCTGGAAGAAGCGCTGCCGGGGCACGACTTCAACAGCTTCTTGCGCATGGGCCATTGGATCGGCGGCGACCGTGACGGCAACCCCAATGTCACCGCCACCACCATGCGCCATGCGCTGGCGCGCCAGAGCGAGGTGGCGCTGCGCCATTACCTGACCGAGCTGCATGAACTGGGCGCGGAGCTGTCGATTTCGGCAAGGCTGGCACAGGTCTCGCCCGCGATGCAGGCCTTGGCCGAACGCAGCCCGGACCGCAACGAGCACCGCATGGACGAGCCCTATCGCCGAGCTTTGACGGGCATGTATGCGCGCGCCGCCGCCACCTTGCACCAGCTGACCGGCACCGAGGCGATGCGCCATGCGGTCGCACCCCAAGAGCCCTATGCAAGCGCCGACGAGCTGCTGGCCGATCTGGCCGTGATCGAAGCTTCGCTGCGCAGCAACCACGCCGAGGCCCTGATCGCGCCGCGCCTGAAGCCGCTGATGCGTGCGGTGCGGGTGTTTGGCTTCCACCTCGCCACGCTGGATCTGCGCCAAAGCTCCGATCAGCATGAGGCCGTGCTGGCCGAGCTGCTGCAGATCGCCCGCATCGAATCGGATTACTCCAGCCTGAACGAGGCGCACAAGCGCGAGTTGCTGCTCAAGCTGCTGAACGACGCTCGTCCCTTGCGCGTGCACGGTGCCGAATACAGCGAACGCAGCTTGACCGAGTTGGCGGTTTTTGAGGCAGCGCGCGAATCGCTGCAGCGCTTCGGCCGCGAGTCGCTGCGCCACTACATCATCTCGCACACCGAGTCGGTCAGCGACCTGCTGGAAGTGCTGCTGCTGCTGAAGGAAGTCGGCCTGCTGCGCGGCACGCTGGACACCGGCACCGCCGTCAACGACCTGATCGTCTCGCCGCTGTTCGAGACCATCGGTGACCTGCGCGAGGCGCCGGCCATCATGGCCGAGTTCTACGAGTTGCCGGGTGTCGCCGACATGCTGATCCGCAGTGGCGCCGAGCAAGACATCATGCTGGGCTACTCCGACTCCAACAAGGACGGCGGCGTCTTCACCAGCAGCTGGGAGCTCTACCGCGCCGAGATCGCGCTGGTCGAGATGTTCGAGAAGCTGCGCACCGCGCATGGCATCACGCTGCGCCTGTTCCACGGCCGCGGCGGCACGGTCGGCCGGGGCGGCGGCCCGAGCTACCAGGCCATCCTGGCCCAGCCTCCGGGCACCGTCAACGGCCAGATCCGCTTGACCGAACAGGGCGAGGTGATTGCCTCCAAGTACGCTAACCCCGAAATCGGCCGGCGCAATCTGGAGACGCTGGTGGCGGCCACGCTGGAAGCCACGCTGCTGCACCCGACCAAGAACGCGCCAAAGAGCTTCCTGGAGGCGGCGCAAACGCTGTCCGACGCCAGCTTCAAGGCCTATCGCGGCCTAGTCTATGACACGCCCGGTTTTGCCGAATACTTCTTTGCCGCCACGCCGATTCGCGAAATTGCCGAGTTGAATATCGGCTCACGCCCCGCTTCGCGCAAGGCGACCCGCGCGATCGAAGACCTGCGCGCCATCCCCTGGGGCTTCAGCTGGGGCCAGAGCCGCGTAGCACTCCCCGGCTGGTGTGGCTTCGGCTCTGCGGTGCTGGAGTTCTTGGGTGAAGAAGGCTCGGTTCAACACACGCAAAACCTGACCCTGCTCAAGCGCATGCTCAAGGGCTGGCCCTTCTTCCGCACCTTGTTGTCGAATTTGGACATGGTCTTGGCCAAGACCGATCTGGGCATTGCCGAGCGCTATGTCGAACTGGTCGAGGACAAGCGCCTGGGCAAAAGGATCTTCGCTGCCGTCAAGGCGGAGTTCGAGCGCACCCAACAAGCGCTGAGCCTGATCACCGGCGAAGCCAACCGCCTGTCCGGCAACCCGGCGCTGGCGCGCTCGATCGAGCACCGCTTCCCCTATATCGACCCGCTGAACCATTTGCAGGTCGAGCTGATGCGGCGCTACCGCGCCATTCCGGCGGACAAGCGGACAGAAGATCCGGCACTCGAGCGCGTGCAGCGCGGCATTCATTTGTCGATCAACGGGATTGCGGCGGGGTTGCGCAATACCGGTTAAAGCTGGCGGGCCGCTCAAGTTGAGCGGCCTTTTTGCCGATGACGAAAGCATCCCCCTCAAGGAGCATGCGTCATGGATCTCGCCAACACCGCCCTGGTCAATAACGCCGGATCGGCCTCGCCGGGTTCGGTGCAAGGCTCCGCGCAAATGATGGTGCTCAAAAAAGCCATCAATCTGCAGGCCCAAGGGGTGATGGACTTGCTGGGCAGCTTACCGCCTACGCCAGCACAGCCTGCGCTGGCCACCAGCGGGTCGCTCGGAACCCGACTGAACACCTACGCCTGAAAAATATTGGGCTTCGGCATGCTCGCCGTGCCGCGCAGCGATTCGTCCGTTAAGCTCTGGCTTGCGAGCAAACTTCTATGCGTTGCGCCTGATCACAGAGTTAGGCGCTCGACCAAGGCCACAGCCCATGCATATTGAAACTCCCTACGCCAAGATCGAAGCCTTGGTGGTTGACGATATGGCCACCCAGCAAACCACGCTGCGTGGTCAGTTGGGCATGGTGGGGGTGGGCAAGATTGACGCGGCCGGCTCGGCCGAAGATGCGCTGCGCATGATCAAGGCCAAACGCTACGGCCTGATTCTGTGCGATTACAACCTCAACCATCGCACCGACGGCCAGCAGCTGTTCGAGTTGCTGCGCGAGCAGCGCCTGCTCGCCCCCGATTGCCTGTTCTTCATGATCACGGCCGAAAGCAATTACAACTCGGTGGCGGCCGCCAGCGAGCATATGCCCGACGCCTATTTGCTCAAGCCCATCACCGCCGGCGATATCGAGGACCGACTGAAGAATCAACTCGACAAGCGCCAGGCGCTGCTGGAGATCAACCGCCAGCTGAACAAAAACGATTTAGCCGCCGCCGTGGCGGCCTGCGACGCCTTACTGGCCAAAAAAGACCGCTGGTATATGCATGCGCTGCAAATCAAGGCGCAGGCCCTGCTCGATCTGGGCTGCCCCGATGACGCCAAGCGCATCTACCAGGATGCGCTGGCCTTGCGCGATGGACTGATGTGGGCGCAGCTGGGCCTGGTCAAGGCCGCCAAGGCCTCGGGCAAGTTCGAAGAATCCAAACGCCTGGGCCAAGAAATCTTGGGCAGCGCGGAAGGTGCCAAATGCCTGGCCGCTTTTGACCTGGTGGCCGCCTCGATGGAGGCACTGGGCGACACCGGCAGCGCGCTGGCGCTGATGAAGCAAGCCGCGCAAGTCGTGCCTTCGGCCAAACGCCTGCGTGTGCTGTCGGAGAGCGCCTATCGCAATGGAGACCTTGTCACGGCAAAAGCCAGCTTGGCCAAGGCCTTGAAGTCCAGCCAGGGCGCCATGACCGCGAACTCGCAAGACTTGCTGACCATGGCGCAGGCCCAAGTCGATATGGGCGAGGCCAAGGAGGCCTTGGAGACCCTCAGCGAAGCCGCCACGCGAGGCGCCCACACGCCCGAATTTGACAATGTAGCCTTGGCCATACGCGCGCAAGCCCATGCGCTGCAGGGCGACACGGCCAAGGCGGAAAAAGAAGCCGCCTCGGCACTCGCCGGCCTGCCCCAAGGCAAGGCTGACTTTGCCACCGTCACCGTGGCGCGCGCCGCGCTGCAGGCCGGTCATGTCGAGGCCGGCCTAGCGCTGCTGCGTCAAGCAGTCAATGCCGATCATGAAAACTCGCGCGTCCAGCAACTGATCTGCAAAGCCCTGGTCGACACCGGCCACCCCGAGCAAGTTGAGTTGCTGGTCAAGGCCGCCACCCAAGGCCTGAAGACCCGGCTGCATGAGGCCAAGCGCCTGCTGCGGGCCGGCGAGCTGGATGCGGCCCTGGAGGCGATTGAAGCTGAATTGTCGGAGTACCCCGACAACACCACCGTCTTGCTGGAATGCGCGCAGATGAATTGCATGTCGCTGCGCCTGAAAAAATCACTGGACGAGCGCCGTGTCGAGCAGGTGCGCGATTATCTGGCACGGTTGGAAAAACTGCTGCCAGCCAATGACCGCGTGGCCAGCATGCGCCGCTATTTGCGCGAGACGCTGGCCGCCTTGCAGACCAAGGGTGCAGCGGTGGAGTTGTCCAACAGCCCGGCATCCAGCTTCGGCAAACTGGTGAAATAGTGGCATGAACCGAGAGTTGTTGGCCCTGTTCGTGCATGACATCAAGAACCAGCTGGGTGTACTTGAGGCCGAGTTGCACTTGCTAGAGGCCGAGCCCGACCGGGCACGCGCCCACCGCGCCCACCAGCATTGTTCGCAGTTGCGCCAGCGACTGATCGCCTATCTGACCCTCTACGCCTCGGACGACAGGCCCATGAGCGCACAGGCCGAAGATGAATCGCCGCTGGAGTTTCTGCAAAAGCTCTTGAAGGTGGACTCGCGGCCGGACGGCGCGCCGCTGCGCTTGGGCGAAGTGAGCCAGGCGCCGCCTTTTTGGTATTTTGACGCCCGCCTGGTGCTGTTGGCCATGGAGGCGGCACTGCACAATGCTTGGCGCTTTGCCCGCTCCGATGTCTTGCTAGGCGCCGCTCAAGTAGACGCTTACCTGGTGCTCTCGGTCGAGGATGACGGGCTGGGTCTGGGCAGCAAAGACCCATCCAGCCGCTCATCCACCGGCTTGGGGATGGAGCTCTGCGCGGCGGTCGCTCGCGCTCATAGAAACGGCGAGCGGCAGGGTCGGGTCTTGCTGGCGCCGCGCCCGGAAGGCGGCACAAAATTCGAGATCTGGCTGCCCTGAGCCTTGACGGCCTGAATAATCAGCCGCCCTGCCCCGCCAGCGCTTCACGCACGGCCGCAACTTGCCGCCGGGATACCGCCAACCACTCGTTGACGCCGGCAATCCGCACCGCCCAACCGTCGGCACCGTCGGCGCTGTCGGCGCTGTCACTGTTCGCTTCGTCCTCACCGGCATGGCTGACCGCATGGCGCTGCAACTCGCGCACCGCCGCCTTGGCCACCAAAGCATTGCGGTGCACGCGCAGAAAGCGTTCGCCCAAGCGCGGTTCCAGGTCCGACAAGCTGCCGTCCATCACCAGGCTTTGCGTAGCGGTGCGCAGGGTCAAATACTTCAGCTCGGCCTTGAAATACAGCACCTCGGCCAAGGGCACGCGCAAGAGCCGGCCGCGGTCGCTCACATTGATCACGCCGTCTGGCTCGCCAAGCGGCAAGCCCCGACCCTCTGGCTGGGCCTGCATGGCGGCACGTTCGGCCAGGCGCTGAGCGACCCGCAGCAAAGCGGCTTGCAGGCGCTCGCGGCGTACCGGCTTGCTCAAGTAGTCGGTCGCCTCCAGTTCAAAAGCCTGCAGCGCATGCTCGGCATGGGCGGTGACGAACACCACCGCCGGGCTATTTCCGCCCAGCTGAGCCTGCGCCCGCAAGGCGCCGGCCAGTTGCAACCCGTCGGGCCCGGGCATTTGCACATCCAGCAAGACCAGGTCGCAACGATGCTCGCGCAGCCAAGCTTGCGCCTGCGAAGCGCTGCCGGCCTCAGCCAGCACCTCGGCACGCGGGTCGACACAGCCTTCGAGCAAGCTGCGCAAACGCAGCCGCGCCAAGGGCTCGTCATCGACCAATAAAACCTTCAACAAGGACGGCACAGACATCGGGCAGCTCCATTGAAAACCATCAGCGAGGCAACATGATGCGCACGCTGAAGCGCTCCGGCTCGCGCTTGAGCTCAAAGCGCGCGGCCACATCATGCATCAGGCGTAGGCGCTGGCGCACATTGCGCAGCGCCAAACCATGCCCGGATGTTTGGGCCGGCAGCCCCACCGTGTTGACCACGCAGATCTCCACCTCGCTGCCCAGACGCCGGGTGCTGATTTCGACGTCACCGCCCGCCTCATTAGGCTCGACGCCATGACGCACCGCATTCTCGACCAGGGGCTGCAACAACAAGGGTGGCACCTTGGCGGCGCCGGCGGCCGGATCTAAGCGCCAATGGATGCGCAAGCGCCCGTCAAAGCGGATCTGCTCAATATCGAGGTATCGGCGCGCCAGCTCAATCTCGTCGTCCAGGCTGACCACGGCCGTGGCATCGGCCAAAGCGACACGGAACAGCTCGCTCAAGTCCTCCAGCAGCCCCTCGGCCTTGTGCGGGTCCAGCCGCACCAGCGCAATCGCGCTGTTCAGCGTATTGAACAAGAAATGCGGCCGTATGCGCGCTTGCAACTCGACCAATTGCGCCATCGCGTCTGCCGGGCGCTGCGCCCGTTCGCGCTGCTTCAGCCAGAGCAAGAGCTGGCCCGCGCAGGCCGCACCGGCCAAGCTCACGCTGATCAGCCGAAACCCGCTGCTGGGCTCATCATTGGCCAGATTCAACAACTCCCAACCCGCCAAGGCGCACAGCGCCCCCAAAGCCAACAATACGGTCCATTGCCACAGCCCACGCAAACCGGCCAATTGGCGGCGCGCGCTGCACACCAGCAGCAGCCAGGCCAGCACGGCCGACATCGTCACCACCGTGCCGCTGGCCATGTTCTGCATCCAGTGGCCCAGATCGCGCGAGACCAGCGCCAGCCCCAAGGCCAGCAAGCCCTGCACGCCCAACACCGCACGCAGCACGAGGCCCACATGGCACACATCGAAAACCCGCGCGGGGTCGAACAAGGGCAGGACCGTGGCCTCGCCGCCATCGCTGGGCGCGAAGCCGAGGATGCTGCTCAGGTTGCCGCTGTCGGGCCAGTCCGGTCGCTTGCTGCTGGGTTTCAAGATTTTGCTTTCGCTCTGCGGCGCCTGGTGGGAGTGCGGCTCGATAGAATCGCGCTGCGCCGGATTGTCTGTCAAGCCGGCCCGCCTCTTTACTAACCGCCAGACCGCCCGCCATGTCCTCAGTCTCAGAAAATCCCCTCGCCAACAAAGCCCAAGCCTGGTCCGCGCTGTTTTCGGAGCCTATGAGCGACTTGGTCAAGCGTTACACCGCCAGCGTCTTCTTCGACAAGCGGCTCTGGGCGGCCGATATCGCAGGCAGCTTGGCGCATGCCGAGATGCTGATGGCGCAAGGGATTTTGAGTGCCGAAGACCACACCGCCATTCAGCAAGGCATGGCGACGATCAAGAGCGAGATCGAAGCTGGCAGCTTCGAGTGGCAGCTGGACCTGGAAGATGTGCACCTGAATATCGAAGCGCGCCTGACGGCACTGATCGGCATTGCCGGCAAACGCCTGCACACCGGGCGCAGCCGCAATGACCAGGTCGCCACCGATGTGCGGCTGTGGTTGCGCGGCGAGATTGATGAGCTGAGCGTCTTGTTGAACGCACTGCAGACCGCGCTGGTCGATGTGGCCGAGAAGAACGCCGAGGTGATCCTGCCCGGCTTCACCCATTTGCAAGTCGCCCAGCCGGTCGCCTTTGGCCATCATTTGCTGGCCTATGTGGAGATGTTTGCGCGCGATGCAGAGCGCTTCGCCGACGTGCGCCGGCGTGTCAACCGCTTGCCGCTGGGTGCGGCCGCACTCGCCGGCACCAGCTACCCACTTGACCGTGAACGTGTGGCAAAGACCTTGGGCATGGAGGCTGTGTGCCAAAACAGCCTTGATGCCGTCTCCGACCGTGACTTCGCGATCGAGTTCACGGCCGCCGCCTCCTTGGTGATGGTGCATATCTCGCGCCTCAGCGAAGAGTTGATCTTGTGGATGAGCCAGAGCTTTGGGTTCATCGACCTGGCGGACCGCTTTTGCACCGGCTCCTCCATCATGCCGCAGAAGAAAAATCCCGATGTACCGGAGCTGGCACGGGGAAAAACCGGCCGCGTGGTCGGCCACCTGATGGGCCTGATCACCTTGATGAAGGGCCAGCCGCTGGCCTATAACAAGGACAACCAGGAAGACAAGGAACCGCTGTTCGACACCGTTGACACGCTCAAGGACACGCTGCGCATCTTTGCCGAGATGATGGGCGGGCTGACCGTCAAGCCCGAGGCCATGGAGCGCGCTGCGCTCAAGGGTTATGCCACCGCGACCGACCTGGCCGACTACCTGGTCAAGAAAGGTCTGGCCTTCCGCGATGCGCATGAAATCGTCGCCCATGCGGTCAAAACCGCGATCGGCACCGGCCTTGATTTATCGGCCCTGCCCTTGAGTGAGTTACAGAAATTCGACGCCCGCATTGGTGAGGATGTGTTCGAGGTCTTATCTCTGCGCGGCTCGCTGAATGCTCGCAACATCTTGGGCGGCACCGCGCCGGCGCAGGTGAGGGCACAGATTGCGCGGCACCGGGTGCGCTTGGGCTGATTTGGGCTGAGACAGCCCAATTCGGCAGGCTTGTCAACCGCGCGGCAGCCGGCCGCGCTAAGTGAAGCCTCGGCCGAAACTGGCCGCAAACTCACGCTGCGGGCTTCATCGCCCCCCTGCCCTCATGATTCGAACCTTTTTGCTGGCCCTGGCGCTGTTGCTGTCCGGGGTACAAACCAGCCAAGCCCAAGTCGCTGACCCCCTGTGGCTGCAGTTGCTTGCGCACCTACAGGCGCAAAAGCAGGTGGTACCGGATGAGTCGGACACCATGCTGATGCTGCCGCGCGAGGCCGGCGGTACCGGCGAGCGGGACTTCATCAGCCGCAAACTCAGTGGATGGAAAGACGGCAAACCCAGCTACGAGATCGTGGCCGCCGAGCCCCCGATCTGGACCGACGATGATCTGCGCATCACCCGCGCCAACAAGGCCGATCAGCAGATTTCATCTGCCTTGGGCCAAGGCAATCAGCTGCTGTTGCCAAACACCCCGGTCAAGCGAAGCGATGGGCAGAGCCTTGACGGCAAACTCTGGACTCTGTTTGAAGCGCAGGACAAAGGTTTTGGCCGCGACGTCCTGATGCGTGCTTGGGTCGAGCCCGAAACAGGCCGCCCTCACCGCATCGATATCAAGGGTCGCTTTTTGATGGTGCTGAGTTTGGACCTCAGCTCGCATTACGAAATTGCCAGCAAAGAACGCTCACTGGCTAACAAGGTGACCGGAGAAATCAAGGCCACGATACGCGGCAAGGGCCCCGAGGTTCGATTTGAAGTCGACGTCAAGTCCTGGGCCGAAGCCCCCGTGCCCATGTAATGCACTCAGCCAATGCACGCAGCCTTGACTCAGCGCAAAGATTACGCGCTCAAAGGAGCGCTGCCGTCCTCACGCGGTCACACAGTGCGCAGCCATCGTTTAAGCTGCTGACCCCATGAATACCCCAAGTACATTGACCTGGACCGACGCGCTGACGCTGAATCAGCCGCAGATCGATCAAACCCACCATGAATTCGTGGCCTTGCTCAACGAGTTGGCTGAACTCTTGCCGACTTGCACCGAGCCCGCAGACGCCCTGCCCGCCTACCAGCGCTTGCTGACTCACACGGAACAGCACTTCGCGATGGAAGAGGGCTATATGGCCGCGACCGGCTTCGCCCCGGACAACTGCCACAGCAAGCAACACGCCATGGTGCTGGACGTGATGCGCCAGGTGCTGGTGCATACCCATGCCGAGCAGGATCTTGAGCCTATGCGCAATCTGCTGCCGGAACTGGTCAATTGGTTTCCGGCCCACGCCGAGATGATGGACGCGGCCTTGGTTTATCACATGAGCCAAGTTGGTTTTGACCCCGCAACCGGGACGGCCAGCACACCAGCCCTGGTAGGCGCCGAGCCGATCAGCTCCTGCGGTAGCGGCAGCTGCGGCTGAAGGTACGGCTGAACACCAAGCGTTGACAGCTGCATTGACGCGCACTGAGCCGCACGGCACTGCTGACAAGCGCTGACAGCTGGGGCGCCGACAATGCGCGCATGTCAACACCGACGCTGACCTCGACCATACTGCCCGAGCGCTTGATTGCGCATCTGGACATGGACGCGTTCTACGCCTCCGTGGAGTTGCTGCGTTACCCCGATCTGAGGGGCCAAGCGGTCGTGATCGGTGGGCGTCGCAGCCATGCACCGGTGACACTGGAAGACGGCAGCCGGCGCTACTCGCGGCTGCGCGACTACACCGGCCGTGGCGTCATCACCACTTCCACTTACGCCGCCCGTGATCTGGGCGTGTTCTCGGGCATGGGCCTGATGAAGGCGGCCCTGCGGGTGCCTGATGCCATCCTCTTGCCGACCGACTTTGACGCCTACCGCCTTTACTCGCGCCTGTTCAAAGCGGCGGTGGCTGAGTTGGCGCCGGTGATTGAGGACAGGGGTATTGACGAAATCTACATCGACCTGAGTGATATACCCGGCATCCGAGAAACCGTCGGCCATGACCCACTCGGCGGCCTGCGCGCAGTGGCACGCGAGATCAAGAACTCCGTTTTTCGTGCCACCGGCCTGACCTGCTCGATCGGTATCACCCCCAACAAGCTGCTGTCCAAGATCGCCTCCGATCTGGACAAGCCCGACGGCATCACGCTCCTGACCGAAGCCGATATCCCGACGCGCATCTGGCCGCTGGGCGTGCGCAAAATCAATGGCATCGGCCCCAAGGCGGCGGCCAAGCTGCTGGGATTGGGGATTGAAACCGTCGAGCAACTGGCGGGCGCCGAACCGCAGATGCTGATCAATCAGTTTGGCAACAGCTTTGGCGCCTGGCTGCATGAGGCGGCGCATGGGCGCGACAAGCGCGCGGTGGTCACGCACAGCGAGCCCGTATCGATCAGCCGCGAGACCACGTTTGAGCGCGACCTGCATGCCGTGCATGACAAGGCCGAGCTGAGCGCCATCTTCACCCGACTGTGCGAGCAAGTGGCCAGCGACCTGCTGCGCAAGGGCTATCAGGGCCGCACCATAGGTTTGAAGCTGCGCTTCGAGGGCTTTCATACCGTCACGCGTGACCTGACGCTGCCCCAGCCGACGCAAGATGCGCAAGCCATCCGCCGCGCCGCCGGAGCCTGCCTGAAGCGCGTGCCGCTGGACAAACGAATTCGGCTGCTCGGCGTGCGAGTGGGAGGCTTGAGCCGGCCCGGTGCCATTGACGCCCTGGGCAGCAAGCCGCGCAAGGTCGCAAGCACCACCGCCGGCCCAAGGCCGGAAAACCTCGCCTTGTTCTGACTGTTGTTTTCCGGTCTTGCGGGGCTTGATCCAGACCAGCGCAATGGGGCCACACACTGACAAGCCGCCGCAAAGCCCTTATCCTTGCGTCGCGCCACAAGCAGTGGCGCTCAAGTGTGCTGTTGCACATCAGCCAGGAGTGTCGAGCAAGTGTCAGACGCAGTGCCAGCGCCCGTTCAGTCCGCAGCATTTGATGAACTGCTGATGCGTCTCGCACGGCTGGCTAAACGGCACCCCTCATGCGCATTGCGCCGCTACGAGGTACTTGAACAGACGGCACGCGGCCGGGGCGATTTAGCGTGCGCCATCGACCTGCTCTACATCCGCTTCAATCTGCTCGAACACATGGGCCGGGCGCAGCAGTTGCAAGGCAGCCTGACACAGGCCCAAGCCCAGGCCGCATCAGCCGGCTTGCAATGCCAGGCCGCGCGCATGTTTGAAGCCCTGGGGCGCATCGCCTACCAAACCGGCGACTATTTGTTGGCGACCGAAAAATGGACGCGCGCACTCGATCTGGCGCAATTGGTCGGCGAGTTGCGCATCGGCGTTGCGGCACGCATTGGCCTGGGCCAGATCCACTACGCCATGGGCGCCTGGGACAACGGGCGGCGCTTTCATCGCGACGCCGCAGCCTTGTTGTCCAGCCTGGATGACAGCTATTTGGAGGCCAAGCTGGCCCTCAATCTGGGTGTGGGCAATTACGAGAATTCGCAGCTGGAAGAGGCCGAGGCCCAATTCAGCAAAGGTCTTGCGGCAGCCCGCCGCGGCCAGCACCTGGAGTTTGAGGCCGAAGCCCTTTGGCATCTGGCCCGCGCAGCCCTGCTGCGTGGGCAGACCGACTTGGCCGCACACCAGTGCCACCAGGCCTTGGAATTGGCCAGACGCCTGGGGCATCTATGGCTGGAGAGCGTCGCCAGCCAGACCTGGACCGAAGTTGCGCTGGCGCGCAACGACCAATCCGAGGCCCTGAAGAGTGCTCAACACGCGCTGGAGCAAGCGCTGCGCATACAGTCGCGTGCGCAGGAGAGCCGTTCACATCAGCAGTTAGCACAGCTCTACCAATCACAAGGCCAGCTGCAAGCCGCCCTGGGCCATTTGTGGAAGCATGTCGAGGTGCAAGCCGAAATCGAGCGCCTGAGCCTGCCCGAGCGCTTGGCCAAGCTGGCTCATTACGACCTTTCGCGCAAGCCGCCCGACGAAATGCTGCTGGAACTCTCGAACCAGCAATGGCCGCTCGACAGTGCCGCCGAACTCAAGCAGGCATTTGCGGAACTGAGCACCAAAGCCGGCAAAATCCTGGCGCTGGACAGAGTCAGCCTATGGTGGGCCCATGAGACGCCCGGCGTCTACCCCCTGTTGCAACATCAATCGGATATGGTCGAGCCAGGGGCCAATTGTGGGGACCCAAGTACGACGGAAAATGGCGACGGCGCTGAAAGCACCTGCCTGAGCGAGCCTACGCAGGCCGCCTACTTGAAACTGCTCACCCAGCGGCGCGAACCCTTGTTCCTGGCCGACTTGAGCCTGCACCCCTGCCTGCAGGAATTGATCGGCCTGGCGCCCATGCAAGGTGCCGCCTCGCAAATAGAAATCCCACTTTTTGTGCAGCAGCAACTGCGTGCCGTGCTCTGGCTGACCCAGCATGGGCAGCAGCGCGCCTGGTCGCGCCAAGACCAGCTACAGGCTAGCCATCTGGGCAAGGTGTTCGAGCGTGTGCTTCTGAGTGCCGACCTGGCCCTGGCCCAGCAGACCCAGGCCTTGATGGAACAGGAAAAAGCCGATGCCTTGGGACGCCTGGTGGCCGGCGTGGCACATGAGGTCAATACGCCGATTGGCGTGGCAGTCACGGCAGCCTCCAGCGTGTCTGACAACGCGCAGCGGCTGGTTGACATGCTGGCCAGCGAACGCATCAGCCGCAGCGAGCTGCAGCAGCTCTCGATTCGCCTGAAGACCGGTTCAGACTTGGTCGAGCGCAATTTGGAGAGGGCCGCAAGCCTGATCGGCAACTTCAAGAAGGTCACCGTCGATCAGGCCTCGGAGGCGGTCAGCGAGTTCCCCTTGGCCGAATACTTGAACAGCGTGATTTCAGTGCTCAGCCCAGCACTGCGCAAGGCAGCCGTGGAGGTCAGCGTCAATGTGGATCCCGGCATCGAACTGTGCATGGCCTCGGGGCTGCTGACGCAGGTGATCTCGAACCTGATCATGAACAGCATCCACCACGCCTTCCCCGACCGGCGCGGCGGCAAGATTCGAATCAGCGCGAGCCTGGACGGGCAACAGGTTTGCCTGGATGTGGCCGATGACGGTGTCGGCGTCAGTGCGGCGGTGCGGGCACGCATCTTCGAGCCCTTCTTCACAACCAAGCGCGGCCAGGGGGGCTCGGGCCTGGGCATGTACATCGTTCACTCCATCATGGGGCGCCTCGGCGGCAGCATCGAAATGCCCGAGGTCGAACAAGGCTTGTGCGTGCGCTTGCATTTGCCGCTGCTTGCCCACAAGGGCTGAGGCCTGGAATCAGGGCTTGCGCGTCGGCAAGCGCCACAACCACCAAGCCACGCAGGCACAAGACGCGGCGGGCAGCCAAGCCCAGAGCAGCGGCAGCTTGAACCAGGCCGTGACCGAGCCGAACAACATCATCACGCTGGCCAACTGCTTGGCGCGCAGCGGCACCGCGCGTGTTGCGCGCCAGTCGCGCACCATAGGGCCGAACAGCTTGTGGTTGAGCAACCAGCGCTCGCAGCGGCTGCTGCCGCGCGAAAAGCAAAACGCCGCCAACAGCACAAAAGGCGTGGTCGGCAGCAGCGGCACAAAAATGCCGACAAAGCCCAAGACCAAGCTCGCGATGCCGGCCAACAGCCACAGCACGCGCTGCCAGGTGGGCAAGGGATTTGCAAAATTCTCAGCGACAGGCATCAGCGACTCATGGGTGGCAAACATGGAAACGACAAACCGCGTTCCCGTTCAACATTCTCTCAGCTAGCTCCGCTAGCATTGCCGCCAACAAGACCATAAAACACCGAGAGACTCCCACATGCCCGTGATCACCTGCATCGAAGACCTGCGCGTTCTGGCTCAAAAGCGCGTGCCGCGCATGTTCTATGACTATGCCGATTCCGGCTCATGGACCGAAGGCACTTACCGCGCCAATTCGGCGGACTTCCAGGCCATCAAGCTGCGCCAGCGCGTTGCGGTCAATCTGGAAAACCGTTCCACCGCGACGCAGATGATTGGCGTTGATGTGGCGATGCCGGTGGCAATTGCACCGACCGGCCTGACCGGCATGCAGCATGCCGACGGCGAAATCCTGGCGGCGCGCGCGGCCGAGAAGTTCGGCATCCCGTTTACCTTGTCAACGATGAGCATCTGCTCGATCGAAGACGTGGCGGCCCGCACCCAAGCGCCGTTCTGGTTCCAGCTCTATGTGATGAAAGACCGCGCCTATATCGAGCGTCTGATCGACCGGGCCAAGGCGGCGCGCTGCGGCGCGCTGGTCTTGACGCTGGACTTGCAAATCCTCGGCCAGCGCCACAAAGACATCAAGAACGGCCTGTCGGCGCCGCCTAAGCCAACCATCGCCAACCTGATCAACCTGATGACCAAGCCACGCTGGTGTCTAGGCATGTTGGGCACACCCCGGCGCCAGTTTGGCAATATCGTCGGCCATGTGAAGGGCGTAGAGAACATGGGCTCGCTGTCCGAATGGACGGCCAAACAGTTCGACACCGCGCTCAACTGGGGCGATGTCGAGTGGATCAAAAAGCGTTGGGGCGGCAAGCTGATTCTGAAGGGCATCCAAGACGTAGAAGACGCAAGGCTGGCCGTCAATTCCGGCGCCGATGCCTTGATCGTCAGCAACCATGGCGGGCGCCAGCTTGACGGCGCCGAGTCCAGCATCCATGCACTGCCGGCCATCGTGGACGCGGTGGGCCGCCAGATCGAAGTGCATATGGACGGCGGCATCCGCTCGGGGCAGGATGTGCTCAAGGCCCGCGCCCTGGGCGCACGCGGCACCTATATCGGCCGGGCGTTTTTATATGGCCTGGGCGCCATGGGTGAAGCCGGCGTAGCCAAGGCGCTGGAGATCATCCACAAGGAGCTGGACTTGACCATGGCGTTTTGCGGCCACACGCAGATCGACCAGGTCGGGCCGGACATTTTGCTGCCGCCCAGACTGCGCTGAAGCGCTCAGACTTCAGCGCTCCAAACGCCGCACCTTGGCGGTCTCGTTGCTGGCCTCGAACTCCAGCACGTAAGTGCCCAACATGCCGCGGCGCACCTTGACCTTGGGGTTCTTCAAATAGAGCACGGCCGAGCTGCCGTCCACGATCTGCCAAAGCTGGCCATTGGCGAATCGGATCACATGCTTGGGGCCCCAGCCTTCAAACAGCCCGCTGATCTCGCTTTCGACCTCCTGAGCTTCGGCTTTGCGGGCCTGCTGCTCGAGGCCAAAGCTGGCAGCGGCAGGCGCTGCAGTCGATACAGTTGCAGGAACAAGCGCAGGCGCCGCAGCCGCAGCCGCAGCTAGAGCCGGGGCAACTTGGCCCGGCGTCTTTAGGGCCGCCGCCTGCCCATCCACCCAAGTGTCATAGCAAAGCAAGCGAGCCTGAGCATCCGGCAATGCTCGGCATTGTTGCGGCGACGCCGGCTGGGCCAGCGCAGCAATGCAGGGAAGCAGGAGGCTGAAGCCGATTGCTGAGCCAAGGGTTTTGCAGTGATGTGGCATCGGGTTTCTGTCACTCTGGTCTGGGTTAATTCAGCATAGCATTCCCGGATCGCATTCAAACATGGGGCAATTCAGGGTCAGCAAGTGCCTGCAAACCAGCGTGCAAAACAGGCGAGCAGGCGGCCATACCGTACGAATGCTTGGTTAAACTGCGCTTACATAAGCAAGCATGGGGAATGACAATGGCAGGCAGCAGTAGCGGCACCGATGGCGATAGCAAAGCAGCGACACCCAAGCGCGGCTTCAAGTTCCCCGGCGCCGTCACCACGCTGGCCATCGTCACCTTGCTGGTCTGGGTCGCGACGCTGTTTATTCCTTCCGGTCTATACCAGCTTGATGAGCATGGCTCGCCCATCCCCGGCACCTTCCAGCAGCAAGCCTCTCCTTTGAGCCTCAAGGAAGCGGCCGAGCAACTTGTGCTGGCGCCGGTCAATGGCGTTTACGGCTTGCACAACTCAAACACCAAGCGGGTGGACAGCGAAACCGTCGGCCGCATGTTCGGGCAGATCGGCGTGATCGTGTTCATCATGGCTATCGGTGCCTTCATCTCGGTCAGCTTCGCCACCCGCGCGCTGGAGGTGGCGGTGGCAGCACTTGCCGACCGGCTGCGCGAAAAAGGCTGGATGCTGATCGCCGCCGTGATGACGCTGTTCTCGCTCCTCGGCTCCACCATGGGTTTTTCGGTCGAGACGCTGGGCTTTTACGCACTCTTCATTCCGCTGATGACAGCCCTCGGCTACGACAGACTGGTGACTGCGGCCATGATCATCATCGGCGCCCTGGTCGGCGTGATGAGCTCGACCGTCAACCCCTTTTCCATTGGCGTGGCTGCCGGCGAGGCAGGCATCTCGATTGGCGACGGCATTGGCTTGCGTTTTGTGCTGTGGGTGGTGCTGACGGCGATGTCCATAGGCTGGGTGCTGCGCTATGCGGCCAAGGTGCGCCGGGACCCCTCGGCGTCGCTGGTGGGTTGGGATACGCAGCAGGACACCGCTGCGGCCGCCGAACAAAGCCCAAGTGCTGAAGCGCAAGCCCGGCTGACCGGCACGCAAAAATGGGTGCTGCTGATCACAGCGCTGGCTTTTGGGCTGATGATCTTCTCCGTCATCCCCTGGTCCAGCGTGCTCGGTGGCCGCGCCGGTGCGGCCGACTATTACGGCCTGCACGAGGTCGTAGGCGCCACGCCTTTTTGGTTCGAGCTGAATTGGTGGTTTCCGCAGCTGGCCATGCTCTTCATCCTGGCCTCGGTGCTGGTCGGCATCGTCGCAGGCATGGGAGAGAAAGAAACGGTGCGGCTGATTGCCGCCGGCGCCTCCGACATGATGGGCCCGGCCATGGTGGTGCTCTTGGCCGGCGGGGTGTCGGTGATCATGAACAACACGCAAACGCTGGACACCATTTTGCACTCTATGGAACGCTTGGTGACCGGCGCGTCGGCGGGCTTTTTCGTCTTCCTGACCGTGTTGGTGAATATCCCGTTGGCCATTTTGATTCCGTCCAGTTCCGGCCATGGCGCGCTGGCCATGCCTTTGCTGGCGCCCTTGGCCGACTTTGCGCAGGTCAGCCGGGCCAGCACCATCACCGCCTGGATCATGGGTCACGGCCTGGCGCTGCTGATGGCGCCGACCAGCGTGGTGCTGGTCGGCGGACTTGCCATCGCCAAGGTCGGCTACGACAAATACCTGCGCTTCGTCTGGCCGCTGCTCTTGGCCTTGTTTGCCGTATCGACCTTGATCATCGGGATTGCTGCGACGCTGGAGTGAAGCCGCGATCAGGTCAAGGCGTGACCGTGGCCGTCACGCTCAAGCCTGTGTAGGCGCTATAGCCGTACACGCCGACGTAATAGGTACCTGCTGCCGCTGAAGTGATGCTGCAGGTCTCTGCACTGGTGGAGCCGTCGCTCTTGCAGCCATAGCTGGCGGTGGTGGGCCGGCTGTCTTTACGCACGAAGAGATCGGCGTCGCCATTGCTGCCCTTGACGGCGACCGTCAGCTTGGACGCGGCGCTCGGCAAGCTGATAGCGTAATAGCTCCAAACGCCGGTGGCGCCACTTTGATTGAGCTGGGGCACGCCGCTGCTCAACGGTGTGGCCGGGATCTCGGTGCCGCCGGTCAAGCTGCCCTGCATTGCGTAGTAGCCCACCGAGGAATAGTTCGAAAAGCCATTCTGCGGTGTGCCCTCGGCGCCGCCCTGAACTTTGAGCTGGTAACTGCCGGCCCCGAGTTGCAGGTTCTTGAACTCGGCCGAGCGGTTGACGGCCAGATTGCTGCGCGCCACCACTTGGCCGGCGGCATTGATGATGGAGGCGTCCACGTCAAGCATGCGCAGGTACTCGATGGGGTCGATGCGCAGATTCAGCACGCCCGAGGCCGCGACCGAGAAGTTGAAGACATCGCTGTCGCTATTGCGCTCGATCTGGCCCCAGTTGTCCTGCGGGTTGATCTCCCCGGCAGCGCGCAACGCCAGCGCCTTGCCGCTGACGTTGTCATCCGCCACATAGGGCACCGACTCATTGACCGTCATGATGCGGAAATCATCTTCCTGGTTATTGGCCGTGCTGTACTCGCCACGGCTCCAGGTAAATAACTGGTTGGCCCAGCTGCCCCCCATCCAGTAATTGCCCATGATGGGGCCCCATTGGTAGGCCGCAATGCCCTCGAAATATTCGCCGCCCGAGCCGCCGCCGTCATGCGACATGCCCATCTGGTGGCCGACCTCATGCGCGCCCGTCATGCCGATGCCGTAGCCATAGTCAAAACCGGCCGAGGGGTTGCGGTAGAGCGTGCCGGCCGAGGTGGTGCCGAAGGACTGCAGCGGCGCAAACGAGCGGCCATCCTGGTTGACGAAATTGATGATGCCGGTGCGCAATGTATTGGCCGCGCGCGCAGCGTCATAGACGGTCCGGTTGGTGGTGACGTTCATATTCAGCATCGAATACTGATCGGCCACCGATTGCCAGGCCCGGTACATCTGCTCCTTGCTGACACCGTTGAGCGGCGTGCTGCCGCTCATCACCGCTGCGGTGTTGAGATAGAACACCCAGGGGCTGCCGGGCTTGCTCTCCAGCTTGGTGACGTCTTGATTGGCGTAGGGGCCGATATGCGGCGCCTGGCGCAGAGCCATCGGGCTGTACGTCGGCGCGGCCACGGCCAAAGTGCTGACCCCTTGCGCCAAGGCATAGTCGCGCTGAAACTTCTCCTCGAAGTCGGGGAATACCTTGGTGTACGGCACCTCGCGCACCGTCACCTGCCCCAGTTCATTGCTGCTGTACTCGAAGGCCTTGCGGCCGTCATTGAGGGCCAAAAAACCATGCAGCTTCTTGCTATTGCCCTTCAAAAAGAACACCGAGTTCGCATTGCCCAGCGCATGACCGGAGATCGAAACTTGGCCGTTCTTGTCAAAGAAGTCCTTGATGTGTACGGCCAGCGAATCGGCCCCCAGCGTGCGGAAAAAAGTCGTGCGCGCGCCCTTGTGCTGATCGCGCAAGGCCTGAATGACTTGCTCGCCGCTGCCAATATCGACGCTCAAAGCATTGGCAAGATCGGCAGGCTGGGCCTGCGTCAGGCCGGCGAGGGACAGCATGGCCGCCAGGGCCAGCGATCTTCTTTTGTACATAGTGAGAGTCTCCGAGCAAGGTGTTGAGGGTTCGCCGCGCTTGTGGCCAGCGCCGGCAGTGTCCTCGCCCCTGGCTCGGGCCGGGTATAGGCATAGTTGACAGGGTCGCAGCAAAGCACATTCGCTTCACGGCGCCCCGCCACCGCTCACGCTATGACGGGATAGTCTCCAAACCCTTCCGGCCAAGGGGTCAGCAACTCGAAGCCGCTGGCGGTGACCAGCACCATATGCTCCCATTGCGCCGACAGGCTGCGGTCCTGGGTGACCACGGTCCAGCCGTCGGCGAGTTCTTTGATGCCGCGCTTGCCGGCGTTGATCATCGGCTCGATGGTGAAGATCATGCCGGCCTGCAGCTTCATGCCCTCGCCCGCCTGGCCGAAATGGTTGACATGGGGTTGGTCGTGATAGACGTCGCCGATGCCGTGGCCACCGTACTCGCGCACGACGCTGAAGCCCTCCCGGTGCGCAACGCTCTGGATCGCATGCCCGATATCACCCAGCGTGGCACCGGGGCGCACCTTGAGGATGCCGGCCCGCAGCGCCTCGTAAGTGGTGTTGACCAGGCGGCGCGCTTGCGGCTTGGGCTCACCGACAAAATACATGCGGCTGGTGTCACCGAACCAGCCGTCCTTGATCAGCGCCACATCGAGGTTGACGATGTCGCCATTTTTGAGGATTTTTGTCGGCGAGGGGATGCCATGGCAGACCACCTCATTGACCGAGCTGCACAGCGTCTTGGGGTAGCCGTGATAGCCGATATTGGCCGGCGTGACGCCCAACTCATCGACGATGTAGTCATGGCAGATTTTGTCCAGCGCATCGGTGCTGACACCGGGCTGCACATGCGGCGTGATCATCTGCAATACCTGGGCGGCCAAGCGGCCGGCCTCCCTGGCCTTGGCAATTTCTTCCGCACCCCGAATCTTCACTGAATTGCCTCTCATGCAGGAAGCCCTCCTTTTTGCACGCCTTGCGGCGGCGCTTGCTCATCCGGCAACAGAACCCGCCCAAACAAAAACTTGACCGCCAGCAGCAAGACCCCGGCACTGGCCACCAAGACCGCATGCAGGCCCCAAAACTCGGTGCCGGGCATCTCGTCGAGCAAGCCGGCCAGCCAACCGACAAAACTATTGCCCAGGAACAGATGCAGGTAGTAAATGCCAATCATCAAGCCCTCCAGCCGGCGCGGTGCGGCGCGCGAGTACAGCGCGATGCCAACCGGCAAGATATTGGCGAAGCCCAGGTTGTTGATCAAGGTGTAGCCCAGCGTCCAGACGAAGCTGACCTTCTCGTTGGTGCCGGCTATCGAGCCGGCGGCAATCACCAGCAGCGCCGGCGCGCAGGCCGCAAGCAAGGCACCGAAAGCCATCTTGGTCAGCTCATCGGGCTCACGCCGGCGCGTCGCCCACCAGCGCCAAAAAGCGATCGAGGCCACCATGGTCGAGGTGCTGATCAACGCGTCCACCGCCTGCAGCCAGCTCACCGGCACCTGAAAGCCAAACAGCAGCAGGTCCATATGCTTTTGCGACCACAGCGGGTAGGCATTGTTGAACTGCTGGTTGCCGACGATGGACAGCATCAGCACCGGGATCAGCGCGATCAGCAGCACGAGTCTGGCCTTTTCTTGGCTCGTCATACGGGGCTTGACCTCGCCCTCGCTGCGCACCGCCGTCTTGACACGAACCTCCTCGGGCGGCAAGTAGCGCCGCCCGGCCAGGTAGACCACCAAACCGATCAACATGCCCACACCGGCCGCACCAAAGCCCCAGTGCCAGGCCACCTTCTCGCCCAGCGTGCCGCAGACGATGGGCGCCAGGATCACCGCCATCTGCACCGACAGCATGAAAATCTGGAAGGCGCTGGCGCGGCGCTTATCACCGGGCGCATAGAGCGCGCCGACCTGCGCCGCGATATTGCCCTTGAAGCAGCCCACACCCAGCAGCAAGCAAGCCAGGGCCAGCAAAAAGCTCGCCTCAAACGCCATCAAGAAATGCCCAAGCGCCATCAGGCTGGCGCCTATCACGACGGTGCGGGTGCGGCCGAGCAGCCGGTCGGCCAGCAAGCCGCCAAATATCGGCGTTAGGTAGACCAGGCCCGCATAAAGGCCAAACACGGCCGAGGCCAGTTGCTGCGGCGAGCGCGGCCCGGTGGCCCGCTCGATAAAGGCCCGCAGGGCGTCGATGCCGGCGACATTGCCGATGTTCTCGGGCAGGAACAGGTAGTTGCTGAGGTAGAGCACCAGCAGCGCCTGCATGCCGTAATAGGAGAAGCGCTCCCAGAATTCACAGAATGCCAGCCAACCCAGGCCGGCGGGATGACCGAGAAAGGCTCGGTCTTGTTTAAGGCGAAGATCGCCAGGAGTGAGAGAGGACACGGACTGAAATGCTCATGGAAATTTGCTCAGCCGAGACTGTCCACCAGCCGAGGCGCGCATGCAAGTGGCATTAACCATAGCCCGCGCGGCGCGGCACAGCCTCAGACAGGCTTGACTTCCAACAAGGCGCGCTCGGCCGAGTCAAACATCTGCGGCTCGACGCCGCGCGCTGCCAGCGCAGCACCCAGCAAGCTGCGGTTGAAACCGGCCGTCCCGTAGCGCGTCACGTTTTCATAGAACTGGTCACTCAGCTCCCGCACCATCGCAGCGTAAGCGTCGGCGACCTCGGGGTCGAGGTGGAAATGGTCATAGTTGACCACGCACCAAACGCGCTGCCCCAGCGGTGCCAGACGGCGCTCCACCTCGGCGCGAATCGCCTCCACATCGTCGCTACTGCGCACCGCCAAGCGCTCGAAGTTGAGAAACAGTTGCCGCGTCGCCGCGTCATAGCTGAAACGATCGGCCAGCGGCAGCATCAAGAGCCTGGCGCGCAAACCCATCGCCTCGTCTTTGAACAGCGCCGCGTCCATGATAGACGGCGGCGTCGGCATCAAGGGCGCAAAGCCCATCAGATCCAGCACATCACGCTGCAGATCCAGACCCGGCGCCACTTCAGACAGGATCAAACCCTCGGGAGCTAGCCTGAGCACGCAACGCTCGGTCACATAGAGTACCTGCTGGCCGCGCCGGCTCGCCTCTCTTCCCGAGAAGGTGCGCTGCTCCACTTCTGCCAGGAACTTGGGCTTGCCGTCGCTCAAAAAACTGCCGACAAAAACCAAGCGCTTGGCGTTCTGGCTGATGTTGATAAAGCCGCCGGCGCCGGCCAGGCGCGAGCCGAAGCGGCTGACATTGACATTGCCCTGAGCATCGGCCTGCGCTAGCCCCAAGACCGCCAGATCAAGCCCGCCGCCATCATAGAAATCGAACTGATAAGGCTGGTCGATGACGGCTTGGGTATTGACCGCCGCACCAAAGTTCAGGCCGCCGGCCGGCAGGCCGCCGATCACGCCGGCCTCGGCCGTGAGCGTGATCAGGTCGGAGATATGCTCCTCGGCCGCCACCGCCGCCACACCCTCGGGCATGCCGATGCCGAGGTTGACCACATCGTGCGTTTGCAACTCCAGCGCGGCGCGGCGGGCGATCACCTTGCGCAGACCCTGGGCCATTGTTTGCAAGGCCGCCATCGGCACCCGTAACTCGGCAGCAAATGCGGGGCTGTAGGCTTCGGCGAAAGTCTGCATATGGAACTCGGGCTTCTCGGCCAGCACCACCGCGTCGACCAAGATGCCGGGAATCTTGACCTGGCGCGGATTCAGGCTGCCGCGTTCGGCCAAACGTTCGACCTGCACGATCACGATGCCGCCGCTGTTGCGCGCAGCCATTGCGATGGCGAGTGAATCCAGCGTTAGCGCCTCGCGCTCCATGGTGATGTTGCCGTCGGCGTCCGCCGTGGTGCCGCGCAGCAAGGCCACATCAATCGGGAAAGCCTTGTAGAACAGATACGGCTCGCCGTCGATCTCCATCAAGCGCACCAAGGCCTCGGTGCTGCGCGCGTTGACAGCGCCGCCGCCATGGCGAGGGTCGACAAAGGTATCCAGCCCGACGCGACTCAGATGGCCGGGCTTGCCCGCAGCAATGTCGCGGTAAAGATGGCTGATCACGCCTTGCGGCAGATTCCAGGCCTCGATATCGCCGTCGAGCGCGAGCTTTTGCAAGGCCGGCACCAGCCCCCAATGCCCGCCCACGACGCGCCTGAGCAAACCCTTGTGACCGAAGTGATTGAGGCCGCGCTGCTTGCCGTCGCCCTGCCCCGCCGCATAAACCAGGCTCAGATCACGGGGCCGGCCGCTGCGCAAATAGCGCGCCTCCAGCGCCACCGCCAAGTTCTCCGCGAAGCCGATGCCGATAAAGCCCGAGGTGGCCAGGCAATCGCCGTCATGAATCAGCGCCACCGCCTCGGCAGCGGCCACCACCTTGCCATGTTCCATGGTCTGCAGCGCATGCAGCTGCACCAGGCGTTGCGAACGGGGGCTGTCTTCGGCTTGGCTGTGAAGAGGCTGCGTCATGGCGACTCCGGCTGACTGATTGCGCACAGTGTCGCCGACATAGGCAGAGCCATGGACATAGACGCCTACGCCAGCACGTGACTTCTACAAGACCTTCATTTCTCGCAACAAGCGCTCGGCCTTGTCCACCACTTTCATCTGCCACAGCATATAGCGCGCATCCAGGCAGATGCTGCGCGAGCGCTTGGCATCAAAGTCCCAGCTGTCGATGACGCTGTCCAGCGTGCCGTCAAACAGCAAGCCCACCAACTCGGCCCGGTCGTTCAAGACCGGCGAGCCGGAGTTGCCGCCGGTGGTGTCCAGGGTGGCCAAAAAATTGACCGGTACCGAATCCAGGCTAGCCACCTTGTAGTCATCAAACTGACGCGCTTTGATGGCCGCCAACTGCGGCGCCGGCGCATTGAATTCACCCTCGCCGGTATGCTTGGCAGCAATGCCGCGCAGCGTCGTGAAGGCCTGCCAATCGGCGCCGTCCACCGCGCCCTTGCGCCCTTGAACATGACCGTATGCGACCCGCAGCGTGCTGTTGGCGTCCGGGTACACCGCCTCGCCTTGGCTGGCTTTGTAGGCGATCAAGGCCCGCATGGTGCCGGCATAGGCTTGGCCGATTTGGCCGCTGAGCTCTTTGTCACGGGACTCGCGCGTTTCATCATCGGCATACAAGGCCACCGCCGCCTTGATGAAGCTGTCGTCACTGGCCTTGAACGCCGCCACATCGCGCGTCAACCAGGCCATGCGCTCGGTTTGCTGCTGCAACTGACTGCCGCTGTAAATGGGCAACAAGCGGGCTTTGATGGCCGCCTCAATCATGCCGGGCTGCAGCCCCAAGGCCGCCAGCAGAGGCTGGTTCAGTTGCGCGGCCGGCAAGGCCAAATACTGGGCAAAGAAATGCGCGCTCAGCCCCTGATCCACCGGCTCGTCATAGCGGCGTTGCAGCGTCTCCAAGCTCTGGCTGAAGGCCAGGCTGTCGCGGGCTTGAAAGCCAGGTTTGCGCTGCGCATCAGGCAAGGCTTGCTGCTGCGCGTGTTGGTAGAGGCTGCGCGCTGTGTCCAGCAATTGAGGCGCCACATAATCCAACAAGAGTTCGGCACGGACAATCTCCTGACGCTGTGCCAGCAAGCGTTCAACCTGGGCCAGATCGGCGCCGTACCGCGCTTGGCGGCCTGCATCGGCAGCTACCCAGCGCTTCAAATCAGCAAAGCCTTGCGATTTGCGCGCCAAGATGTCGCTGCGCTCAAAGCTGGCTTGCTGACCCTGCATATTCTTGTGGCCATTGCTGATACCGGCGACCCGGTCAGCCAGTGCAATCTCGGCCTCGCGCCGGCCGGCGGTTGCGGCTTTGATCAGGGCCAGTTGCTCGCCCATCAAGCGGATGTGGCTGGATTGCCACTCAGAGAAGGTGAAGTCCACCTCGGCCGGCAAACGGTGCCTGTTGGTATGTCCGGGGTAGCCGGCCACCATCACAAAATCTCCCTCCTTGAGCGGCTGCCTGGCCAACTTCAGATGATGTTTGGGCTCGAAGGGCTTGTTGTCGGGGCTGAAGTCGGCCGGGCGACCGTCTGGCCCGACGTAAGCGCGATAGAAGCTGTAGTCCCCGGTGTGGCGCGGCCACATCCAGTTGTCGGCATCGCCGCCGAACAGACCCACGCCGAGCGCGGGCGCGTGCACCAAACGGATGTCACGCAACTCCAGCTGCTTGATCAACTGGTATTGCGAGCCGCCATAGAAACTGCTCACTTCGCAGCGGTGCCCAGCATCGGCCTCGCAATCGGCGGTCAAGCGTTTTTGAATCGCCTCGATCGCATCAAAACGCGCCTTGCCTCGCAAGGCTTGAACCTTGCGATCCAGCACTTGCGCGCTGACATCCGTCACCGCCACCGTCACATAGACCCGACTGCCGGGCTCGGCGGGCAACTCCTCGCTCAAACTCGCGGCCAAGAACCCGTCTTTGAGCAAGTCGCGCTGCGCACTGGTGTTGTACTGGATGCTGCCGTAGGCGCAGTGATGGTTGGTCACGATCAGCCCTTGCGGTGACACAAACGAAGCCGTGCAGCCGCCCAGGCTGACGACGGCCCCCATCGGGAACTCGGTCAGCTGCGACAGACGGCTGGGCTCGATCTTCAGACCGGCGGCTCTCAAGCCACTGGCAATCTGCGGCAATTGCTGCGGCATCCACATGCCTTCGGCGGCCTGAGCAGGCATTTGCGCCATGGCGGCGATGGCCGAGATAAGTCCCAAAATCTTAAATTTTTTGATGCGCACGAGAGGCAAGCCTTTTCAAAGAGGCTCGCAGCCTACACCGTGGTTAGCCCCATGCCAAAAGTAAGGCTCCATGGGTTTTCACCGTCGGCACCGCGCTTCGACTGGATATTCCCCCAGCCTTGACCGATTGCCAAGCTGACATGAAACTGACACCTAGTCGCCCGCAAGCACGGAGGTGTGCCATGACCCTGGTTCAGCTGACTCAGATCAAGCGCTGGTTGTTCCTGCATGGCCGCCGACACCCGCTTGAGTTGTGTGCCTGGGACATGGTGCTGACGGCCTGGGTGATCGGCTGGGTGGCTCTGCCGGCGCTGCTGCTGATCCATGAATGGGCCTTGCTGCCCTTATGCCCGGCGGGTTTTTTGCTGCCGGGCTTTTACGCCTCGTGGCGAGTTCGGCTGCATCGCAGCGGGCGCCTGCGTTGCGACTGGCTAACGGCGCTGTGAACCCAGCAACAAAAAGCCCTCTTACGAGGGCTCTTTGATCGCGCAGTACGAAGGCTGACTCAGTGGATCAAGCCTATCCATTCCCCGGCTTGCTGATAATTATTGAACATGCGCATCGCCAATTCACGCAAGCTCGCATTAGCGCTGGCGTGACCCTGGGCCAAGCGCTCGCAGGCATACAGGCGGTCATAGAGCATGCGGGTCGGCTGCAGGGCCAAGCCCTCATGCGCCATCAGCGCGTGAAAGCGTTGCAGATCGCCGCCATCTACCGGCCCAACAATCGGTGAGCCGAATTCAAGCGAGGACTGTGGGCGCAGCGCCGGATCGAACGAATGCCCATTGAAGACGTAATCGGGCGAGGCCTCGCGCAGATCGAAATAGATCGGTGCGCTAAGCGGCAGATCTGGTGTCAGGCGATAGACGTTGCTCATGGTTTCCTCGGCTTGGGGCTTGGATAGCTCCATGATGCCGGCCTGAGCAAAAACTTAAATCCGAAAAAGCCGGCCTTTCACCCGCTGATTCGATTCAAGTTTTCTTCTTGGGACTTACGCAAAATTGTTCCAGCTAGGCATGACGCCAAAGGCAGTACGCCTTGTACGACAAGGCGTCGGAACGACGCTGGGGCGGTTTTGCGTAAGTCCTTCTTTCAAGTTTTAGGCAGCGTCACGCCACGCTGACCCTGGTACTTGCCGCCACGATCCTTGTAGCTGGTCTCGCAGACCTCGTCGCTCTCGAAGAACAGCACTTGCGCACAGCCCTCGCCCGCATAGATCTTGGCCGGCAGCGGCGTGGTGTTGCTGAACTCCAGCGTCACATAGCCTTCCCACTCGGGCTCAAACGGCGTCACGTTGACGATGATGCCGCAGCGCGCATAAGTGCTTTTGCCCAGGCACACCGTCAGCACATTGCGCGGAATGCGGAAATACTCGACCGTGCGGGCCAGGCAAAAACTGTTCGGCGGGATGATGCAGTAGTCGCCCTCCATGTCGACAAAGCTCTTCTCATCGAAGTTCTTCGGGTCGACGATGGAGCTGTAGACATTGGTGAAGACCTTGAACTCGGGCGCGCAGCGGATGTCGTAGCCATAGCTGGAAGTGCCGTAGCTGACGATTTTCTCGCCGGCCGCGTTGGCGCGCACCTGGCCCGGCTCAAACGGCTCGATCATGCCGTGCTGCTCGGCCATACGGCGTATCCACTTATCGCTCTTGATGCTCATCTGTAATTCCCCAGGGTGTATCGCGGCATTTTAGAGGCTGGCCCGAATCAGTTCGAGTCAGTTCGACAAGGCCGGCGTCGTGATCTCTCCCGGCGTGCTCTTGCGCGCAAACAGCGTGTACATGGTCGGCACGACAAAGATGGTCAGCAAGGTGCCAAAGCTCATGCCGCCGACAATCACCCAGCCGATTTGCTGGCGGCTCTCGGCGCCAGCGCCACTGGCCAGCGCCAAAGGCAAGGCACCCAGCACCATCGCACCGGTGGTCATCAAGATGGGTCGCAAACGCAAGGCGGCCGCCTCGACCACGGCAGCGTGGACGCCGCGCCCCTGCTGACGTAACTGATTACTGAACTCGACGATCAAAATGCCATGCTTGGTGATCAAGCCCACCAGCGTGATCAAACCGATCTGCGAATAGACGTTCAAAGTGCCGCCCGACCATTGCAGCGCAGCCAAGGCGCCGACCATGGACAAAGGCACAGACAACATGATCACCAGCGGGTCGACAAAGCTCTCGAACTGCGCCGCCAAGACCAGGAAGATGAACAACAGCGCCAACACAAACACCAGGCCGAGCGCGCCACTGCTGGACTTGAATTCACGCGACACGCCGTTCAACTCGGTCGCGTAGCCGACCGGCATGACCTTGGCGGCCGTCTGATCCATAAAGCTCAGCGCCTCGCCCAAGGAATAGCCGGGCGCCAGATTGGCGGTGAGCGTCACCGAGCGGCGCTGGTTGAAGTGATTCAACTCGCGCGGGCTGACCGCCTCGTTGACCTTGATCAGGCTGGACAAGGGCACCATGGTGTCACCTCGGCCGCGCACAAACAGGCGCTCGATCTGCTCGGGCGTGGCACGCCCCGCTGCCTCGGTCTGCACCAGCACATCGTATTGATCCGCACCGCGCTTGTAACGGGTTACCGCGCGGCTGCCCAACATTGTCTCAACCGTGCGCGCCACCGCTTCCACCGACACACCCAGATCGGCCGCGCGCTCGCGGTCAATTTCCATGAACAGCTCGGGCTTGTTCAAGCGCAAATCATTGTCCGGCTGACTCAGACCCGGGTTCTTGCCCATCTCGGCCATCATAGCCTGCGTGACCTTGGCCAGATTGGCATAGCTGTCACTGGTGACCACGACGAAGTTCACCGGCCTGGCGGTAAAACCCTGACCCAAGCTGGCCGGCGTGGTCGGGAAAGCCTGCACACCGGGCAAATTGCTGACCTGCGGCAGCATCAGCCGTGCAATTTCCTGCGTGCTGCGCTTGCGCTCGGACCAATCAACGGTACGCAAAATCGCCAACCCCGAAGATACGCCGCCGCCGCCCGAGAACAGAAAGGCCCGGTCGAACTCCGGGTACTGCGCCGCGATGCGATCAACCGCGTCCAGATAACGCGCGGTAAAGGCCAGCGTAGAGCCGTCCGGCGCGCTGATCGGCATCACGATCACGCCTCTATCCTCCATCGGTGCCAATTCGGACTTCATGGTGTTGAACAAATACCAGCTGCCCGCGCCCGATGCCAGCATCACCAGCACCACCAACCAGCGTGCCCGCAGCACATAACGCAAGACGCGCGCATAGCTATCCGACACCCACACCAAGACGCGCTCCATGCCGCGGTCAAACCGGCTTGGGTTGGCGTTATGGCGCAGCAATTTGCTGCACATCATCGGTGTCAAGGTCAGCGCCACAAAGCCTGACACGATCACCGCCCCTGCCAGCGTCAAGGCGAATTCCACAAACAAGCGACCAGTACGCCCGGGCGTGAAGGCCAGCGGCGCGAACACTGCGGCCAGCGTCAGCGTCATCGCCAAGACCGCAAAGCCGATTTCCTTGGCACCCTTCAGCGCCGCCTGGAAAGGCTCCAGGCCTTCTTCGATATGGCGAAAAATGTTCTCCAGCACCACGATCGCATCGTCTACCACCAGGCCGATCGCCAGCACCAGCGCCAGCAAGGTCAAGGTGTTGACGGTGAAGCCGGCGGCGGCCATCAACGCGAAGGAGCCGATCAAGCTGATCGGGATCGTCACCAAGGGAATGATGGAGGCGCGCAGCGTGCGCAAGAACACGAACACCACCAATGCCACCAAGACCACCGATTCAACAATGGTGGAGTAGACCGACTTGATCGAGCGGTCAATAAAGACCGAGTTGTCATTCGCCGGCAGCACCTTGATGCTGTCGGGCAGATCGGCCTGCAGCTTGGGCATCATTTCGCGCACCGCAGCAGAGACTTCCAAGGGGTTGGCCGTGGCCTGGCGAATCACGCCCAATGACACCGACAACACGCCGTTCAAGCGCACGCGGGAGCGCTCGCTCGACGCCGCCTCCTCGATCCGAGCCACATCCTTCAGGCGCACGGCGAAGCCACCGGTCTGCTTCAGAATCACCTCAGAGAACTCGGCCACCGTGTTCAGGTCGGTACGCGCCGTCACGCTGAATTCGCGCTGCTCGCTTTCGATCCGACCGGCCGGCACTTCCAGATTCTGGCGCCGCAGTGCGTCTTCGACATCCTGCACGGTGAGCTTGTAGGCGGCCAGGCGGTCGGCGTCGAGCCAGATCCGCATGCCGTATTTGCGGTCACCGCCGGTCTGCACATCGGCCACGCCGGGGATGGTCTGCAAGCGCGGCTTGACGATGCGGTTGACCAGATCGGTGATCTCCAGCGGGCTCAAGGTCTCGCTGGAGAAAGCAATCCAGATGGTCGGCTGCGCATCCGCCTCGACCTTGGCAACGACCGGTTCATCGGCCGCATCGGGCAGGCGCCCGCGCACGCGGGCGACGCGGTCGCGCACATCGGCGGCGGCGTCATCGGGGTTCTTCTCCAGCTTGAAGCGGGCGGTAATCTGGCTCGACTCGGTACGCGAACTCGAGGTCAAGACCTCGATGCCGTCGATGCCGGCGATCGAATCCTCCAGCGGCTTGGTGATCTGGCTTTCGATCACTTCGCTGGAGGCGCCCACCAGCCGAGTGCTGACCGTCACGACCGGCTCGTCGATGCGCGGATACTCGCGCAAGGAGAGGCGCCCGAAGGCCACGATGCCGACCAGGATCAGCAGCAGCGACATCACCGTCGCAAAGACAGGGCGACGGATAGAGATTTCGGAAATTCGCATCGCGGGCCTTTCAGCGGCTGGCCGCGCTGGCAGAGATGCCGGGGGACGAGGAGGCTGGCGCACCGCGCGGGACGCCCTGCTTATCGACGTCGATGATCTTCAAGACCTGACCCTCGCCGCGCATCAGCTTGGCTTGGCCGGCCGTCACCACGCGCTCACCGGCCTTCAAGCCCTCCAAAATTTCCACCTTACCCGGCAAGCGCAGGCCCAGCTTGGCCTCGATGCGCTGGGCAGTCGGCGGCGCAGCGCCGTTTTCCAGCAGCTTGATCACATATTGCTTGCCGCCTTGCGGCACCAAGGCCTCCTCGGGCACCAGCAAGGCGTTTTGATGCACGGCCAACAACACCCGCACACGGGCAAACAAGCCGGAGCGCAGCTCGGGCGTGCCGGCGGGCAACTTGGCCCGCACCAGCAGCGAGCGGCCATTAGCATCAAGCTGCGTATCCAAGGCCGCAATCTGGGCCGTAAAGGACTTGCCTGGCAGCGCGTCCAGCATCACTTCGACCTGTTGTCCCATCTTCAGGCGCGGCACAAAGCGTTCGGGCAGGCGGAAGTCCACCCACATCATGGAGCTGTCTTCGATGCTGACAAGATCACTGCCGTCCTTGACGTAGTCGCCCACATTGACGCTGCGAATACCCATCTCGCCATCAAATGGCGCGCGCACCTGCATGCGCAGCAGTTGCGCCTGGCTCAGCGCCACTTGCGCCTCCGCCACTTGCAAGACCGACTGCGCTTGCTCAACCGCGCTGGCACTGACAAAACCCTGCGCCAGCAACTCGTTATTGCGCTTCAGACTGGAGCGCGCAATGCTGGCCTGCGCCTGTGACTGCTGCAGCTGCGCCGCCTGCAAGCTGTCATCGAGTTGCACCAGCAACTGGCCCTGGCGCACGCGCTGACCATCGGTGAAGCCCAGTTTGACGATGCGCCCACTGACCTCGGGCCTGAGCAGCGCCGACTGGCGCGCCTTCAGGGTGCCGACGGTCTGCGCGTCATCGGGCAGCAAGACCGATTCGACCCTGCCCACCTCGACCGGTATCGGGCCGCTGGCTTCCTTGCCACCGGCTGCGCCCGGGGCCTTCGAGCCCGGTTTTGCATCCGGCTTCGCCTCAGAGGCTTGGGCGGTTTGCGCCTGAGCCGGCCGGTGCTGCCACCAATAAGCGGCGCCACTCAGTCCAACAAGAGCCACAAGGGCCACCACGGTGTGAAATTTTCTGTGAACAGTCATGCGAGTCTCCGGTGCGCACTCTAGCGGCAGTCCACAGGCCTCGCCGAGCAAATGGCATGAAATACGTGTTTGAGGCTGTCAGCGACGACAAGCGTACGCACAACGCACAAATTTCAAATGAACTTGAACTTGAACTTGAACTTGAACCTGAACCTGAACCTGAACTTGAACGCGAGCCTCAAGCAAAGCCAGCGCGGCCGCTCGGCAACCCTCAGCGAGAGACGCCGTTGACGCCTTGGTTGGCCAGCGCGTCGGCACGCTCGTTGCCAGGGTCGCCCGCATGCCCCTTGACCCAGCGCCATTCGACCTGATGCAGCTTGCGCAAGGCGTCCAGTCGCTGCCAGAGGTCGGCGTTCTTGACCGGCTTGTTATCGGCCGTCTTCCAGCCGCGCCGCTGCCAGCCGCCAATCCATTCGGTCATGCCCTTGCGGACATACTCGCTGTCGGTAAACACGGTGATGTCGCAAGTCCGCTTCAGAGAGGCCAAGGCCTCGATCACTGCGGTCAGCTCCATGCGGTTATTGGTCGTGTTGGCCTCGCCGCCGGACATTTCTTTCTCATGCCCGCCGGCACTCAGCCATGCGCCCCAACCGCCGCGGCCCGGATTGCCCTTGCATGCACCGTCGGTGTAGATGACGACCACGGGCCTGGCGATCTTTGCTGCCGGTGCTGCCGAACCGGCCAATGTAGGGGAAGGAGTAACTGCTTGATTCATGGACCTTGTTCTTTATGTTGTTGCTGCACCGCGACCGCCGGTGCAGCGCTGCGCCTAGCGACGCGCTTTCGCTCAAGCCCGATCAAGCGCATACCGTGCACACGCTTGACCGCCTTGATGAAATACACCGCACCCAGCACCGGCCACCAGCGCCCGCCGATAGGCTCGACCCAGGCCCAGCGCTCCAGCCAAGCAGCCGAGCGCAAAGGCGGGCAATAACAGCCGAATTGCGCGGCCTCGACATCAAAACTGAGCAAACGCAACCAGTCGCGCAAGCGCCAGTAACCAATGAAATCACCGTCTTGCGGCAGATAAATCCGAGGACCACCCGGCAGCACTTGGCCCAGATTTTGCCTGAGCCCCCAAAGACTGGCCGGATTGAGCCCCAAAATCACCAAGCGACCTTCCGGCCGCAAGACCCGCTCCACCTCGCGCAGCGTTTGATGCGGGTCATGCGCCAACTCCAGCGTATGCGGCAAGACCACCAGATCCAAGCTGCCGCTCTCGAAGGGCAGGCTGTCAAACTCGCAGTGCAGGGCCACACCGGGGCCGGCCAGGGCGCCGGCCTGGGCCTGCTCAGGGTGCTGGAGCGCAACCCAGCGATGCGGCATGCGGTTGCTGCGCAGCCCCGGCAGTTCAGGCAAACCCAGCTGCAAGGCATGAAAGCCGAACAGATCCACCACGGCCGCGTCCATTTGCGCTTGCTCCCAGGCCAGCAAATAGCGCCCGGGCGGGGTCTGCAGCCATGCGGCCAACTCTATAATTGCGGTTTCACTGGCCATGGACGTGAAATAGTGGGAACAGATCTGGGTTTGACTGCATGAAACTTGAGGCCATCGCTGCCTTTGCGGACAACTACATCTGGATGTTGCACGATGGAGCCGAAGCCCTCGTGGTCGACCCGGGTGACGCGGCCCCGGTACTTGACGCCTTGGCAGCGCGCTCGCTGCGTCTGGCTGGCATTCTAGTGACGCATCATCACGGCGACCATGTTGGCGGTCTGAGTGCCTTGCTGGCGCATCAGCAGGCGCCTGTTTTTGGGCCGGCGCATGAGCAGATGCCTGTTCCCATAACGCCCTGCCAAGACGGTGATAGCTTCCGCCTGCTGGGCCAAGATTTTCGAGTCATCGACGTGCCGGGCCATACCGCCGGCCATATTGCTTTCTATCTGGAAAGCCCCAGTGACGGCGCCGCACCGCTGCTGTTCTGTGGCGACACCCTGTTCTCGGGCGGCTGCGGTCGCTTGTTCGAAGGCACGCCGGCGCAGATGTTTACCTCGCTGCAAAGCCTAGCGGCGCTGCCCAGCGCCAGCCGCGTTTGCTGCACGCATGAGTACACCTTGGCCAATTTGCGCTTTGCGCGCGCGGTCGAACCGGACAACCCCGAACTGGCGGCCTATCAGCAATGGTGCGAACAGCGCCGCAGTGAAGACCTGCCCACCCTGCCCTCCAGCTTGGCTCTGGAGTTGCAGATCAACCCCTTTTTGCGCTGCAGCGAGCCGGCCGTGATGGCGGCGGCTCAAGCGTTTTCAAACCAGACCCGGGTCTCTGACCCGGTCGCAGTGTTCACACAGCTGCGTCAATGGAAGAACGACTACCGATGAAAAAAGTCCAGTTGCCAGCGCTGCTCAAGCGCTTGAGCGCTATCGTCATCGCCGGCTTGCTCAGCGCCTGCGCCAGCAGCCCGCCGCAGCAAGACCTGAGCCCCGGCAGCGATCGCAATGCCTTGCCGCGGGCCTGGAGCCCCACGGCCAGCGCGTCTGCACAGCCTGCTGCATTTGCTGACACCGCCAAGCCAGCGGACAGCGCTCACCCCGTATTGGAAGACAGTCTTCAGCCGGGCGTCGCCATCGATCTGAACGAGGCGCGCGCCTCGGCCGACCTCTGGGTGCGCCTGCGCAGCGGCTTCGCCATGCCTGAGCTTGAAAACGACGGCGTACGCCGTGCCGAAACTTGGTACAGCAGCCGGCCCGATTATGTGCAGCGCATGACCGAGCGCGGCGGCCGCTACCTGTTTCACATCATCGAAGAGGTCGAAAAGCGCGGCATGCCGACCGAGTTGGCGCTGCTGCCCTTTATCGAAAGTGCGTTCAACCCGCAAGCGATGTCGACCGCCAAGGCCTCGGGCATGTGGCAGTTCGTACCGGCCACGGGCCGAGATTTCGCCCTGAAGCAAAACATCTTCCGCGATGACAGGCGCGATGTGCTCGCCTCCACCCGCGCCGCGCTCGACTACCTGACCCGCTTGAACAAGATGTTCGGTGGAGATTGGCAACTCGCTTTGGCGGCCTATAACTGGGGCCAGGGCAATGTGCAAAAGGCCATTGCCCGCAACCAAAAAGCCGGCCTGCCGACCGATTACGACAATCTGAAGATGCCGGACGAAACACGCTACTACCTGCCCAAGCTGCAGGCGGTCAAGAACATCGTGCTGGCGCCGCAAAAATTCGGCCTGAATCTGCCGGCCATGTCCAACCACCCCTACTTCCTCAGCGTGACGCTGGACCGCGATATCGACGTCGATCTGGCCGCGCGCTTGGCCGGCATGACGGTCGAGGAATTCAAGCAGTTCAACCCTCAGATGAACAAGCCAGTGATGCTGGCGGCCGTGACAGGCCAGATGCTGCTGCCTTACGACAACGCCAAGACTTTTGCCGAGGCCTTGGCCGCGCACCGCGGCCCGCTGGCGAGTTGGACCGCCTGGACCGTCACGCAGACGATGAGCCCAGCCGCTGCGGCCAAGCAAGTCGGCATGAGCGAAGCGCAGCTGCGCGAGATCAATAAGATTCCGCCGCGCATGCGGGTCTTGCAGGGCTCGACGCTGCTGGTGCCGCGAGCGGCGCATCGCATCGAAGACGTGTCCGAGCATATGGCCGAGAACGCCTCGATCAACCTGGCCGCCGACACGCCGCCGCTGCGCCGCATCAGCGTCAAGGCCGGCAAGGCCGAAACGGTGGAGAGCTTGGCGAGCCGTTACCGCGTTAGCTCGGTGCAGGTGGCCGAGTGGAACAAGGTCGGGGTCAAGGCCAGCTTCAAGCCGGGCCAGACCGTGGTGATGTACCAAGCCTTCCCGACCAAGCGGCTTGCCATGGCCAAGCCCGGCAATGCAGCGGGCAAGCCCGGCCAAGCGGCCAAGGCGGCACCAGCGGCCAAGACCGGTGGCAAGCCCGGCGCAGCGCGCACGGTGGCAATCAAATCGGGCGGCGGCGCATCACCGACTTCCAGCAGCGCCGCCCGGCAGATGAGCAAACGCTGATTGAGCCGGGCTTGGCGCCGAGGTGGCGCGTTTATTTAGCGCCTACTTGGCGCTGAAAAACAGCGCCACGCTGCAGATCACGCCGACCGCCCAGATGGCCGAGCGCAGGCTGGCCAAGTCGGCCAGATAGGCCGCAATATAGGCCACGCGGGCGGCAATAAAGCCCAGCGCCAGCGCGTCCACCAGGCCTTGTGGCGCGCTCATCTGCTGCGCCACCAAAACACCCGCGATGAACAGCGGCAAGGCCTCAAAACTGTTCGCCTGAGCGGCGTTGGCGCGCGCCTTGCGGCCTGTCAGCTGGGCCGCCCAAGCGCGCGGGTCGTGGTTGTCATAGCCACCCTCACGACGCGGCCGCCCGAAGCTGCCCGACTTGGCCAGACCGGCGCAAACAATCGGCAAGGCGCAGGCCAGCAAGATGCAATAGTTGGCAATCGTCATGAAAATCCTCTAAGTGGGTGAGGCAGGCGGCCAGCGCGTCAGCGCCGGTCGACCAAGGCATGGGCAATCGTGCCCAAATCAACATACTCCAATTCGCTGCCGACCGGCACGCCACGCGCCAAGCGGGTGGCACGGATGCCGCGCGAGCGCAGCGCTTCGCCCAAGACATGGGCCGTTGCCTCGCCCTCGGCCGTAAAGCTGCAAGCGAGGATCACTTCCGCCACCCCGGTTTCGGCCGCACGCAAGAGCAACTCCGCCGCCCCGATTTGCGCCGTGCCTACGCCGTCCAAGGGGCTGACCCGCCCCAGCAGCACAAAGTAGTAACCCCGGTAAGAGTTGGTGCGCTCAAGGGCCGCCTGATCGGCTGGCGATTCCACCACGCAAAGCAGCGCCGGGTCGCGGCTGACGTCGGCACAGATGCTGCAAATCTCGGTTTCGCTGAAGGTATGGCAGCGCCGGCAATGGCCGATTTGCTCGGCCGCTGCGCGCAGCGCCAGGGACAGGCGCGCGGCACCGTCCCGGTCATGCTGCAAGAGGTGATAAGCCATGCGCTGAGCAGATTTCTGGCCCACGCCGGGCAGGCGCTTGAGCGCCTCGATCAGGGTTTCGAGTGCAGTCACCAATCAGCGCATCATCAAATGAAGTTCAAAACGGGAACTTCATGCCGGGCGGCATCGGCATGCCGGCCGTCAGCTTGCCCATTTTCTGCGCGCTGACTTCTTCGGCGCGGCGCACCGCATCATTGAAGGCCGCGGCGACCAGATCTTCCAACATGTCTTTGTCGTCCGCCAGCAAGCTGGGGTCGATGGTGACGCGTTTAACGTCGTTTTTACAGGTCATCACGACCTTAACCAAGCCCGCGCCCGACTGACCCTCGACCTCGACCAGCGCCAGTTCGTCCTGCGCTTTCTTCATATTGTCTTGCATCGCCTGAGCTTGTTTCATCAGACCTGCGAGTTGACCCTTCATCATCTTCGTACTCCTCTTTTTTCCAAAAAAATTCAATGCGACCGGATCGAGCCCGGCACGATGCGCGCTGTTTTGAACTGGGCCAGCAACTGCTGAGCCAATGGGTCTTGAACCACGATCTGCTCGACCGCCCGCTGACGCGCTTGCACTTGCGCGGCATCACGCAGCGCGGGCGAATCATGCGCCACGCCGGCCTCCAATTCAATCAGCACCGGGCGCTGCAAAAATGCCGCCAGCGCCGCCTGCAACTTGTCCTTGAGCGCCGGTTGGCGCAGGGATTCGCGCTCCACCCGCAAGCGCCATAGCAAGGTTTCGCCCTGCTCTTCCACAGCGACGCACTCCGACCTGACGGCCAATTCACGCGTCAAGGCCAACAAGCCCATGGGGCGAATTTGTTCGGCCCAGCGCTCGCCAAGCGGTGTTGGGTGCAGCGCCACATCGGCACCGGCAGTGGAGGCATAAGCCTGGCCCTGCAACGACGGCTCACCATCTCCATCGTCTGCCGCTTCATAAAACGATTCTTCTGCGCCGCCGCCTTCATCGTCGGCAGGTGGGGCATCCATCCAGGGTGGCATTTCGTCGCTCGCCTCGGGCGACGCAACAGCAGCGGGAGCGGGCTTGGCCTCGACGGCCCGGGGGCGCAGACGCGCACTGTGGCCGCCGGCCGCAGGTTCACGCTCCAGCAGGGCCGGCTTGACCGCAGGTGCAGTAAAGGGGGCCGTAAAAGGGGCAGCCGCAGGGGCTGCCGCCGAGGCCACCACAGGCGCGACGACAGGTACCACATGCAAGCTCAGCGCTGCAGACTCAGCCGCCTGGCCGACCTCGGCTACAGCATCATCAGGCAACTTTGGGCTGGGCAATGGCGTCGCTACGGGCGGCTGTTCAACGGCCACTTTCGGCGCAAGGACGGGTGAATCGGCGGGGGCAAGGGAGGCTTGAGGAGGTAGCGGCGCCCGCACCGTAGCTTGCGCCGCTTGCGGCCGCAGCAAAGGCGCGCTGGAGGGAGCCGCCTGCGGCTTGGGCTTGCTGGGCTTGCTGGGCTGTGCGCCGCTGGTGCCTACAGGCCGAAAGCTCAGCATGCGCAACAAGACCATCAAAAGCCCAGCGTACTCGTCCGGTGCCAGGGCCAGCTCTTGGCGGCCGTGCAGCGCCATGCTGTACATCAGCTGTATCTCATCGGCCGGCAGCAGCGCGGCCAAACGCTCGGCTTCAGCGGTATCCGGGTCTTGCTCATCCAAGGCGCCCGGCGCGGCTTGCGCCACTGCCATTTGCTGCAGCAAGCCGGCCAAATCCTCCAGTGTGCCAGCGGCCGAAAGCCCCAAACTGCGCAAACCATCGGCCTGTGCCACCACATCGGCACCATTGGCCGCGATCAGAGCATCCAGGATCGCGATCACATGGCCGCGGTCCACGCTGCCCAGCATCTGCCGCACACCCTCTTCGACCAGACTGCCCGCACCGAAGGCAATGGCCTGGTCGGCCAAGGACAGCGCGTCGCGCATCGAACCACGTGCCGAGCGGCTCAAAAGCCGCAAGGCGCCGGCGTCGGCCGGCACGTTTTCGGCCTGCAAGACTTGGCGCAGATGGCTCAGCACGGTTTGCGGTGCCATCGGACGCAAGTTGAACTGCAAACAACGAGACAAAACGGTGACCGGCACTTTTTGCGGGTCGGTGGTGGCCAGCACAAACTTCAAATAGTCAGGCGGCTCCTCCAGCGTCTTCAACATCGCGTTAAAGGCGGTATTCGAGAGCATATGGACTTCGTCGATCATATAGACCTTGAAGCGACCCATCACCGGCTTGTAAACCGACTGATCCAGCAACTGCGAAATCTCCTCGACACCCCGGTTCGAGGCCGCATCGAGTTCGATGTAGTCGACGAAGCGGCCCGCATCGATATCGCGGCAGGCATCGCAAACGCCGCATGGGGTGGCCGTGATGCCGCCTTGCCCATCGGCACCGGTGCAGTTCAGGCTCTTGGCCAGGATGCGCGAGACCGTGGTCTTGCCGACACCGCGTGTGCCGGTGAACAAATAAGCATGGTGCAGACGCTGCTGCGTCAAGGCATTGGCCAAGGCCTGCACCACATGCTCCTGACCCACCAGCTCTTCAAAACTGTGGGGGCGATATTTGCGGGCGAGGACCTGGTAGCTCATGGGCGTGGATTCTACGGGCCTCTCAACAAGTCCCCGGGCGAGCTGGGTCTAGCGACCCAGCGGAAACAATCAGCAGCAGGCGCGCCGCGACACGCACAGAGTGACCGATAATCCCGCCCCATGAGCACGCACGAAGCCCCCTCCTCCGCCGACACCCTCAGCTACAGCCAAGCCGGTGTCAACTACGACTTGATCGATCCTTTGAAGATCAGCGCCCAGCGCGCAGCCGCCGCCACCGGCGCTCACCTCGGGGCGCACGGCTTCACCGAAGTGCTGGCCTCGCGCGGCGAATCGGCCTATGTGGTCGACGTTGGCCCGTTCTACATCGCCTCCATCGTCGAATGCCTGGGCACCAAGACCCTGGTCGCAGACGAAATGCGCGAGCTGACCGGCAAAAGCTATTACGACAGCATCGCGCAGGACACCATTGCGATGGCCGTCAACGACCTGATCACCGTCGGCGCCACGCCGCTGGTCGTACAAGCCTACTGGGCCGCCGGCGGCTCGGACTGGTTCGGCGACAAGCAACGCGCACAAAGCCTGGTCGAAGGCTGGAAACGCGCCTGCGACACCTGCCAGGTCGCCTGGGGCGGTGGTGAGACCCCGGCCCTGGCCGGCATCGTCGAAGCCGGTCGTATCGACCTCGCCGCATCTTGCACCGGCTTGATCAACCCGAAAGAACGTCTGTCGGTGGGCGACAAGCTCGGCGCCGGTGACGTCATCGTCTTGCTGGCCTCCAGCGGCATCCATGCCAATGGCCTGAGCCTGGCGCGCAAATTGGTCGAGCGCCTGCCGCAAGGCTATCTGACCGAGATTGCCCCCGGCCTGACTTATGGCGACGCGCTGCTCGCGCCCACCACGCTGTACTCGCCGGTCACCGAGGCGCTGTTCAAGGCCGGCATCCTGCCGCGTTACTGCGCCAATATCACCGGCCACGGCTGGCGCAAGCTGCTGCGCCATCAGGCTCAGTTCACATACCGTATTCACAGCGTACCGCCCGTCACGCCGGTGCTGCGCTTCATGCAGGAGCAAGCCAAGCAAGACGACCGCGAGGCCTATTCCACGCTAAATATGGGTGCGGGCTTTGCGATCTTTGTGAAGGCCGAAGATGCGGCCCGCACGGTCGAGGTCGCCAAGGCCTGCGGCATCGACGCCATCATTGCCGGCCAGCTGGAAGAAGGCCCGAAACAGTTGCTGATCGAACCGCTGAACATACGCTTTAGCGACGACGATTTGCAGCTGCGCTGAGCGGATTTCCAACAGCCCGGCGCAAGCCAGCCGGGCCATCGTTTACAATCCGCCTTGACGGGCCTCCTCGCATGGAAGCGCGGCCAACCGGGTCAGGTCGGGAACGAAGCAGCCCCAACCGTTGTGACCAGTGCCGGGGTAAGGCTCGTCAACCACCCCTTCAGATTCAACACATTAAACCTGCCCTCGGCAGGTTTTTTGCTTTGGGGCTGGCGACTTTTCCAGATCGACCGTCAAACCGCCGTCATATCTTTTGCCGACAATGGCGCGATGCCCGGATCCTTTGTCGTCTTCGATTCCCTGGTGGAAAAACTCATTGCGGCGATTGCACCGCAAACTGCGCTCGACATCGGCTGCGGCGCAGGCAAATATGGCCAATTGCTGAGCCGCTTGGCACCCGACTGCAAACGCAGCGCCATCGAGGCGGAAAGCAGCTATATCGAGCGTTTTGGCCTGCGCGAGCTTTATCACGAGCTCCACGTCGGCACAGCCGCCGACTGGCAGCACCAGGCGCTGGACCGCCAATATGACCTGACGATCCTGGGCGACTGCATCGAACATATGCCCAAGAGCGCGGGCCTTGATTTACTCAACTTCCTTGCCTATCGCAGCGCCTATACGCTGGTCATCTCGCCCGAGTTCGTGCTGCAAGGCATTGTCGACGGCGTGATCTCCGAGGCCCATGTGTCGGTCTGGAGCGAGCGCGATCTGGGCTGGCATGACCTGTGGGCCTGGGACAACTGCCGCTCGGTGTCGATCTTTCTCTTGCGCGGCTATTTGCCTGCACCCGTGAGTCTGAAACAACTGGTGGAGCAAATCAACGCAGGCGCCGTGCCGATTCACGAATTCCACGATCCGCAAACGCTGGTTCGCCCTGCACGCCTGCGCCTGGTCAATCACTGGCGCGAAACCGTCTACCGGCCGGCGTGAGCAATCCATCGGCCGGCGCCTTGCTAGAGGACAGCATCTTCATCAGCATCGCGTCTTTTTGCGATCCGCTCCTGGAGTTCACCATTCGCAGCGCCTTGAGCCAGGCCAGCCGACCGGAGCGGGTCTTCATCGGCGTGGTCGATCAACAAATGCCCACACTGCGCCTGCAGATTCCTGAGCCTTACGCGCAGCAGCTGCGCATGGTGCACCTGAACCCGCTCGAAGCCCGCGGCCCTTGCTGGGCGCGTGCGATCGCGATGTCGCTCTACCAAGGCGAGCGTTGGTTCCTGCAGGTCGATTCCCACACCTGGTTCGAGCCCGGCTGGGACGAGCGCCTTGTGCGCTGGGGCCATGCCTGCCAAGTGCTGAACCCGCGCTGCCTGATCACCGCCTACCCCAACCCCTTTCAGATGCAGGACGGCCAACCGGTCGCGCAACTGGTGTCCAAGCAAGTACTGGCCCATGTGGTCAAGACCGACTGTGCATTCACGGCCGAGCACCCGGTGCTTTACTTCGAAGCGGTACCGGTGGCCAGCGATCAACCGGTGCTGGGCCTGCACATCGCGGCCGGCTGCTTGTTTGCGCCGGGCGAGTTGGTGAACGCCCTGCCCTACGATCCTTTTCTGTACTTTCACGGTGAGGAGCAAGCCTTCGCGCTGCGCGCCTGGACACGCGGCTGGGACATCTTCCACGTACCCGCCGTGCCGCTCTATCACCACTATGTCGGCCCCGGCGGTTCGGGCCGGCCCATGCATTGGTCGCCCGAATTGGACGCGCAGCGCCAGCAGCGCTCAGGCGTGCTCAGCGAAGCCGCCAACCGCCGTCTGGCTCATTTGTTGTGGCATGGCGCAGATTTAGGGCAGTACGGCTTGGGGCAAGAGCGCAGCCTAGCCGACTACGCCGCCTTCAGCGGCATCGACTACGCGGCCCGAAGCATTGCACCGCTGAGTTACAAGGCACGCTTCGGCTACTGAGCAAGAAACCGAGGCCAGTATTTGGGCTTTAGAGCCTGCTCTTCATTTTGAGCTCGACTGCGCCGTGGTGATCACCCGCTGCGCATCCATCTGCCCTCGCAAGTCCTCCGCCACGTTCTCCAGGCGGATGTCATTGAAGCCGAACAGGGGATCATTGATGCCGGTGATCTCCGAGGGCGTGCGGCTCAGATAGCGTTTGATCGCTTCTTCACCCACCGCAAACAGCTTACGGTTCTTGGCCTCGGCGTCTTGCAAGGCCTGCGTGCTGCGCTCCAGCAGACGCGCGGTCACTTGCACCGCCTGCTGGCGCTCTGCGCTTTCGCGGCGGGCCGCCAACAACTGCTGCTGCAACTCCTTCTCCCTCGTCCCGGCCGCAGCCTCCAAGGCTGATTTCGCAGCCTCGCTGGCTTGCAGATCGGCCTGCAGCTTTTGCAGTTGCTGCTCCAAGCCTTTGAGCTTGCTCGCCTGGCCGGAGGCTTGGGCGCGCGCTTTGCCGGCTTCTTGTTCGGCCGACAATTTTTCCTGCTCTAGCTTGGCCTTCTCAGCCGTCAAGCTGGACTGCTGTTCTTGCGCCGCCTTCAGCGCAGACTGCGTGCGGCGCAGCGCTTCACGTTCCTTGGAAACCTTGGCGTCCTGGGCTTGCGCAGGCAAGGCCGCACACAGACCCGCACAGCAAGACAGCAAGAAGAGCTTCTTCAAATATGGCTTCATCCTCAACCCCTTAGAAGCGCGCGTTCAGATCGAGCTGAATCACATCGATGCGCAGCGGCGCGCTGCTGAGGTTGCCGCTGACAGAAGTCGGGTCGCCCGGCACCGCCAGGAAACGCACGTTATCGTCCAGATTGCGGGTGCTGGTCCAGCGCCCGCTTAACCAGAAGTTGCGGTCAAAGGCGTAGTTAGCACCCATGGACCAGCCCTTGTAGTTGGTGCCGCCCAGATGCCAGGTGGTGTCCGTGAAGGCGTCAACCCAGGCATCACGCTCCATATAGCGGTAGGTGATGAAACTCTGCCAATCGCCGCGCTTGGCCAGTTTTGCGCTGCCCGCCTGCGCGCGCGCTTGCACGGCGGTGGTCTTAGCGGCCAAGTCGCTCAGCGCCATGCCGGCGCGTTGACGCACGTCGTTCAAATCAAAGCCGGTGTTCTCGACCCAGTCCAGGTTGAAGTTCAACATCACCGGCGCGAGCGCCGCCACACTCAATCCTGCAGTCAAATTGACTGGCCTGAATTTGGAGGCCAGCCCCCAGGTCGGCGCGGCCACGCTGGTCGGGTCATTGATATTGATCAGCGTATTGCCCTTTTGGCGCCAGCCGGCCGGATATTGGCTGGCAAAGTAGTTCACAGTGCCGGCACGCGGGCCGCTCGGCGGCGGATCGGTCTCCCGCACGCCCTCAATGTGTTTGAAATCATAGATGGCCAAGCCGAGCTTGAGCTGCGTGCCCTTGGCCAGCGTGAACTCGCCGCCGATCTGCGCGCCCATCAGCCATTTGTCGCGGCTGCTGAGATTCAGCTCCTCCAGCGCGAACAGACCTGCATTGGCAAAGAAGCCCTGCTGCGGTGAAACATAATGCTTCATATTGGCGGCAATGCCGTCAAAGTTCAGGTCATCCGACCAGGTCAGGTCGCTGCTGTAAAAGGGGTTGGGCATGCGGCCAAAGTCGGCACTCAAACCCTGGAAGCCGACCGGAGGCTGCCAGTGCAACCAGGCGCGGTCCAAGGTCAAGCTGTAGCGATTGAAGCCTCCGCCATTGCCTCCCAAGGTTTGACTGGTCGACGTTGGCCCGGTCAGGCCGCCGGTCGACAAGCGCATGCCGGCTTGCACTTGGTCCGACAAGAGCGCATCCACGTCCAGGCGCGCTCGAAGCGTCAAGCGCTCACGATTGGTGTTGGTGTTGCTGAGGTCGGGCGCCCAGGCGGGCGAGCTGGTCTGAGCGCGGTAGATTGCAGCCGGCACGTTGCCGTCGTCAAACATATCGCCCTGCGCACGCACGCGCATATCGCCGCCAATGCGGATGCGGCCCAACCAATCGGGCATGGCGCCCGGCTCACCCCAGCGCTCGCTCTTGGCCTGCGCCAGCACCTCGGTCTTGATCTCGTCGCGCATTTGCTGGCGTGCGGTCTCCGGCACATAGGGCACGCGCACGACCTTGGAAGCCGTGCCTGCGCCGGCGGCAGCACCAGCGGCAGCACCAGCAGCCAGGGGCGTGCCCCACTGGGGTGCCGCGCTTTGTTGCTGCTGCTGTTGGGCTTGCTTGACGATCGCGTCGGCGCGTTCGCGGGTGATCAAGCCCTGGCCAACCAGGGCTTCGATCAGCGCTTGGGTGGTGGCGCGCAAAGCGGCCAGCTCTTGCTTCTCGTCGGCGCTAATGATGCTTTGGGCTTGGGCGGGCAAGGCGCAGCCCAAGGCGGCGGCAATGGCCAGCGCTGAAAGGCTGAGAGCGCTAGAGCTTGATGGCGGGCACGTCGTGCCCTGCTTGGCTTTGGTCATGATGGGGAACAAATAGGGGAAAGGAAATTTCGGTCGATAGCTGGTCTTCAAGCGTCAAGCTTGCGGACGCACGCTGAGTCGAAAGCGCATTGGCTGGGTCAGCGCCGGCGGCGGGGGCAACTTGAACTGGCGGCTGGTTTCATCCAGCGCCAGGCGCATCGCCGTGTCATTGCCGTTGTCACCGCTGGGTGTCAATTCATAACGCTGAATGCTGCCGTCACGCTCCAACCAGATGGCGAACGTGGCGGTCAGTTGTGCGGCGTCGCTTTTGAGCCGGCGCTCGAGTTCATCGCGCAGCAGTTGCTTGGCGCTGTTGGCGTAAAAGCGCTCCTGCGCACGGTCGGCGGGGGTGGCGCCGCCGCCAGCCGGGCCGCTGGCCGGCGTGCCGCCGCTGTAGTCTTTGCCGACCGAGCCGGCCGCAAAAGCGCTCGGCCCATCACCCGCAGCGCCTTCCATCTTCAGCGGCTCATTGGCCGGTTTGGGCGCCTCGGCCTGCTTGATCTGCTCGTCACGCATCACCTGCTTGGGCTCGTCCTTGGGCGGCTCGGGCTTCTTCAGCTCGGGCTTAGGCGGCGGAGGCGGGGGCGGCGGGCTGTCGGGCAAGATGCTGATCTTGGCGACCTTTTGTTTGGGCGCTTCATTGCTCTTGAGCCCCTTGACGGCCCATATGCCGGCACCCACTACAGCCAAAAATGCCAAGGCCACGCCCAGCCTGATCAGCCATTTGCGGCCGGGCGCGTCATCCAGATGATCTTCTGCCAATCCACTCATGATTCAATCCTTCGGCTGCCGGCTCAGGTGCCGATACGGGCCGTCACCAAGCCCATATTGACTTGAAGCTTGTTGCACAGGTCGATCACCGCGACCACGCTGGCGTACTGGGTGCGCGCGTCGCCCTTGATGGCCACTGACATTTGCGGGTCGCGGCTCTTGGCCTGAGAGAGCTGTGCCTCCAGTTCGGCCAGCGTGACGCCGACACCGTTGATCAAGACGCCGCCGCCCTCCATCACCTGGACGATCTTCAGATCATGTTTTTCGGTACTGGGCTTGTTGCTGGGCTTGGGCATGGTGATTGACATGCCCTGCACCGAGGCGGTGGTCATCAAGATGAACACCACCAAGAGCACATAGGCCAGATCCAACATCGGCGTGACGTTGATCGTGTCTATCGGCTTGACTTCATTTTGTACTTGCATGGCTTGTGCCTGATTCTTTTTACTCGGGGGCGGCGCGCTTGGTGACCAAGCCGATCTCGGTGATATCCAGCTTCTTGGCCACTTCCAAAACCTGCATCACCTTGTCGTACTGCGCCGCCGCGTCAGCCTTCAAGACCACCGGCAAAGCCGGATTGCCTGCTTTGTACTGCGCCAATGTGTCACGCAACTGATCCATGTCGACCGGATAGGCATCTAAATACACGGCACCGTCGGCGGTGATGGTGATCGCACGCGTTTGCGGCTTGGCGAGATTGCTGGTCGCATGGGTCGTCGGCGACTTGACCTTGACGCCTTGCACCGAGGCGGTGGTCAAAATAATGAACACCACCAGCAAGACATAGGCGAGGTCCAGCATCGGCGTGACGTTGATGTCGTCATAGGGTTGGTTGTCACTTTTGACGTCGGCCGACATAGCTGTTGCTCCGGATCAGGGCGAGGATGAATTCGGGGACGCGATGAAGTTCAGGGCGCACCGTGCAGCTCAGCCACACGGGTGATGAACTCGTCGATAAAGATTTGCATGTCCGAGGACACGTTCTTGATCTGCGCGGCCAGGTAGTTGTAGGCAAACAGCGCCGGAATCGCGACCGCCAGACCCGCCACCGTGGCCAGCAAGGCCGATGCAATGCCTGGAGCGATGGCATTGACGTTCACGTCGCCGGCGGCCGCGATCGCAGCGAAGGTGATCATCACGCCGACCACCGTACCCAGCAGCCCCAGGAAGGGGCCGCCGGCAATCGCGATCGTCAGCAGCACCATGTTCGAGTTCAGATGGGCGTTCTCGCGCACAAAGTCGGCGTCCACCGAGGCTTTGACTGCATTCATCGCAGGGCCGCTCAAGACCGGACCACCAGCCTGGCCCACCTTGCGTTTTTCCAGTTGGACGATGCCGGCTTCATAGAGGCGGAACAAGGGCGAGTGCTTGTGCTTGCGCGTCGCAGCCAGCGTCAACAAGTCCTTGTCGGCATCGCGAAAGCGCTTCAAGAAGCTCAGGTTGTCTTTGGCTGCACGGCTGACCAAGATCGCTTTGCTGACGGTCACCCAGAAGGCGATCACAAACATAATGCCCAAAATGATGATGACCACCCAGGCATCAACAGTCAGGTTCTTGACCAGAATAGCGAAATGGCCGGCATGTTCTTCGCCGTCGCCACTCTCGGCTGTTTCGCGCTGTGACGCCACCAAGCGGCTCTCCGCACCTTGCGCGCCGGCCGACACCGCCAGCCACTCGGCGCTGCGCAAATTGCTGGAGACTTGCAACTCATCCAGCAAGCCCACGGCACCCTCGCCGACTTTCAAGCTGCTACCCAAGGTCGGCGTGGCCATATCGCCCTGCGCCACCTGAACGCCGCCAACAAACAAGGTCGCCTTGCCCAGCCCCAAGCGCAGGGCCAGATGGGTCCATTTGGCGGCCGCAACCTCACCACCTGACAGCTCTGTCTTGCCCGCATTGGCGATCAATTTGCCGCCCTTGACACGCAAATTCAGCCCACCCCAGTTCAAGACGCCGGCATTCGCCACATCATCGAGCTTGACCCACAGGCTGACCGTCAACTGATTGCCGCCGTCGACAATCGTTTTGTCACTCAAGGGATAAACGATGGGCGCACCACTGAGCTTGGCACTCGCCGCCAGCAAGCCGTTGGGCTCAATCGTTAGGATGGACTCCGGCTTGACGCCACCTTGATGGTCAGCTCCGGCCGGGGCCTTGTCGCTGTAATGAAAGGCCGCCACGGTGGCCGCATCAAAGCCCGCCGCCGCGACCGAGTCGCCGGGCTCGGCGGTGGCCTTGGCATTTCCGGCATAGACATAGAACTGATTCTTGTCGCTGCCCGGCAGCACATTGGGCATCTGCACCCACAAGACAGCCAGTTCGTTGACACCGTCAAAACGCTCGATGCTGAACTTCAGTGGCGTTTTGTCGTCGGCCGCGATCACGCGCAGATCGGAGCCATCTTCCTTGGCGGAAGTGAAATCAAAATTGCCTGAATGCAGACGCACAGCCACCGCCACATTGCTGGCGGCCTCCTTGGTCTCGGTGCCCTGCGCCGAGGTGTTCAAGGTGATGCGGGTGCGGCCGCTCCAGTCAGCGTTCCACCAGGCATGGGCGGCGCCCGGCATGGCAGAGGCGATCAGAGCGAGGGCCAAGAGGCCGGTACGAAAACTTGCTTTGCGCATTTTGATGATCCAGAAGAATTTGACTGAAGGCATGAATGTGTGAATCTGGGCAGGCTCAGCTATTGCCGAAACCGAGGAACTCCAGCAAAAGGCTGCGGCGGCTACGGCGGCGCTTCTTCTCGTCGTCGTCCTTCTCCGCGCTGTTGAGGCCGGAGGCGGCATTGGTCACCGCGTCGCTCGCCGGCACCGTGATGGGAGCGGCCGCCACCACTTCGGGCGCGGCGCCAGAACGCGCGCCGTCGACCTTGATGTCATTCGCATTGACCAGACGCTCGGCACCGAGGAAGGCATTGCCCTTGGAGCGAATGCCCGCCTCGCCGGCATTGATTTCGCCGGTCGGCGCATGCAAGTCGAGATCGCTGCCGGTGCTCAAGACGGCAATGCCGCTGCCGCTGAAGGAGCCGGAGGTGTCAAACACCAGGCGGCCTTCGGCGTCCAGGCGCAGAACCGGCGCGGGAGCACCGCTGACGGTCTTGGCACCACGGCCCGCGTCGATATTGCCGGCCGAGGACCACATCAAGACATTGCCCTTGGCGAGCGTGAAGACACGCGATGAGTTGACCTCGAAGTTGCCGGCCACCACCGTGTTGATATCGCCCCCGCTGACCGTGACCAAGCCCAGATCGGTGGCGCTCTTGCCGCCGGCCTTGACCGATTTGGCCACCAAGTCACCGGCCACCGCACCACCGCCCGGATTGATGACGGTGATGTCGGCCTTTTGCATGGTCTTGATCTGGCTGGACGACATCAAGATCTGTGCCTTAGGCCTATCCTGAGGCAGCAAGATGTCGATCGCCATATAGGCACTGCCATAACGGCTCCATCGCTCGTCACCATCGAGTTGCAAGGCCGCCCGGCCGGCCGAGCGCAATTCAGCCATCAGGACGCTATTCAGCCATGGCATCTGCCGTTCGACAGGCAAGGCCTCAAAGCGTGCCAAGGCCTGCTCGGGCGCGATGGTCAAGGCCTCCCCGGTGTTGGTCTGCACATAGCTGGCCAAGGCCTTCAGTTGCGCCGGATCACCCAGAGCTTGCAAGAGCGCAGTTCGCTTGGATGCCGGCAGGGCGCTGAGCTGGGCGAGCAAGACCCGATTGACCGCATACGCGCGCTGCGCCTCGCTCAGCTCGACGCTGAACTTGAGCGCCTGGGCCGCACTGAGGCTTGACCAGGCGGGCTCGACCAAGCTGACAACGTCTTTCAAGGCCGTATCCACTGCCGCATCGGCAACCGGCTTGCCCAGCAAGTTAGCCATACGCAAGCGCTGTTCGGCCGCATTGGAGCGCGCCGGCAAACCGCGTACATAACTCACCAGCGCAGCGTCCATACGCGCATCGCCGAGCAGCCCGCGCAGTGCGTCCATTTGAGCAGAGCTGCTCAGGCGATCGAAATCAGCCTCTGTCCCGCCGAGCAACTTGAAGGCCAAGCCCTGTTTGCCGGTCAAGCCGGATGCACCCAGCACATGGAAGCCCTGCTGAGTGGCCGCGAGGTAGTCGGCGCCGTCTTCTCGCAGGCCAGCCACCACGGTCACATTGCTGCCCTGCGCGGGCAGCAAGACGCTATTGGCAAGATTGCCATTGGCGACGATGCCGGCACCGCCCCCTAAGTCGATGTCGCGACCTGCCAGCACCAAGAGTTCACCTGGGCCAGCGATGTTGATGCCGGCGGTGGAGTTGCTGCTGCTGAAGGCCAGATCACGGCCTGCCTTGATGACCGAGCTTTCCTGTGCCATCCCCGTAGCAGCCGGTTGGTGTTGAATTGAGACCTGACCGGACTGGGCAAACCGTACATCCCGACCTGCCGTCAGCTCCAACGGCCGCGCCGATACCAGCACACTGTCAACCCTCACATCGCCGCCACCCGAGACCAGTTGGACAGGAACTCGATTGCTCTGATCCAAAGTTGCCAACCGATTTGTATCGCGAATGAAGGTGCGCGCCTCTTGCAAACCCAGTGCCAAGCTGAGCATGTCAGAGCCGGTTATGGCAGCCTGCCCAGGCTGAGCCGCCAAGGCCAACACCTCAAATCGGCCCAAATCCAAGTCTTGCTCGGCCGCAAGTACAGTGCGGGCCTTGCCAGGATCGGCTGCCGCGCTCCATTGCAGCGACGTGCCCATATTGACCAAGCCTTTTGGCGCCAAGATGCGCAGATCAGCCGGCAATACATAGGACACTTCATTGCCTCTGACCCCGGTTGCCCGCACCTGATCGGCACCCAGATAGTTAATCGATCCGCCGGCGCTTTGCAAGAACAAGCTCGCGTTGAAATCAAGCGCCGGCAGGCTCAGGTCGCGGCCCAAATTGTTGTCGGGGTTGATATAGGCATATGCAAAGTTGCGCACGCTGGCCACGGTCGCATTGCCGCCAGTCTGCACCCGCACCTGGCCGTCCTGATAAATCAATTGCAATCCGGGATCCAGATTGGTGCTGAGCGCGGTGTCGCTGCGCACCACGCCGCCCGCCTTCAAATCCAGGCCTTGCCGCGCCGCCATGAACTGCCCGCTGATCACGTCGCGCCCAGCCAGTACGGAGACGGAGCCGCCGCCGAACTGCTGGTTGATCGCTGTCGTGCCTGCAGCTTTCATCGCAGCAGCAGCATCGGCCGACAAACCGGCGTAGCCGCTGCTTGCAGCAGCCACGCGCAATTGCGAGACATCACGGCCCGCCTCGGCCCTGATATTGCCGCCACCCAGCGTCGCAAAGCCCTGCTGGAACTTGTCGGCGCGGGCAAACCAGGCTCGGTTCACATCGCTGCTACGGGCACGCCACAGCCAATCGCTGACATAGCGCTGCGACTCCACCGGAGCCGCACCCTTGATATCGCGCCCAGCCTGCAAGGTGATGCCTCGCCCACCCTGGGTGAAGGGACTGACACCGCTGCTGCCCAGATCTTGACTGATACCTTCGAGGATGAATTGATGGGTCGTGACCGGCAAGGGGTCGATGACGACTGGCGGCGCTGTTGGGCTAGGGGTGGGCGCCACGGTCGGTGACTGGGTTGGCCCGGGTGTCGGCGTCGTCGTGGGCTCCGCCGTCTGCCCCGGTACAGTCGGAGGCGCGGGGGGCTTCACATTGCCCGTGCTGTTGCCATTGCCGGTCGAGGGCTCAGTAGCGTCGCCCTCGGCCAAGATAACGGCGTTAGCGGCGGCCTGCGCGCGCAATAGCGAACCGACTGCGGCCAAGCCCTCGGCGCCCGCATCGGACGGTGACAGTTCGGGGCTTGTCGGATCGGTGGGTTCGACCACCACGTCCAGCACGCCGACCGGCGCGCCCAGACTCAGCACGGTAGCGCCAGGGTTCAACAACTGAATATCACCCGCAGCCGCGAGTGAAATGCGCCCGACCGTGCTGCGCAGCTTGACCGCCGCGCCGGAAGTCTGGCCAATGAAGAGCGAGCCCTTGGCTTGCGCCTGCGAGTCCAGGGCCTGGATTGCCATCGGGTCGGCGCTGCTCAAATCGGCGCCGGCCACTAGGCGGATTGCGCCGGCGCGTTCAGAGGTGCCAATCAAGTCCTGACCCTCAATCGGCGAGGGCCGCAGGCCAGTGCTCAAATCTGCCTGAAGGAACAGATCTCCGGCCGCCCGCAACGTGATCGCCGCCTCGCCGGCATGTGGCGCCTGTTGAACCTGCGCCTTGCTCAACACTGGCATGGCCCAGTTGCTTTGCAGCTTTAGGTCCTCGGCCCCACGGATCTCGGCGCCGGGGCGCACCAGCAAGATGCGCTTCAGGTCGGTGTTGCCATTGCTGAGTCGGGCAGCAATTGTTTCGGCGCTGCCGTTGTCGGTGCCCATGAAGGCGCGGTTGTCGGCCACGACCTGGCTGAGAGCCAGCATTGCTGGATCGGCCGGTGGCGTGGTTGGTTGCACGGTGGGTTGAACAGTCGGCGCCACGGTGGGACTCAGGGTAGGTGCCACCGTTGGTGCAACGGTTGGGGCAATCGTCGGTGCGACCGTGGGTGAAACAGTCGGAGTCACCGTTGGGACGGCCGTTGGAGCGACCGTCGGGCTTACCGTTGGCGTCGCCGTCGGTGCGACGGTTGGGGTCGCAGTAGGAGCCACCGTCGGGCCGCCGGTTGGCGCGACGGACGGTTGGGTGGGTGGTGCCGGCGGCTTGACGGTGCCGGTCGTGCCCCCATTGCCCGCCGAGGGATCGGTCGGTGCGCTGGTTGGCGCCACAGTTGGCCCGGTCGAGGGCCCAGTCGGCGGTGCCGGCGGCTTCACGGTGCCCGTCGTACCGCCATTGCCGGCCGAGGGGTTGGTGGGTGCAGCCGTCGGAGCAATGGTTGGTGCGACCGTGGGTGAAACCGTCGGGGCGACTGTTGGGGTCGAGGTCGGCACGACCGTTGGGGCGGTCGTCGGTGCAGCGGTCGGTTGCACAGTTGGCGCCACTGTCGGAGCGATCGTTGGGCTCGCGGTTGGTGCGGCGGTTGGTGCGGCGGTTGGTGCAGCAGTTGGGCCTGCGGTGGGCGCAACAGTTGGCCCGGTGGGCGGCGCCGGGGGCTTCACGGTACCAGTCGTACCGCCATTGCCGGCAGAGGGGTTGGTGGGCGCAGCCGTAGGCGCAGCCGTAGGCGCAGCGGTCGGCGCAGCCGTAGGCGCAGCCGTAGGCGCAGCGGTCGGCGCAGCCGTAGGCGCAGCGGTCGGCGCAGCCGTAGGCGCAGCCGTAGGCGCAGCGGTCGGCGCAGCCGTAGGCGCAGCGGTCGGCGCAGCCGTAGGCGCAGCGGTCGGCGCAGCCGTAGGCGCAGCGGTCGGCGCAGCCGTAGGCGCAGCGGTCGGCGCAGCCGTAGGTGCAACGGTCGGCACAGCCGTAGGTGAGGCAGTGGGCGACACCGTCGGCCCGGTAGGTGCGGGCGGCGGCTTGGTATCCTTGGTCGTTCCTGGCGTTCCCGACGAGGGCTGGTCGCCCGAGCCGGGGACACCGGCATCGCTGGGCTGAGCGGACAGGCCGGGCGGGGGCGTTGGCGACACCGGTGGCTTTTCGTTGCCGGTCGTTGCGCCATTACCGTCGGACGGCGCCGTTGGCGGAGTTGTGGGTTCTTTGGTCGGCCCTGACGTTGGCGCCAGTGTCGGTCCCGCAGTAGGCGCCTTGGTCGGCCCCGCCGTAGGTACCAAAGTGGGCGCGAGGGTCGGCGCAGCTGTTGGCGCAACGCCGTCATACAACTGCTTGACGCCGTCATAGACCTTGAAGGCCTCAACGTCGACGCGACTGACACCGGTCAAACTGGATTGGATTGCCGAGACCCGCACATCCTGTCCCTGGCGTGCGGCGCGCAACAAGAGTTCACCGCTGCCGGTCTGGCCGGCAGCATTGGACACATCAATGCTGCCGGCCTGCAAATTCAGCCAGCCTTGCTGGCTGTTCAGGCTGACCGTGCCACCCTCGCCTCCCTTGGCGCTCAGCTTGGCACCTGCCAGGACGGTGATGTCATCTCGGGCATTGAGGGCGATATAGCCCGCCTCGGCGGCAGATGCATTGCTCAGGCTACCGGCAACCGTCAAGGCCCCGCCATCCGTCGTCAGCGCAATGCGCTGGGCGCTAAAGCTTGCCGCTGCGGGAAGGATCTGAGCACCAACGCGATTGCGCACCGCAATGCTTTCGGCAAAGGCGTAGTTGCCGGCCTGCTTCAAAGCCTGACTCAAGTCCGCCATATCCAGCGCGACGCTGCTATCCAGACTCAAACTGCCACCACGCTTGGCAGAACCCGCCGCCGCGCTCAGCTCACCGCGCAGAGTCAAGCCACCCTCCGGCGCACTCAGCTCGAGCCGCCCGGCATCGCCGCCCTCGGCGCCAATTTCACGTCCTGAGCCCGACAAATCAAACAGCGCACCGGCGCGCATTTCGATATCACCATGCTCGCTGCGAACCGTCAGGCTGCCTGCGGCCACTTGCGCCACCGGTGCGTTAGGCGCCGTGCCTATGGCCACACTGCGGCCGGCCACATTCACCCGCGCCGAGTTGTCAAAAACCACATCGGCGTCTTGCCCAGTCGCCTGCAGGCTCAGCTGCCCCGCCGGCAAATCAATCAAGGTATTCAGGCCCAGCGATGCAGCCTTGATGGCCAAACGGCTGGCCACAACGGCGTCGGCCGCCGAAAGGCTCACGCTCGGCTGCGCGGGATGAGTCAACAGGCTAGCAGCACCGCGCACCTGCCAATCGGCATCGGCCAGCACGCTGGCCTTCAGCACGGGCGTGCGCACCAGCAATTCACCGTCCACGTTCAGGCGGCTCTTGCCACTGAGCAGCAAGGCGCGCTCGGCCGACACTTCAGCCTGCGCGACATGCCAACGTTGCTCGCCTGCGGCCAGCATCACGTTGCCGCGGTCCTTGCTGGCCACGATGCTGTCGCCAGCGGTCAGCAACAGCTTGCCTTGCGCTGTTTCGACCGGTGCGGGCGCCAGCAGGCCCGTGCTATTGCCCAGCACCAGACTGGCCGCTTGCACGCGGCCAGCTCCGGCATTGGAATCGCCTAACACTTGCAGCAGCGGTGTATCCAGGCTCAGCTGACCCAGGCTGGCCGAACCCAGGCTGGCGCCGGCCAACAAGTCGATGCTGGAATAGCTGCGCAGCATGAGTTGATCTGCGCGGCTGACCTTGGTCAACAGAGCGCCGTCCAACAGCAGGCTGTCGCTGACCACGGCGGCAGTGCCGCCAATCTGGATGCGCGGTGCGCCAATGCCGATGTGCGATGCAGCCAGGTTCACGCCGCTGCCGAAGCTGCTGGAGAAGGTGGCATCGAGCAGCAGGCTGCCAGAGCTCGCAGTTAAGCTCACGCCATCGGCGATGCTGAGGCTACCGATCTCGCGCTTGGCCTCGCTGCGCGTCATGCCAGTGGCGGCATTGCCGCTCAGCAAAATGGCCGCACCGTCACCAGCAACGCGCCAATCCTGGCCTGCGGATGAATTAGAGGAAGCTGGGCCCTCGGGTACAAAAGCGCTGATGGTGGCGCCCTGGCCCAAACTCAAACTGTCCTTGGCCAGCAAGAGCAGCGACTGCGTGCGCAGCGGCTGGGTGGCGTCGCTCGAAATTTTGACCGTGCTGCTGCGAACGTTCAGCTTGAGCGGCTCGCTCAAACTGGCCGGTGCGGCACCCAGCACCAGGCTTTGCACGCCGAGGTCGGACAGTTGTGCCGGGCTCAGCCACAGCATGTCAACGTCCTGCGCCGACGGCGTGCCGCCGACCTGGATACGATCGGCAGCGAAGAACGCCGCCCCGCCGCTGCCTTGCAAGCCTGCCTTGTTCTTGGCCGCGTCAAAGCGCATCGCCCCTTGCAAGTCAACCCGCTGAGCGGTCACCACCAGGCTGCCAGCGTCGCGGCTCATCGCCGGTGTGGCGCGGTCCTGCTTGGCTGCCAAGGCGCTGAAGAATGAGTCGGCCTCGGCCATGCGGATCTCGCTGGCCTTGCGCGCCTGCGCGGGGGTCAGGACTTGCCAGGTGCTGCTTTGAGCGTCCAGCACTTGCGTGCCGGCTACACCTAACTTCGCACCCACCAGCACCGTGCCGTCATCACGCTTGAGCGCCGTGCCCAGCGCCAGCGGCGTACCCGCTGCGGCAGGGCGCAGCAAGAACGCGCCGTCCAGCAAGGCATAACGAGCCGGCAAGAGGGTGTAAGTCCCGGCAGGAACCGGGCCGCCGGTGCCGATCGTGATCTGGCGTCCAGAACTTGGCGCTGTGGATGCTTCTGTCAGTTTGACGTCGGCGTGGCCGCCGCTGGCGACGGCCGGCACGATGGCAAAAGCGCCGTCAATGCCGCTAAACACGTCTGTAGAGCCTCCGGGGCCGGGCACAAACTGCCAGGCCTGCAAGCTGCCGCCGCCGCTCAAATCAAGCTTGGCGCCGGCGTCAACCCGAACCTTGCCTTGAGCCGAGCTCAACACCAGCGACTTGGCCGGCGTGGCGCTGGCCGTCAGCACGGCCGACTCGGCACCTGGTGCAAACCATTTCTCACCCGACCAATTGCCGAACAGCAAGTCTTGGCCGGCGGCGCTGACGCTGGTCTCACTGCCGCTGAGCAAACCAACGCTCTTGGCGCCTTGCAACTCGATGCGGCCGGCGGGCGCGCGCAAGCGCCCGCCCTGCGCAATCGTGTCAGCCTGTGCCAGCAGCGAGCCGCCTGCGCTCCAGGGAGCGGCAGGCGTGGTTGTGCCTTGCAGGCCAAATTCAATACTGTGGCCGCTGGCAGACAACTGGAATTGGGTATCTGTAGCGGGGAAGATTTGCGCTGCGTTCAGGCGCACATCGGCCAAGGTCGTCAAGCTGCCGAACAGCAAACCTTGTTTGTAGCTATGGCTCTGCAGCAGCAGATCACCGCCGCTGAGCAGGCTCAAATTGCCCAGACCTTGGGTGACCAGTTCGCCGTCCAAAAGCAGACGCTCGCTGGCCTGCAATGTCAGCTTGGACGCACCTGTGCTGGCTTGCGGCAACGGTCGCTTGCCTGCAGTGGCTTCCACGATCGCCTGGGTATTGGCCCAAACCAGATCGGAGGCAGACAAACTGGCCGCAGTGTCGCCAGACATGGCCACCACAGGCGCATCCAAACTGATGGCGCGCGCCAGATTCAGGCTAACGCCGCCATCGACGGCGATACGTTCACGCGCGCTCAGGCTCAGTTCGTCCGCCCCCGACGCTTGCAAGGCGGCGGCCGATAGAAGCGCCCTGCCCTTCAACTCGGTCGCTCCCTTCAACTGCTCGGGGCTGAGATTGGCAGCGATTTGGGTCTGTTGCTGGCCCACGCGCAACTCGCGCAGCGGCGGCAACTGATCGGTGTTGCCGGTGAGCGTGCCGAGCTCAAGCCGCACAGACACTTTGCCGCCGGCCTGATCTTTGGCGCCGGCAAAAGCTCGCAAGTCCCCTTCCAGCAACAAGTCCTGATTGGCACGCACTGTCAGGCTGCCGGCGCCACTGGCGACGGTCTGCCGCGTTAGCTGCTCGCTGCCCGCCACGCGTTGCTTGAGGTCCAGTTCTCCCACCGCACCGCTGATATCGATCTTTCCGCCGCTCTGCCAGACAAGGCTTGAGGCCAAGCTGCCTGCGACCTCCAGGTTGACGCTGCCGCCGGGCAAAACTCGACCCTGCAAGAGCCCGTCGTTGCTGGGCTGCATTTGCCGCTGGCCGGCCACATCGATGCGGCTATTGCCACCCAACCACAAATAGCGGGGGGTGTTGACGTCCTGGACATTGGTGTTGCGGCTCAGGCGCAGATTGACTTGGCCGCCGGGGGCCGTCAGGCTGCCGTCCACCATCAGGCTCGTGCCTGCAGCCAAGTTCAGCTTGGCCGTCGGGGCCAGCGAGATGGCGCTGCCAGTGGCCATATTCAGCTGCCCTTCCGGACGGGCGACGCCGAGTCCACTGGAGGCCAAACTGATGTTGACAGGTTTGGCGAAGCCGGTGGTCTGCGAGCCGGCCTGCATCAGCGCTTGCACCTTGGCGCTGTCCGCCGTGCTGGCCGCCACGCGGGTCGCAGCGGAGGCCTGCCAAAGCTGCAATTGCGGTTTGAGTTGAAAGCCGCCGGCGATGGTCAGAAAGCTGCGGCCATCTAGCGTGTAGTTTTGAAACCCGCCCTGGCTGAAGAACTCGCTGCCAAGCTGCAGATTTGCGTCGGGCTTGCTGCTAACGCCGTCAGTCAGTTGCACCGAAGCAGCCACCAAACTCAAGCTGCCGCCCTGCGTCATTGAATAGCCGCGCAGCGCCGCATTGCTCAAATCCAGCCGACGCGAAGCTGCATCCTCGGTAAAGCTCGCCACACCGCTGCTCAGCACAATGGCCCCGGCCGCAGCGCCGCAAATACGATCGGCGGAGCAATCACCCAGCTTGAGCGCGCCGGTCATCAAGGCCCCGCCGGACACATCCAGCACCGCGCCTTGGCCCAACGTGACCGAGCTGCCAGACTGCAGCGTCAGGATGCCACCGGTCAAACCTTGTAGCGGCGCCTGCGAATCGTGCGCAGCATTGACCCACAGCCCCGACACATCGAGCTTGATCGACGGCGCGACTTCGACTACACCGCCAAGACTGCGCAGCGTCAGAGAACCCGCCGGCGCCCGCACGTCCGCACCCGCCTTGACCAAGCCTTGTTCGGACAGCAAGCTCAGCTTGGCCCCAGCCGCCAGGGTCAGGTTATCGCTCAGGCTGACATCCTGCTTTGCCACCACCACCACATCGCCGAAGTTCGAGGCCATCAGACGAGAGGCTGACAAACCTGACGGCGAAATCAGAGGCGCTTGCAAATTGCTGCGCAGATCAGCCCATTGCGACTCGCTCAGCCGAGCGGCACTGCCGCCCAGCACAAAACGCTCAAGAATCGCGCCGTCATAGCTGCCGTCTCCGAAGTCACTTACATGCTTAAAGGCACCCAGACGCAATTGCCCTGCCGCCGCCAATGCATCCAGGCTGGCCGCCTGCCGACGCCCCAGCACCGTGCCGCCCGCCAGGCCGCCGTCCAGCGTCACGTGGGGGGCAATGATGGTCAAGCTGCCGGCCGCGCGGCCCTCCAGATAGCCTGCCTCAGCTTGAGCCGACAACAAGCTGCCATAAGTCACCACCGGACCCCAGCGATCGTACTTGACCTTGTTGACGCCGGCATTGCTGATGCCCGTGTACAACAGTTCCTTGGGCGCATTGTTCATCGTGTAGGCTTGGCCGTTGCTGCCAAACACCAACGTCGGGCGCACCTCGGCGGCCGCATAACTCACCTGTCCACCGGCCACCGACAGCATCGACGTGGCATGGCTGTAGACACCCTCGCCAGCCAGCAAACGCAGGCTACCGCCGCTGGCCAGGCGCTCGCTGGCGCTGCGCTGCACGCCCTTGCGATAGCTTTCCAGGTCGCCCAGGATGGACGAGCTTTGGCGGATGTCCAGCGTCACCTTGTTGCGGTACAGCAGGCCTTCTTTTTGCAGTGGCGCATCTTTCAAATCATTGCTGCCCAGCAGCTCGGTGGTGACGAAGTTGCGGGCCACGCTTAATTCAGTGTCGCGGGTGCCGGAGACATCGATGCGGGCACCTGCGTCGATGACGATGCGCCCACTTTGACCGCTCAGGTCCAGGCGCTGCCTGTCCACCAAGCCGGCCACATAGTTGGGAGTCTTTAGCGCCTGCAGTTGCGCTATTGCGCCGGGTGCAACGATCTCGGCACCTTGGGCGATGTTGATATCTGCGCCGGCCAAATCGAGGCGCGAACGTACAAAGGTCGCGTTATCGTCCGACAGCAGGGGCTTGCCGTCGGCGCCCAGGCCGTCCGCCAAGATCTCGGTGCGGCTGCCGGAGCCCAGGAGCAAATTTCCGCTGTTCGACGCGCGCTTATAGCGCGGGTCGCCGGTACTGATGTTGTCGCCGGCTGCATCGAGCGCGTCCCCCTGGGCCAGCAGCATGATGGAGCCGTTCTGGCTGACGCTTGTGCTGGCGCTGATTCGGCCGGACTGATTAACTGCCATGCCGACCAGCGTGGTGTTGCCGCGTGGCGTGTTGATCACGCCACCGGTATTGTTGATCGCGGCACCAGCAGCATCCGGGCCGCTCATGCCAGCCTTGCCCACCTCGACCAGCAAGCCGCGCAAGGCCGGCACATTGGTATTGACCTCGGAGGCATAAACCGCCTCGTCCTTGGGCTGCTTGTAATAAACCTCGGCGCCGCCGGCCAAGACCACCTGGCCTCCGGGCGCGGTCAAGCTTCCCTTGTTCTCGACTTGTTTGGCGAACAAGAAAATGCGGCCGCCCTCGGCGGTCTTCAACTCGGCGCCAGGCTCGACACGAACAAAGCTGGAGCTGGCGACATAAGGCGCGCCGTCTGCGCTGTCGTAGCGAAACGCCGCCGAGCCGCCGGTGATATTGCCGACAAAGCCGTTCAAATAGTCCGCGTTCTTCGGGCCCAGCGTGGTGGCCAGCAAGCTGCCCACATCCACGCTGGCGCCGCTGCCGAACAGAATGCCGTTCGGGTTGTAAATCAACAACTCGCCACCATTGGTGGCCCTGAGCTTGCCGAAGATCTGGCTCGGGTTGCCGCCGCTGACGCGGTTGAGGGCACTGGCCCCCGGCTGCGCCATGTCGAAGGTGACCGAACTGGCCGCACCAACATCAAAGCTCTGCCATTTGTAAATCGCCCGTTGGCTGTCTTGCTGGATACGCATATCCAGCCCGCCAACGGCATTGGGGATTGCCGTGGGCAAGGCAGCTTGACCGCTACCATTGACGCGCCAACCCTGCAAGCTCGTGCCCGGCACGGCCTTGGGCACCGCATTAATGGCCGGCGCTGTTTGCGCGTTCAGCGGCAAGGCCGCCGACAAGGCCGCCACCAAGGGATGCAGCATCCACCGGCCCAAAGCGCGACTACGCGCCGCAGCCGGCGCGGACTTGTGGTTCGGTGTCGTGATGAGAATGGAGGCCATGGCGGGTGTCTGTTACTGCTATCGAAGCGTTGGATTCAAAAGGCGCGGGTGTTCAGGCGGGTCTTGGCGCGATCCGCTCAGAAGCGCAGGCCGGCCCGCACATGCACATGCTCGGAAGACGCGACCGGATTGCTCGGTACCGGCTTGCGGCGCTGCGCCCAGTCGAAGTTCAGGCTCAGGCCAGGCTGCACCGCCAAACGAAAACCCAAGCCCGTGCCCAGCAGCGGGGTGCGCCCTTGCTGACCGGGTTCGGGGTTGAACAGATTCACCTGCGCGGCGTCGGCAAAGCCGTAGAACACGATCTCGCTGAAGGCAGGCAGCGTGGCGCCTTCAAAGACCGCCAAAAGGCCAGGTGCCAGATTGCGGCTGCGCAGCTCCAGCGAAGCCAAAAGGCCGCGATCACCAGCGACCGCTCCCTCGTCATAACCCCGTACCGTATCGGCGCCACCGACAGAGAATTGTTCGGCGCTAGTCAGCGCCTGATTGGCTAACTGGCCACTCAAGCGCAGGCCGAGCTCGGAAGAGGCAAAGCGCTGTGTCGCACGCCAATCTCCGCGCAGCGTAGCAAACCCGCCATCGGCGCCGCGCCGCTTGCAGGCGAATTGATCGGCTTGACCAAAGCTGCCGTCCAGCAACTGGCAGTCGTCGCGGGTCTTTTGCAGCAGCGGCCGCAGGCCTAGCACCGCCGTCACGCTGAGTTGCTGTTGCAGTGCCTCACCCCACCAGGCGCCGTTGTAGCCCACTTGCAAGGGCATGTACTGCAGCGGCGATGCGATCACGCCGCCGCTGGTGCGCACATCTTCGGTCAGGTTCTTGTAATCAAAGCCCAGACTCATGGAATGCACCGATTCAGCCAAGGAGCGGTTCATGCCATATCGAAAACCAAGCGTGGTGCCGCGGCCGAGCACGCGCGTGCCACCCAGTGACTCCAGATCGCTGCTCGAATCAATCGCGCTGAAAGTCAGGCTGTCGCCGCCAGCCAAGGGCGCGGTGTAGTTGAACACCAGCACGCGGGACTCTCTCGGGCTAAGCGGAGCGCCCATTAGGCTGAGCGAGACCACATGGTCGCGCTGCAAAAAATTGTCGTAATGCAGATTGACCGCCATGCGTACCGGATCGGTGTTGGCTGCCGCCGCATTGCTAATCTCGACGCTGCCGCCCAGCGGCAATTTGTCTTCGACCTTCAACTCCGCCTCGACAGTGCCCGGCACGCGGCCCGGCCGCAGCACCGGCTGCACGCGCCTCTCTTCGCCACGGCTGACCGAGGCGATCTGCTGCTGCACGGTATTGAAGTTAGGCACCTGGCCCGGCGCCAGCTCGATCACTGCGGCGCGAATACGGCCTTGCGCGTAATACTGCGAACCGGTCACATACATGGCGCCCACGCGACCTTCCAACACCGTCAAACGAATCACGCCGCCATCCACCCGCTGTTCGGGCACGTCGACAAACACAGTCAAATAACCCGCCATCTGGTAGGCCTTCTCCAGCGCCGCTCGGGCCGCCTCGACCTCGGCCATGCCGAGTTGCGGCCCCAGAAAAGGCAATACCGCGGCCTCGATCTGCATCTCGCTGAGGCGGGAATTGCCTTCGATTTCGAACTCGAAGATATCGAACTTTGGCGCCGTAATGGCTGCTGCAGCCGGAGCCGTTGCGCCCTCTACAGCGGGCTGGGCCAACGCAGGCGCAGATGATGCTAAGCCGATGGCTAAGCCAGCCAGCGGCAGCATGGCGACAGAAAAGCCGCGCCGAAAATAAAGCCGCGCCCAAGTTTGGGCGCGGATCTTGTGAAAAAGTTCCATGGACGCAGTGTCACCAGGGCCGGTGAATCGGTTGTGAAAGGCATGAGCCGTTCGGCTCATGCCGGCTCGCTAGAAACCCCCGCAGTACAGGGGGAGTGAATAGCGGCGATAACTATCAGACTTGCTGGCGCCTAGCGCGCAACCCCAAGGACAACAGGCCAAGGGCAAAAAGTCCATAGGTCGAAGGCTCTGGCACCGGGCTGACATCGAGTGTCTTGCTCGGTGTCCAGCCTGCGAACTCATCTTTCGAGGCCGCCAACACGCGCGCGCCACCATAAAGGGCGGAGAAATCGGTCAAGTTGCGGCGCTGCTGGCCTAACGCCGAAAATGTAGGGGTCAAATGCGCTTCCAAGGTGAAACTAAGGATGTATTGAGTGCCGCCTGTACTTTCGTCCTTGACAGTGGCCAAACCCCAATATCCGTCATGACTCAGATTGTCGAATTCGTCGATATCAACAACGCCGTTCGCGGTTTCGCTTGACGGCTTCAAGCTATAGAACCACGACGAACTGCCGACAGGATTGAAGGTGCCGAGCGTCCCACCAGGATTGCTCGGCTCACCCGAGGGTGAGAAAAAGAGTCCGGCGTAACTGTTCGAACTTTCGAGATCGAAACTTGAACCCTGCAAATCGTAGTTTGCTTGCTCATGTGCCGTATCAATGTTGCCATGACTATTGTTCGGGTTTTGAGAGCCGCCAAGGTTCAAGTCGGCCACATAGCTAACCCAATTCAAAGCGGCATTTGCCGCAACGCCATTTTTATACTTCGTCAGCGCAGTGTATTCAGGGTTGACCAGCTTCCCTGGACCACCCGTGCTGTCGTCGACTCTCAGCGTGGTATAAAAATTGGTGGGCACAAAACCGATCACACCAACTCCGTAGCCGGCATAGACACCCCATACCTGATTGACAGACTCGGTTGATTTGTTGAGAAATGCTTGGAAATTTGGGTCCGTATTAAGCGGGTCGAAAAATTTTTGGTAGCCACCGTCCTGTTGGGCCTGAACAAAGAAATTCTTGGCGGGATCAAGCACGGGGACGCCCTCGTCCCAGGCCTTGGCAGGCGCTACAAGCAAACCCAGGTCCTTGGTATAGGAAACTCTTTTGACCGGATCAAACACCACCAGCACCAACTCCGGAAAGACGCCGGATTCGGAGGTGCCATCACCAGAAATCAGTGCATGTGAGGCACTGGGCACCAGGATTGCCAGACTCAGGGTTGTGGCGCGAAGCAGGGGTTGAACAGGTTTTTTCATGGTCGGCAACTCGATCAGGCAATCAAAAAAATCAGTCAGTCATTCATTCAAACAGTCGTTCAGATGTGGGCTTAGCATTCCGCGACCACAGCACCCAACTTGTCGTTGGAGTCATCGTCTATGACCTCAATGACGGCAAAAAGGGGCGAGCAAAAAGCCAGGCTTCCGCTCGCCCCTGGATTCAGATCAACTGAGCTGGTGCGGCAGTTGATCTAGCCAACGACCATCAATACTGGGTCGTCACTGCAGTACAAGAAGCAGCGGACTTGCGCGAGGAGTGCGAAGTGAAGTCGCGAGTGGCTTTTGGCAGATCAGCCCAAGCACCAGTGAAGCTGGCAGGCACAGCGGCCAGGCCGGCTTGGAAGTCAACATCCAAACCAGACAAAACAGCGGCTTTGCCCATGTTATTGCGCAACAGTTGCAGCAAGGTCAGCTTGTCGCCGGCCGGTGCGTTTGCACCACTCTTGGCCCATTGCATCGTGGACTCATACACGAACTCGTAAGAACCATCGACAACGTTGGCACGCTCAGGAGCGACGTTATTCAGCTTGACATAACGGTAGCCCTTGTCGCCCACAACGCCATTGACGTTAGGGGTTGGGTTATTCTCACGACCAATCACAGCCAAGCCATAAGCGCCGACGATGTTCTGCACTGTCGTGCCCAGGCAGGTTTCAACCCCGCCAGTGCTGGTATCAGCCTTGTAAGCGGCTGACCCGAGGGCACCCAAGACGCCAGTAGTACCGCCAGTGGAAAGTGCCGGGCCAGCCACGGGATACTTGTCACCGCCGCCACATGGATTTTGGGCAAAGAATGCGTTTGACGCAGCTTGCGTGCCCGAGCTGGCGGCGCGGCGGCAGACGTTAACTTTTTTGTTCACGGCGTTGGCGTCAGCCGTAGCGTCGACAACCAGATTCCAGCCCTTCTTGGCAGTGGTGCTACCTTGGAGTTGGCCGGTCAAGACACCACGCACAAACGGGATAGGCAGGCTAGGCTGCTTGGCAGCAGATTCGTCGATGGCAGTTGCAGTCACTGGAACCAAACCCTGGGTTTTTTGCAAAGCCAGGTACAGATTCTTGTTGACGGCGACGCCGAAGATATTCTGCACAAAGCCAACGGAATCCAGATTAGCAACCGAGCGACCCAAGCCGGCGTTGATGCTGTTTTCCAGCAACGAGGGTTCGACGTCGGACAGACCAGCGTCGGCCATCCCAGCAACCGTGCCTGCGCACAGGAAACCGGGTTTTTGGATGTCGGTTGCTGGCGAAACGCTACCCGCTGGTGTGGTGCAAGTTGCATCGACCTTCATGTGCAACTGGGTCGCATCGGCCGTGATCAGCGGGCCAACGCCTTGGCCGGAACCGCCTTGGTCACGCTTAGTGATCAAAACTGGTGTACCGACTGGCCAGCCGCCGACGGCAGTCTTCAGCAAGAAGGAGTAGGCACGGTGATTTGCGCCTGCGGCGTCGTTGTAGAACACGTCCAACGAAGGCTGGCCGGCCTTAGGGTGACCGGCAGGGTAAACGTCGGCCAAGTCAGCCTGGATGAAGCCACCCAAAGCCAAACGCAGGGCGGACGCGCCAGTGATCTTGATTTCTTTCAAGGTGCCAGCGGTGCGCGCGGCGACGACTTCGCTAGGGGTCAACGCGTGGGCTGAACCAATGGCGGCCAAACAAGCCATTGCGATGGCTGATGTGCGAATGATGTTCATGTGAGACCTATCAATATTTAAATTTTGGGCGTAGCTACGCCTCAAGCTGCTGCATTGCTACTGCAGCTTGGGCGTCTCTTTCAAGGAGGCCTGGCCCTCGAGCCAGGCTTAGACCTTAGGCTTGGCGGCGGCGAGCAACAAAGCCCAGACCAACCAGGCCGGCCATCAACATGGCGTAGGTGCTTGGCTCTGGAATTGGAGCCAGAGTCGCTGCAGCAGTAATGGTCGACCCGTCAAAATTGACCTGGACCGTTGTGAACGGAACAACGAGAACCTTTGAGCTAGCAAATGGGCCCGAGCTTGTCAGGTAAACGATGTCGGCGGCTTCACCAACAGCGCTGCTCGCACCGTAGGTATTGCCAAGGTTGGTGTAGCCATTGGCGTAGTCTTCGGTGCCAACCAAACCTGTCCACTCGATGTTGTTCACACCTGCATCAAGACCGATGCCAGCGTTATTGGCCGACAGGTCTGATTGAGCGAAGAAACCAGCCAAATTTTGCGACGCGTTGTTGAACAGCGCGTTGGTCAGGTTGCCGGCAACTTGGCTGCTGTTCTTGGTGATCCAAGTGTTGATTTCAAAGGGATTGGCACCAAAGTCGTTTTGGTTGGTCGCTTGCAAAGACCAGACCGTGCCTGTGCCGCCCAGCGCTTGGAAGCGGCTGTACTCGCTGCCCAGCACGCTCACGTTGAGACCTTGAACAAGGAACTGGTTGGTCGTGATGCCCAGATCCTTGGTGAACGAACCTTTGTCGTTATAGGCAATGAACACCAACTCGGCATCACCTGTCGCGGCGCCCCAGCCGGTGGCGATAGTCGCGAATGCAGGAGTGAACGAGGCTGCAGCCAATGCGGCCAAACCGATTTTCTTGAATTGCATAATTTTCTCCGTTAGGAAACAGGTCAATTTCTGTAAAACAACTTACAGAGCCTTGGAGCCAGCACCGAGACCACCCCGGGCCAACTCGCTACGCCTGTACTGCCTCCCCTGAAACTCATGCTTTCTTCTACTTGGGGGACTAGAAGCAAGCTTGTGTTTGGCGGTGACTTTGGGCGCCTGGGTCGAGTGACCCCAAAAACAAAGAACGAGTTGAGAGCTGCGCCCTCAGGTACAACCCGAAGTTTGACCTGCGCCTGTGACAACATGACGCAGCTTCGGTAGTAATTCACGGTCCGATCGGACTAGGTAGATGCATGGATTGAACCGAGACCCCCCTAGTTCAGGGGGTCGGCCCTGGCGAAAAACAACAAGAAGAAATTTCAAATGACCGCCGCTGCGCTAACAGCCACTGCCGCAGGTTTGACCTGTTCCACGGGCGCGCGGTCCAGCAAATTCATCGACATGGCCCGCGCAACCGCCTGCGCGCGGTTGGCGGCGTTGAGCTTGCGCAGGATTTTTTGCACATGGTTTTTGACCGTCAGCGCGCTGATGCCCAAGACCTCGCCGACCTGCTGATTACTCATGCCCTCACGCAGCCAGGACAGAATCTGCCGTTCGCGCTCGGTGATGCCGGACTGGCGTGCACCGTTGACGGGGGTTGGCTGCGGCGCGGTATTAACCTCGCGTTCGACCACTTGCACGCGCTGCCAAGTGGCGTGAATATGCGGCATCATCAGCTCCAGATAGCTGCTGTGCTGCGGCGTTAGCTTGGCGTTTTGCAGTGCAAATACAAAGAAGCTCTCAATCTCGCTGGGCCGCTGCGGGCGCGACACGCCGTGCACCAGCAATTCGAGGATGCCGGCCGCGCGCAAGCCGGCCAACTGCGGCTGCAAGGCCTGACCCTCCAACTGCTCGACCGTCACTCGAACCGGCTTGCAACGCGCTTCCAGCCACAGGCCTTGCAACTGCTGCATCAGCACACAGCGCGGCGCGGTCAGGCTCAGCAGCACTTCGTCGGCGATCGTGACGTTGTTGAAGGCATCGAACACCAGCTCTCGCTGCGCACGCTGATAGGCGCCACAGATGGCGACCTGGTGCGGGATCAGCAGTTGCAGATTGCTTTGCGTCCAGACAAAAAACTGGTAGCGGCGCCGCACGTCCAAAGACTGCTCGGCCGCACGCACAATGGCTTCAATATGGCTGTTGCTCAGCAGCACAGCGTCATTCATTTCAGAGTTGTGCATGGTGGGGTTGACATAGGCGCGACGGGGGATAGAAAGAACCTTGGACCAACAGCACTTGGCTGCGGGTGGACTTTAGTGAGGCCAGATGACCGGGTGTTTAAAAATACAAATGGATATGAGCCGTTCGGATCATTTCGGCTCATTCCGACTGCACAACATCACTCGCGGCGAGAAACTGCAGCTGGGACACCCTCGGTTTTGAAGCCTTGGGCCCTGCGCTGCTTGGCGCGAATCCAGCGCCAACTCCATTGGGCAAAGCGTCGGTGGCCAGCAACAGCGCGCGCGAACGACTGCTGACGCCGACGATGCCGCTGGCCAGCGCTGCGCCTTGCTCGGCGCTGATCGTGACGCTGCCAAGCGCAGGGTTGGGAGTGATGCCCGGTGCCGCGCCGAACTCCGGCCGCTTGTGCAAAAGCTGTTCACTTTCGTCGACGGCGCCGTTCTGTGCCGCAGGTTTCAACGCCAGCTGTCCTTGAATCAGCGCCCAGTCGGCACGACCGGTAAAGGGGTCAAGGTAGAGGCGGCGCAAATGTCGCCGCACCGTGCCGCTGCGCCTGTCCTCCAGCAGTTCTTCTAGCCGCTGCGGCAAGGCCTTGGTATCACCCGGGCTAGAACGAACATAACTTTCAATGGCCCTGGCAATCGCCTCGCCGCGAAAGCGCAGTTCGGCCTCGCGCTCGCGCTGCTGCACGGTTTGCTGACGCTGGCCCAGGCTCGCCAAGGCCACACCACCCAAGGCCACCACGAACAACAGCCACAAATAGGTGAAGCCGCGGTTTGTTGCAGGCTTCCCTTTACCAATCCGCATACAAGCTCCCATCCGGCGCACGGCCGGCCTTGCCGCTGCGCACATCGAACACTTGGCCGAGCGTCTCCGCCTCGGGCGGCGGCGTCAGCGCGATCCAGGTCGATGCGCTGCTGGTCAGCGGGTCTTCGGGAATTTGACGCAGATAGCGCGCATCGACCAACTCTTGCAGAGACTCTGGATAGCGGGCTTTGTCGGCGACGAAATGATCGATCGCGCCACGCATCACTTGCAGCGAAGTGCGCAAGCTATTGGCACGCGCGCGGTCAACGCTGGCAAAGTAGCGCGGCGCGGCAATGCTGGCCAGCAAGGCAACGATGGCCATCACCACGATCAGCTCGATCAGGGTGAAACCTTTGCCTGCCTGCGCAGGGCTGATGCGTCGATGGGTCATGCTGCAGATCACCAGTCGCGGTAGCGCGTGCCGTCCAAGCCGATGCCGCTGGCCTGGGAGTAGACATCGAATACATCGCGGCCGGGCTGCGGTGCATCGGCCGGGCTGTCATAACTGCGCAAGCCCCAGGAGCGCGCCGCCGGTAAGCCTGGGTCGGCCAGAGGGTCACGCGGCAGGCGGCGCAGAAAGTAGATCTTGCGGCCCTTGGGATCTTTGGCATCGGGCACACCCTCGACCAAGGCATTCAGATTCGGCGGGTAGCCGCTGGCATCGGCCGCCACCACGATCTGCCCGTTCACGCTCGCCTGCTTGTAAGCATCCAGCGCCAGCCGCAGCGTGCGCAGCCCCTGGCGCAACTCGCCTTCTTTATGGCGCTTGTTCATCCAGACGCTGAGCGGCTGGGCGGCAGCCGCCAGGATGCCGACGATGGTCACCACGGCCAACATTTCGACCAGGGTAAAGCCGCGTATGTGCGGCTTTGTTCTAGTTGTCGGTGACCGAAACACTGGTGTTTCCGTTTACGCGAACCGGCAAGGTCTCGCCCTGTGGGCTGATGGCAACCAAGTTACTCAATTCAATATTGGATTGATTGCCCGCTGTTCCTGGGCGAGCCCTCAGCACGACGACCCTCTCGCCGCTACCCGCCAACTCAAATTCAATCAAGCCGTTGGATGCAACACTACCTGGCACTGCGGCTTCGGCCTGCATAAAAACACTAACATCGAAACGCATTTCGCCACGCAACTTGACCGACGATGCGTTGTATAGCGTCACCGACAGGGTGTCGCCAACCGAAGTATTGCCGGTGGTTTGAATTTCAAGTTCAGCTTGGGAAACGGGGGTGCCAGGCGGGACTTGACCATAAACCTGCCCCGCTGGCGAAAGAGCCAGTGAATTTGGTGAAGTGGCATTGATGCCCATCACCCCACCCGAGCCCGCCATCGGCAGTGCCACCGCTGCGGCCGGCCGCAGGCGCGCGCCCTCGGCGCCCGGGTTGGCATCGAAACCCGAGGCCAGCACCGTGCGGCTGGCTTCCGGCAGGTTCAGGTTACGCAGAACACGCGGCGTGATCAGCAGCACGATCTCGCTCTTTTTGCGGTTATCGCCCTGCACGCCGAACAAGCGGCCCAGCAGCGGCGCCTCGGACAAGTAAGGCAGGCCGCTGATGCTCTTGCGGTCTTCATCGCTGATCAGGCCGGCCAAGACCTGCGTCTCGCCGTCCCGAAGGCGCAGCGAGGTGCTGGCCTTGCGCGAGCCGATGCGGTAGGCGCTGGTCGGCTGGGCACCGCCCGAACTTTCCTTGAGGCCAAGGTTGCTGACCTCGAGGTTGACCTTCATCACCACCTCGTTGTCGAGCTGGATGCTGGGCTCCACCTCCAGCGTCAAGCCCACATCGATATAGGTCACCGAAGTGGACACGCCCACATTGGCAGTCGATGTGCTGGTGAACACCGGCACCTTGTCGCCAATCTGGATCTTGGCTTTTTCTTTGTTGCGAGCGCGTAGCTTGGGGTTGGCCAACACATTGCTGGCGCCGGTACCGCCCTTGAGCTTGGCTGTCAGCACCGGGTTGGCCACCATGCTGCGAAAAGCGCTGCGCTGACCTAACTCGACCAAGCCACTCACACCCGGCAGTCCGTAGTTAACTTCAGAAGGCCATTGCAGGCCGAACTGATCGTCCCGGTTGGTCTCGATCTCCAGCACCTCGACGTCCAGCATCACCTCGGGCTCGGGTAAATCAAGACCTGCAATCAGCTGCTCTATCATCGCGATCACCTCCGGCGTGTCGCGGGCCACCAGCAGATTGAGCCGCTCGTCGATGAAGATATCGCGCGTCTTGGCCATCATGCGCACCAAAGCCTGAGCCTGCTTGACGTCGGCGTTATTGAGGTAAAAGCTGCGCGTCACCAGTTCCTGATGCTCGCGCTGCTTGGCTTGGGTGTTGGGGTAAATCAGCACCGATTTGTCGTTCAGCAGTTTGCGCTCGAGCTGCTGCGTGGACAGGATCACCCGCATCGCTTCGTCCAGCGTGACTTCCTTGAGATAAATCGTGACCTTCGCGTCGCCGCGCACCTCCTTGTCAAACACAAAGTTGACGCCGGCGCCTCGCCCCATCGCCTCGAACACGGTGCGCAATGGCGCATCGCGAAACTCCAGGCTGATCGGCTTTTGAAAAGCTGCAGCCAGGGCAGAAGGCAGCGGCGGCGGCGCATATTTCTGCCGCAGCTGCTGATTCAGCGCCAGCGCGCCAGATTGGCCGGGGTCTTCGGCCAGTACTTGCTGCACGGTGGCGCGCGCCTGGTCCAGCTGCCCGGCCTGCAGCTGCTGACTGGCTTGACGCACCTGAGCTTCATGCAAGCGAGCACGCTGAATGGACTGCCGCAGGCCCTTGGTGCGAGGCGACTGGGCATCGACCATCTCCATGCGCTGCACCAGCGCTTCGGCCAGGTCGAGTTGACCCACAGCGCGGGCCGTCTCCGCCTGCGTGGCCAGCGCGAGCAAACTGCGTTCGGTCTGGCGCGCGTAGGCCAGTCTCAGTGACATGTCTTGCGGCGCGGCCGCGCTGGCATCGCGCAACATGCGCCAGGCGGCTTCGTGTTCGCCGCGCTGCAGCAGCGCATCCGATTCGCGCAGCGCCGGCGCTGCACATGCCGCCAAGATCAACACAAGGCTCAGGCCAGCGAGGTGGCGAACTGAAGGGACAGGAAACGTCATTTTTAAGGGCTCGAAAAGGCCAGGTTTTGTTTTTGTCCACCGGCCAGCCAGGTGAGCTGGGCGCCGGTCGGTCCGATCGCATCAATACGCCATTGCTGGTCAATCAACTCACCCACGCCCAGCACCAGCGTGCGCTGCGCATTGCTCAGCACGATGCGGGGGCGGCCGGCTTCGTCCATGCGGCCGAGCAGTTGATAGTCCATGAGCGGGGCCGCAGGAGGCGCAGCCTCGGCGGCGCTGTCTCCGGGGCCGGCCTTGGCCTTGCTCGGCGCCGGCGCGGACGCAATGTCTGCTTCAGCAACAGCGGCGAGGCCCCAACTTTGGCGCGCTATTGCAGCAGCTTCCGGCCAAGCCGGGCCGTCCTTGCTCGTAGGCGCAGCGAGCGCCGCAGGCCAGCCCGCCGGCCATGCTTGCGACTTTGGCGGCGCCGGTTTCGCCAGACCCACTCGAGGCAGACCCTGCGCGGCAGTGTTGGATGCAGCGCCCTCTTCTTCTTCGCGACTCGCCACCCAGGCAGTCGCCGCCAAGCTCAGGGACAATGCCCCCATCAACAAGCGGCTGCGCAGCTGTGCCCTCATGGCTTGCGCTCCAGTGGGGCCGAGGCGGCCGGGGCCGCCGCTGCAGACTCTGCAGCCTCTGCGACTTGCCCAGGCATCTGCATATGCAAAACCCAGCTCAGCTCGGCCGCCAATTCGGGCGCGCCGGGCTGCAGGCGGCGCAGCTTCAGCAGTTCCAAGCTCAGCGCCGGGTCCAAGCGCAGGGCTTCGCTGACATAACGCCTGATTTGTTCGTAGTTGCCATTCACATTCATCGAGATGCGGTACTGAGCCAAGCCCAGGCCCGAGGCCGGTTCGGCGGCATAGCGAAACTCGCTGCGCGGCCAGGGCAGTCCCAGCTCGGTGGCCAGCGCCAGCAGCGCGGCAGTACGGGCCTGGCGCTCGCTGTCAGCAGGAAAGCTATGCACAAATCGCAGCGGCGACTGCTGTTTGCGCCGCAGCTGCTCTTGCTTGAGGCTTTGGCGTTGGGCCAGTATGTGCTCGCGCTGCGACACCAAGGCCCTCTCTTGGGCAGGCAAAAGCCACAGCAATAGCAACAACACTAGCAGGCTCAGCAAGGCTGCCAAAGCACCCGGCCAACCCATACGCGCCAGCCCCTGCCGAAGTGGCTCGGGCAGACGTTCGGTTTGGGCCTGGAGCAGCAAGCTCGGGCTGATCATGAACGCTGCCCCAGCGCGCTTGCACGTCGGCGCACCACTTCAAAGCGCAGGGCATTGCCGGCCTCCGCCTCGGCCACACCTTCGGGCCGCTGCAAGCGAGTCAGCACCACTTCCTGCCGAGCTTCTGCTGCAGCGGCTTGCTGATTCGCCACCTGCAGGGCCAAGCTGTCCACCAGCTGCATCACCAGGTCGGCACTGGGCGCCAACCCTTCCAGACGCATCTCTGCGCCCACCATCTCCAAGGCCTGCAGCTGCAAACCCGCCGGCAAGGCCTGTTCAAGCGCCAGCCAACGGCTGGCCCAATCCTCGCCCGCTTTGGGCTGAAGCTGCGCGTACAAGCCCCAGGCACGGCGCTGCAGCTCGGCCGCGTTTGCGGGCGCCACGCCGCTCGCCATACGGCTCTCAACAGCGGCCAATTTATTCAGGAGGGCGGCCTGTTCGGCCAAGACCCCGCGCTGACCCTGCAAGTCCTGCCAGCGCCAAGCCAGAGCCAGCAGGACTGCGGCGGAAATCAACAGCCAGCCCCACATCAAAACGCCCGGGCGCTGCGGCGCGGGCATGAAGTCGGGTTGCGGCCAAGTTGTTGCACTTGGGGTTCTGATCGCCATTCCAAACATCAGTTCACGGTCCCCGCCGCCAACCAATGCGCGCTTTGTGGACCTTCGGCAATCGAGGCGTCCAGCGTCAGCGCGGTCGTATCGCCGCCCCAGCCCATCAGCTTGGGCGCATGGCTGTTGCCGCTTGCAGGCTGCAAACGCTGCAGCAAGGACTGCAACTCGGGCGCATCGCCCTGGTCCAGATAGCGTTGCTGTACATCCACCACCTTGCCGCGCGCCAGGCTCAGCCAGCTCAGCATCCGCCCTTCCAGCAGCCCCAGGCCTGAGCTCTCAGCCTGTGCCCAGACGCTGTCGGTGGCCGCGGCTTGTGCCAAGGCATGGCTCCAGGCCGGGCGTACCGACAAGATGCGCACGCCATGCGTCAAGGCCGCCGAAGTCAAAGCATTCAGACTCAAGCCCGCCTGCTCCTGCAACGCCACCGCATTGCGCTGCGTGCCCTGCGACCAAACCGCCAAGGGCCAGGCCTGCGCGGCCGCGCCAAAGTAATGGACGAATTGCAGTCGGGCATAGGCCCTGACGGCCTGTGTATCGGCCAGCGGCATATCGGCCGGCACACTGACGTTATGCACCCAGGCCCCGCCGACCCAGATGCGCACTTGCTGGCGCGGATGCGCCGCACACCATTGCTCGAAGTCGGGCCAGCGTTGACCCGCGCGCGCGTTTTCATAGCTCCACAAACCCGACTCGCCCCAGTACAGCGAAGCGACCGGCAAGCTGCGCGCAACTTGCCAGGCTTTGAGCTTTTGAATAAAACGGGAAAAGACGGAATCAGTCTGCAAGCGTGACACGATCGAGTTCCTCCAAAGTTGATTCGCCGCGCCGCACCAGCGCCACGGCAGCCTCGCGCAGCGTGCGCATGCCGCGCTCGCGCGCAGCCTCTTTGATACGACTCATGGGCGCGCGGGCCGCAATCAAGTCGCGCAATTCATCGTCCAAACACAGCAGCTCCGAGACCGCGCGGCGGCCCTTGTAGCCGGTGCCCCGGCAATGCGTGCAGCCGCTGCCCTGCATAAAGCTGTCGCCAGCCAGTGCTTGCAAATCCTGCGCCTCCAGCTCTGCCGCGCTGGGGCTGACCGGTCGCCGGCAATGCAGGCAGTTGATGCGCATCAGGCGCTGGGCCAGCACGCCGTTCAAGGCCGCCACCACGTTGTAAAGGTCCAGCCCCATATGCATGAAGCGGCCGACCACATCGAAGGCGTTGTTGGCGTGCACGGTGGAGAAAACCAAATGCCCGGTCAGCGCCGCCTGCACCGCGATCTGTGCGGTTTCGGCGTCACGGATCTCGCCCACCATCACGCGGTCGGGGTCGTGCCGCAAGACCGAGCGCAGTCCACGCGCGAAGGTCAGGCCCTTTTTTTCATTCACCGGAATCTGCACGACGCCGGGCAGCTGGTACTCAACAGGGTCTTCGATGGTGATGATCTTGTCTTGGCCGGTGTTGACCTCGGAGATCGCCGCATAAAGCGTGGTCGTCTTGCCGCTGCCAGTTGGCCCCGTCACCAAAAGCATGCCGTGCGGTTGGCGCGCCAGCGCCCGGATGGCCAGCCGCGCTTCGGGCTCAAAGCCAAGCGAATCCAGCGTTAGCGAACCCTGTGCCTGGATCTGCGCCCGGTCGAGCACACGCACAACGGCGTCTTCGCCGAACACACTGGGCATGATGGACAGGCGGAAGTCAATCTCGCGCCCTTGCATGCGCAGCTTGAAGCGGCCGTCTTGCGGCAGGCGACGCTCGCCAATGTCCAGCTCGGCCATCACCTTCAGGCGCGACACCAACTGCTCGGCCGCCAGCGTGCCGTCGAGGTTCTTGATCTCCAGCATCACACCGTCGACTCGGAAGCGCACCTTCAGGCCGCGCAGATGAGTCTCGAAATGAATGTCGCTGGCGCCGTCCTGCAACGCGTCATACAGCGTCGCATCGAGCAGGCGCACGACCGGACTGGCCTGCTCGCTCAGATTCAGCGCCGAAAGCTCCTGCGCTTGTTCACCCACCGCTCCGTCCGCAAAGCCCTCACCGAGATCTTGCAGTGCGCGGAAGTCCTGCTCACCAGCGCCGAGCGCCGCGTCCACATCCTCGGCTGTGCCGCTGACCCAGCGCAGCGCGCGCTGCAACCTGGCTTCGATGCGCTGCAGCAGCATCGCGTCATGTTCACGGTCGGCCAGCAGCGCCAGCCGGCCTGCCGCCGACACCGCCAGCACTGCCCGCCAGCGCTGCGCCTCGGCCTGAGTCCATTGCTCAAAGCTGAAGCCCCAGGGCGCTTCGTCGCTGGGCAAGCGGCCCAGCGCTGCGCTCAAAGCTAAGGCGGCACTCAATTGACCTGCTCCACCAATTGAAAGATGGGCAGATACATCAGCACCACCACCGTGCCTATGACCAGACCCATCAAGAGCATCAAGACCGGGTTGATCAAGCGCGTGACCAAGTCACTCAAACGTGTCAACTCCTCGTCGTAGAACGCCGCCGCCTGCGCCAGCATCGAGCCCATCTCGCCGCTGCGCTCACCGACCCGCAACATACGCAGCGACACCGGCGTGCTCAGACCCTCGCGCTCCAGCGTTTGCGAGAGCCGCTCGCCCGTGCAGACAGAAGCGATGCAGCGGTCTAGCTGGGCTTGCAGATGGCCAGCAATCACGCCGCGCGCCGTCTGCAGTGCCGGCACCACCGGCACACCGGCCAGCAGCAACATCGCCAGGCTGCGATAGAACTGCGCCAAGGCCAGCAGATGCAACTTTGGCCCCAGCAAGGGCAACTTCCATAAACGTGACAGCAACGCTTGGCGCAGGCCACGCTGCCAAGCCCAGACCGGCCCGGCCAGCAGCGCGCAACCCAGGCCCAGCACCACCCAAGGGTTCTCGCCGCAGAACTGCCCGACGCCAATCAGCATGCGCGAGGCCCAGGGCAGATCTCCGCCGACGCCTTCAAGCAAGCCGGCAAAGCGCGGCACCACAAAGACCAGCAAAAACATCACCACCGCCGTGCCCGCTGCGATCAGCGTGGCCGGATAAATGGCCGCCGCCACCAGCTTGCTGCGCAACTGTTCGGCCCAGGCCAGATAGTCGGCCTGCTCGGCCAGCGCATGCGCCATTTGGCCACTGCGCTCGCTCGATTCGACCACCGCAATAAAGAGCGCATCAAAGGCCTGCGGCTGGCTGCGCAAGGCAGTCGAAAAGGCCTCGCCGAGCTGGATACGGGCGATCACGCCGTCGAGTGCAGCGGTACTGCTGCCGCCGCCCTGCTCTTCCTTTTGTTTCAAGGTGATCAAGGCTTCCAAGAGCGGGATGCCGGCCTTCAACAGCACCGACAACTGCTGCGCGAATTGGCGCAAAGGAAAGCGCTGCACATTGCGCGCTGAGCTCAATTGGTTCTCACCGCCACCTAAAGGGTGAACCGAGATCAGGGCTGCGGGCGCCACCCCCAGCGACGCCGCCACGGCTTGCGCGTCCACGGCCGAAACCTGCGCTTGGGCAGGTCGGCGGGCGGAGTCGAGATAGCTGACGAGGAACTGGGGCATGACGAACAAAACGCTGAAAAACACCGTGAACAATGAGCCGAAGGAGCTACGAGTGGCGCGACTGTATTCATCTGCTGTGACTGCGCCGTGAATGACAGTGATGTGACAGGCGCAAGCCGATCAGCGCCCTCTCGCTTGTTTGTTTTTTGCCCGCCAAGTGCCCCGAACCCGCCGTACATGAGCCAAACATGAGCCGAATGCCTCATCTGTCACAGGCCTTTCACGGCGCGCCGCTAACTTGCTCGCCATGCGTACCAATTCCCTCCCCACCTTGCGTGCCGCCGCCGGCCGCGCGCGTCTTTTTCAGCTGCTCGCAGTTACCGCAATTGCCACAGTTGGCCTGCCGAGCCTCGGTGCGCAAGCCTCCGCGCCCGCCTCCCAAGCCCTCACCTCGGTCCAGGCGAAGCAGTCGCAAGCCCCCGGGCTGCTGCTGCAGCTGAGCAGTTCGGCCAGCTCGGCCGAGCAGGTCAAGGCCTTGTTGGCCGAGCTGCAGCTGGGGCTCAACTACCAGCGCGGCATGGGCTCGGGCTGGCATTTGCTGCAAGCCCAGCAGGCGCTGACTCAAACGCAAGCCCGGGCATTGCTTGAGCGCTTGCGGGCCGACAAGCGTGTTGCCTTCGTCACAGTCAATGCCCGCGAGCAGCGCGCCATGGTGCCGGATGACACCTTGTTCCGCGCCTCAGACGCCAAGGATGCGCAGTGGTGGCTGGATGATTACAACGCCAGCAGCAACCCGGCTGCGGCCAACTTCACCAAGGCCTGGGACATCAGCACCGGCGCGGGCTCGCCCGTCGTGGCCGTCTTGGACTCCGGCTTGGTCGACCACCCCGAGCTGCCCCCTGGCAAGCTGGTGAACGGCTACAACTTCGTCAGCAAACCCGAATACGCCAACAACGGCGGCACCGGTCGCAGCGCCAACACCATCGACCCCGGCGACGCCTTGACGCAGGCCGAGTTCGACGCCAACAAGGCGCTTTGGGACGGCTGCCTGGTGAGCGAAAAGAGCAGTTGGCACGGCACCCTGGTGGCCGGCCAGATTGGCGCATGGACGAATAACAAGGCCGGCTCGGCCGGCATCAACTGGAACGCGCAGGTGATGCCGGTGCGGGTGTCGGGCAAGTGCGGCGCGGCCGTAGCCGATATGGTCGACGGCATGCGCTGGTCGGTGGGATTGCCCGTTAGCGGCGTGCCCACCAACCCGCACCCAGCCAAGGTGCTGGTGATTGGCTACGCAGGTCTGACCTCGTGCGATATCAATGATGCCGACAAAGATGTGGCGGCCGCCGCCAAGCTCTACACCGATACGATTGCCGCTCTGCGCGCCAAGAACGTGCTGATCGTCGCGGCGGCCGGCAATCTGCGCGGCGCTGTAGGCCGGCCGGCCAATTGCGCCGGCGTGATGGGCGTGGCTGCCGTCAACAAGCAAGGCTTCAAGACGATCTATTCCAACTTCGGTAAACAGATTGCCTTGGCCGCACCGGGTGGTGACCGCGACAGCGGCGCCACTTGCGACAGCTTGCTGGCCGACAGCGGCATCGTCTCGACCTACAAGCCCAATCTCACCAGCACACCGCCGTCCTATCACGCGGCCGTCAGCGGCAGCAGCTTCGCCGCACCGCAAGTCGCCGGCACAGCTGCGCTGATGTGGGGCTTGAATCCAACCCTGACACTGGCCCAAATCGAAGCCGGCCTGAAAGCAAGTGCCAGGCCGCATGTGCTGGCCCCTGCATTGGGCTATTGCACGGTCAGCAATAAGAGCCGCTGCACCTGCACATCCGATACCTGCGGGGCGGGCTTGCTGGACGCCGAAGAAGCACTGAAATTTGCCCACGCACCGAGCAGCTACGCCGCACCCAAGCGCGATGCGCTGATCCTGAACAGCGCCGCACTGAAGAGCTGCGGCACGCTGCAGGGCAGCACCGCCTTCACACCGCCAGTGCCAACACCAGAGCCCACGCCCACTCCGACTCCGACGCCAACTCCAACTCCAACTCCAACTCCTACTCCAACGCCTACCCCAACGCCAGCTCCTAGCGATGGTGGCGGTGGCGGCGGCGGTGCCGCTTCCCCGCTGTGGGTGGCAGGCCTGGGTTTGGCGGCATTCTTGCTGCGCCGCAACCGGCGTGAACAGCAGCAGGCTTCGGGCCAGTCCTGAGTTTGGCTTTGCCGGCCCGCAGCTGCGGGCCGCAAGCATCCTGGGCCTTCAGGATGGGCCGGCAGCAGTAGCAGAGCCAGCAACGCGAGCCCGCCTGATTGCCTTATTGCAGGCTCATTTGATGCCGGCTTTCAGGGTTCAAGCACCAGCCACCACACCAAACAAGGCCCCTGCTCCTGCGGTGACGGCCATGGCCACAGCCCCCCAGAACGCGACACGCCAAGTGCCGCTCCAAATCGGCGCCCCGCCGGCCTGGGCCGAGACAGCGCCCAAGCCCGCCAGAAAAACCAGCGAAGAGGCCGACACCCAGACAATCAACGACGCCGACAAGGCCGTGGCGACGACGGCGATCGGCAGAGCCGCACCGACCGCGAAGCTGGCGGCCGAGGCCAGCGCGGCTTGGGTCGGACGCGCGGCAGTCGTGTCGGACAGCCCCAACTCATCGCGAGCATGCGCGCCCAGCGCGTCTCGGGCCGTCAACTGCTTGGCAACCTGTTCGGCCAAGTCCTTGTCCAGACCACGGCCCACATAAATGCCCGTCAATTCGCGCAGCTCAGCGGCGGGGTCTTGCTGCAGCTCGGCGCGCTCACGCGCCAGGTCGGCATGCTCGGTGTCTTGCTGCGAATGAACGGAGATGAATTCGCCCGCCGCCATCGACATCGCGCCGGCAATCAGCCCCGACACACTGGTCAGCAAAATCAAGCGAGGCTCGGCACCGGCCGCGGCCACACCGAGCACCAGACTGGCGGTCGAGACGATGCCGTCATTGGCGCCCAGCACGGCGGCGCGCAGCCAGCCAATGCGCTCGCTGCGGTGATTTTCAGTATGACGGCGCATCGCTCGGTCTCCGTAAATATAAGTAGTTCGGACATTGCCGGGACTATTCGTGCCGCAACGCTTCGATAGGATCCATGCGCGCCGCACGGCGCGCCGGAAAGTAACCAAACACCATGCCGATGGCGGCCGAGAACAGCAGCGAGAGCAGATTGATAGCGGGATCGAAGGTATAGGGCACGCCCATCACGCCCGACAGCACATAGGACGCCGCCGTGGCAATGATGACGCCGATCAGCCCGCCCAGCGCCGACAGCACCACCGCCTCGATCAGGAACTGCAGCAGCACTTCGCTTTCCAGCGCGCCCACGGCCAGGCGCAGGCCGATCTCGCGCGTGCGTTCGGTGACGCTGACCAGCATGATGTTCATGATGCCAATGCCGCCCACCAGCAAGCTGACCGCCGCCACCGCGCCGAGCAAGCTGGTCAGCACGCCCATGGTGCTGGACAGGGTCTCGGCGAGTTGCTGGGTGTCGAAGATATTGAAGTTGTCGTCGTCGCTGTCCGCCAGGTGGCGCCGCTCACGCAGCAGTTGGCGCAAGCTGGCTTTGAGCGGCGCGCTGTCGCTGCCGTCTTGCATGGACACCAGCAAGACGCCGACCTTGCGGCTGCCGGTCACACGCCGCTGCAGCGTGTGCAGCGGCAAGAGCACGGTGTCGTCCTGGTCACCCATGCCGCCTTGGCCCTTGGGGACCAGGATGCCGACGACCTCGCAGGAAAAATTCTTCACCCGCAACTGCTGACCCAGCCCTGTTTGGCCGACCGTGGCGCCCCAGAGTTCGCGCCGCACCGTCTCGCCGATGATGCACACGGCCGCACCCGACAACTGCTCATCGGCCGCAAACAGCCGCCCACTGGCAAGCTCCCAATTGCCGGTCTCGAACCAGGCGTTGCTGCTGCCGACCACCGTGGTGGCCCAGTTGCGCCCATTCGCCACCACGGTGGCGCTGGAGCGGCCCTGCGGCGCGACGGCCGCCACGCCGCCGATCTGTGCTGAGATCGCCTCGCCATCGGCTTCGACAAACTGCGGCACGCCGCCACCGCCGCCACCGCCGCCTATGCGCTGACCCGGGCTGACCATCAGCAAATTGGTGCCCAGGCTGGTGATCTTCTGCTCGATCGCCTGGGTGGCGCCATTGCCCAGGGTCACCATGGTGATGACGGCGCTGACGCCGATGACGATGCCCAGCACGGTCAGAAACGAGCGCAGCACATTGCGCCGCACCGAGCGCAGGGCGAGCATGAAGACGCTGAACAGCATCAGACGGTCTCCACGGCGCTCAGAGCCGGCGCGGCAGTCGTCGGGTTCGGATTGAGCACATCTTTGGCGATGCGGCCATCGACAAACGTCACCATGCGCCGCGCGTAGGCCGCCATATCGGGCTCATGCGTCACCATCAGCACGGTGATGCCGTGATCGCGGTTCAGCGCCATAAGCAAGCCCATGATTTCGTGGCTGCGCTGCGTGTCCAGATTGCCGGTGGGCTCGTCGGCCAACACCACGGCAGGTTGGGTGACGATGGCACGCGCAATCGCCACGCGCTGCTGCTGGCCGCCCGACAATTCGCCCGGCGTGTGCTGCTCCCAGCCCGCCAGACCCACATCGGCCAAGGCCTTGGCGGCCGCGCTGCGGCGCGCGGCCGCGCTGTCACCGCGGTACAGCAGCGGCAGCTCCACATTCTCTTGTGCCGAGGTGCGCGCCAGCAGATTGAAGCCCTGAAACACAAAGCCCAGATAGCGCCGGCGCAGCCGCGCGCGTTGATCGCGCGACAGCGCTTCGACATGCGCGCCCTTGAACAAATACTGGCCGCTGCTGGGCGTATCCAGGCAGCCCAGGATGTTCATGGCGGTGGACTTGCCCGAGCCACTCGGCCCCATGATGGCGACAAACTCGCCGGCGGCAATGTCCAGGTCTATGCCCTTCAGCGCCAACAGCTCGGCCGCGCCGCTGCCATAGCGTTTGCTGACGCCGCGCAATTGGATCAATTGCTCGCTCAGGTGCTCGTTCATTTGGCGCTCGCCGTCTGCTGCGCGGTGATGACCCGCATGCCGACTTTCAGCTCGCCGCCAACAATCTCGGTCATATGGCCGTCGCTGATGCCGGGCACCACGGCCACGGCCTTGGGCGCGCCGCCGCTGATGGCCACGCCTTCGGCATCAAGCGGCAAGACCCAGACCTGGCGCGCTGCTGCCGTGCTGGCGCCATCAGCTGCGCCCCGGCGCCGGCTCTCGGTCTTGGGCGGGCCGAAAGCTATGCCGGACGCAATGCCCTTCTTCGCGGCGGCGGCTGCCGTGCTGGGCGCATAACGCAAAGCCGCATTGGGCACCAGCAGCACATCTTTTCGCTGGGTGGCGACGATGGTGGCCGTGGCCGTCATGCCCGGGCGCAGGCTCAGGTCGGCGTTGTCCACATCGAGGTAGGTCAGGTAGGTGACGACGTTGTCGGTGATGGTCGAGCCAAAGCCCACCCGCGTGATGCGCGCCGGAAACGGCCGGCTCGGGTAGGCGCTGACCGTGAACACCGCTGTCTGGCCGACCTTGACCGCGCCCACATCGGCCTCGTCCACATAGACCCATAGGCGCAGGCGGGCCAAGTCTTCGGCCACGACGAACAGGGTCACGGCCTGCAGCGAGGCCGCCACTGCATTGCCCGGCTCGACCGCGCGGGTCAGCACCACACCGTCGGCCGGCGCGGCAATCGAGGCTTTGGAGAGATTGATCTGGTCGGTGGACAAGGCGGCCAAGGCATCGCTGATGCCGGCCTTTGCGCTGCCCTGGTCAGCGATGGCGCGGGCCAGCGTGGCGTTGCCGCTGTCGAGTTCGGCCTTGGACGGCACCTTGCCACCGGACAGCCGCGCGACTTCTTCCAGGCGCCCCAGCGCGGCGCGGGCTTCGGCGACGGTTGCACCGGTCTGTTCGAGGCGGGAGTGCGCGGCCGCCAGGGTCGCTTGTGAGCGCTGGATCTGGCCGCGCAGCTTGGCGGTGTCCAGCACCACCAGCACCTGGCCTTTTTTGATACGGTCATTGACATCGACATTGACCTTCAACACCGTACCGGACAGCTCGCTGCCGATATTGATGGAGCGCGTCGGTTGCACCGTGCCATTGGCGGTCACGCTGAGCGTGAGGTCTCCGCGCGTGACCGGCGCGGTGCTGTAGCTGGGCGCGGCCTTGGCAGCGCGCCCCATCAGCCACCAGCCCAGGCCTGCCGCCGCCAGCAGCGCGGCCCCAACGGCGATCCACAGCCAGCGGCGGCGGTACCAGGGCAGCGCAGCCGGCTCACCCAGCAGCGTGTTCATGTCGGCGCCGGGCACGGCGGTCGACACGGGCGGGATCGTCGCTGCGGTCGGCGGATCCACCGCTGGGCTGGCTGCGTTCATCTGTTCTGGGTTCCCGCTGTGGGCGACCAACCGCCCCCTAAGGCCGTGAACAAGCGCACCTGATCACTGCCGACATCGGCGCTGGCACGAGCCACGCCGTCCTGAGTTGCAAATAGCGTGCGCTGGGTTTCCAGCACGGTTTGAAAATCGATCAGGCCGCTTCCGTAGCGCTGGCGGGCCAGCAAAGCGGCATTGTTGGCCGCGTCGGCGGCCAAGCGCAGGCTGTCCAGCCGCTGCCGGTCGCCACGCAAGGCCTCCAGGGCATCTTCCACCTGCTGCAACGCGCTGAGCACAGCGGCGCGATATTGATGTTGCGCCTGAGTCAGGGCCGCCTGCTGTACCCGCACCTGGGCATTCAAAGCACCGCCATCAAAGATCGGCAAGCTCACGCTGGCCAAGAGACTGCCGAGCACCGCGCTGCTGTTGCCGAGCGCGCCGACCGAGACCGCACTCAAGCCCAGCGAACCACCGATGGCAAAGCTGGGCAAACGCAGCGCCTGCGCCTGGCCCTCGCGCGCCAGCGCGGCCGCCACCTGAAATTCGGCGGCACGCACATCGGCGCGTTGACGCAAGGTCTCGGCCGGGACGTTCAAGCTCAGACCCTCGCGCGCCTGCGGCACGGTGGGCGCCAGCCGGGCGTCCACGAGCGCTGGCAGCGCAGCGGGTGCTTGGCCCGTCAAGACCGCCAAAGCATGCTGGGTTTGCACAGCACTGGTCTGGAGCAGGGGCAGCAGCGCCCGGTTCTGCTCGACGGCGGCGCGCGCCTGCTCGGCCTCCAGCGCGGTGACCAAGCCCGCTTGCTGGCGCCACAGCGTGATCCGCAGCGTCTCCTCTTGGCTGGCGAGATTCTCGCCAGCGATCACGCTGCGCACCTGGGTCGTGCGCAGCAAGATGTAGTTCAGCGCGACTTCCGCAGCGATCTGCACCTGCATATCGCCCAGGCTGGACTGACTCGCTCCAACAAGCGCTTCGCTTGCGTCCACGCCGGCGCGGCGGGCGCCGAACAGATCGATCTGCCAGCTGGCATCGCCGCCGAGTTGAAACCTATTGCCGCTGCTATGGCCGCCCAGCGTGCCGCGCTGCGCCGAAGCGGAGCCGTCAAGTTGGGGCCACAGGGCTGCGGCGGCCACATCTCGCAAGGCCTGCGCCTGACGCAGCGAAGCGCGGGCCACTTGCACGCTGGTATTGGCCAGCATCGCCTGACCGACCAGCAGTTCCAGCTGCGCATCGTCAAAACGCTGCCACCAAGCCACCAGCGAAGCCGTGCTGACCCTTGAATCGCCCGGGCCAGGCGCATAGGCCCCTGACCAGGCTAGCGGGGTCGCAAGCTTGGCCGCTGCGCCTTCATCAATGGGAGGCAAGGCCGCGCAAGCCACGAGTGCGCCCAGCAGGCCGATCGAGATAAGTCGCCTCGACATTGCTCAGGCAAGCGACGCGAAAGCGAGGCGAGCTAACTTGCTGTTGGTGCTTGGCATGATTCGAGACCTCTGCTGCTGCCACCACCGTTAACAGCCGGTGGCGGTTCGATGAGACGGTTTTAAGGGCTTGCGGCGGCGGCGTCTGTTCGACACCGCACACGGAACCACCGCTACAAGACAGACCCTTGCGCGCATGACCAGCAGATATCGCAGCGAAGCGGGGCTGCACAGGTTTATGCTGAGCGATGAATGATCGAATCAAGCAAATCCTGGCCCAGATGGCCGCCCTCGAAGCGGAGCTGCACAGCGCCGTCCATGATCAGGAGAGCCGCATGTTCTTCCAGATCAAAGGCAAGCGTGTCGAGTTTGAGCGTTCGGTCCGGCAAGCGCATCGCAAGCTCAAGACCAATTTCTTGCGCTGGCTGGTGACGAACAGGCCACAAAACCTGATCACCGGGCCGCTGATCTACGGCATGGTGATCCCGCTGCTGCTGCTCGATGCCTGCGTCAGCTTCTACCAATGGGCCTGCTTTCCCATCTACGGCATCTGCAAGGTGCGCCGCAGCGACTACCTGGTGTTTGACCGCCATCAGCTGGGCTACCTGAACTTCATCGAGAAGTTCCACTGCACCTATTGCGAATATGGCAATGGCTTGATGGGCTATATGGCCGAGATCCTGGCGCGCACGGAACAGTATTTCTGCCCGATCAAACACGCCCACAAGATCCTCGGCACGCACTCGCGCTACAACCGTTTCCTGGACTACGGCGAGGCGGACGCCTACGAGGCCAAGCTGGAGGAATACCGGGTGGCGCTGGGCAAGCTCAAGTAAGCAGTCGGACCTGCAAAATTCGTTTTGCCGAAGCAAGCAACTGAAGCAGTTCCTGGTGAGGCTTGCCGTTATGGTGCGAATTGATGTCGCCAAGCCTTCTGGTGTGCCATCGGGCCGCCCAGCAGCGCCATTGCACCCACCATCAAGCCCGCCCATAGGGCGAACAAGACCAAAGAAATGTGCCTTAGGCCGCCAGCCTGCAATTGGCGCCACAGCGCCCGCATCAACCAACGGA